>DVFT01000059.1 GCA_018713105.1 Candidatus Limivivens merdigallinarum | reverse complement strand
CAATGAAAAAATGGATAGGTATTCCCAAGTGATCGCCTTCAGCTCGCATGCGGAAATTCAAAAAACTTTCAGGATTGACATATCTGAGGCGCTTTCGTATAATAATATTAGCAGATGGGTATCCATCTCTCAAAGTGGTCCGCTACCGGTCATGTGAATCATAAATAGACCGTGAAAAAGGTTTCTAAGCCTCTTGCCTGGAAAGGCAGGAGGCTTAACGCGTATAAGGAGAAAGCCTAACTATGGAAATAATAACAGGTTATCTGTATTTTGTATCAAATAATTTTTTGAGAAGATACAGGATCCCTATTTAAAAATTAATTGTGAATCCACAAAACGTCCGCATTATTTTGCTTTTCGAGATAGCAAGACAAACTTATACTGGCTTGTTCCCTGCAGCTCTAAGGTAGAAAAGTTTGAGAAGCTGATACAGAAGAAAAAAGAGCAGCATAAGCCTACAGACACAATTAAAATTGTCAAAATCTTTGACCGTAAGACGGTATTACTGTTTCAGGATATGTTTCCTGTGACATACCGATACATAGATGGGCAATATATCAAAGGTGGGCAGCCTGTGAGAATAGCAGATCCTAAGTTGGTGTTGGAAATGGAAAAGAATGCAAAGAAGATTATCAATTAGAAAATTGACATACTCTTATGTCATGATAAATTCAACGTAACTGAACAAGCATCTCTCTTGAATTTCCTCCCACAATTCGCTATAATCGTTCTGAAAGTAAGTCCACCCAAACACCAAGAGAAGAGAGGAATCATCATGTCAAGAGATGCAAAAGCCCGCCGTGCAAGGCAGTCCCGAAAGGAACAGAACCAGGAGTTCTTTGAGGCAGTACGGGATCTGATGAACCATCCCGTTGTACAGCGTATGAAAAACTATCCTCATCATTGTGATACGACCTGTTATCAGCACTGCGTGAACGTGGCATATTATAATTACCGGATCTGTAAGGCACTGGGGCTCAACGCCAGGGCGGCAGCCAGGGCAGGGATGCTCCATGATCTTTTTCTGTACGACTGGCATACCCATGCTGCCATGACGGGAGAACATTTCCATGGTCTCACCCACCCAAGAGTGGCTTTGAGAAATGCGGAGAAGCATTTCAATCTGACGCCGCTGGAGAAGGATATGATCGTAAAGCATATGTGGCCGCTGACGATCATACCGCCAAGACACTTGGAGAGCTTTATTATCTGTTTTACCGATAAATACTGCGGAGCCTGCGAGATAGCGGACTATTATTCTGAGAAAGCCATTCCAAAGAATCTGAAGCTTCCGCTGGGCTATCGGAGCATGTACCGCTGGGCGCTGGAGCGCTCCGCCGCACTGGCGAAAAAACTTCCCGGGATTGGTTCGTCACTGGGGAGGATGGACTGACAGAACGCTGCACCAGGATGCCCTTGGTGATCGTTTCAGCCATGGAGATGACGGTGGAGAGCCGTGTGGTCTGCAGTGTGAAGTGGGAGAACGGTCCGGCTGGTCCGACAATCCCAGTGATGAAGATATCTCCTGCATTTGCCAGATTTTTGTTGACACCGGCTCCGGGGGAAAGGCTCCCTTTTCCCACTGTGAGATAACCGACGTGGTCGCGGACGCCTAAGGAGGCGTCGATGGCAACCACGGGATTGTCCGGATGATACTCCCGGATATGATGCAGAATTTCATTCAGGTTCAGCGCATGGACAGGCAGCGCGAGGGTTCCGTATACCTCGATGCCTGTCTTTTTGCTGCCGCAAGGGGGATGGGCTTCATATTGCGCAAGGCGGCTTCCCACGAGAGGGCCTAAGGCATCCCCGGTGACGCGGTCGCTGCCGATACAGAGAAATACGGGGGCGGTCTCATATTCAAAAAGAAGCGTGTTCAAATACTGTCCCAGCAGGAAGGGAGCCTCCAAAGCCAGGGAATCTATATAATAAATTTCTTCTGAGTGTTCCATGAAGTTGTCCTTTCCAGATGTTTTCTAAAGTCTATCCCGATTCCGGGAAAAATATGCAGAGGGAAAAATGTCGCAAAATTTTCGGAAATCCTGCCATCGATTGATAAAATCTGCAAAATGCATGTGTTAGTATGGACGTGCATATAGAATACTATAGGTATTCTAAATTCGAATAAAGGAGTATGATAAAAATGGGTGTCAAGGGGAATGGAAAATGGGAAGTGCCAAGGAATATCCGTCAGGTGGGAGAAGGGGGAAAGGACAAAAAGATTTATCTGGAGGACTATGCGGTCACCTATATGCATCAGGTGAAGGAAGCCGCGCTTTTGGGAGAAATGGTTCGGATCAGCGGGGTTCGCTACTACTTTGTGGATGGCGCCGTCGAGTTTAAAAAAAGCCTTTTCGATGAGGGCTCCTGGGAAAAAGTATATGAGACAGTGAAGGAAAAATTCCCCGGCAGGCAGGTGATTGGCTGGTACATCCAGGAGGACGGACTTCCCCAAAGCCTGTCGGAGGAAGGTAAAAAGCTCTACAAACAGCAGTTTGGAGATAAAGAAGCGCTGGTCGTCGTCTATGACGAGGAGGAGAAGGAGGAAGGCGTCTACCTGACACTGGATGGATTTCTGCGAAGACAGAAAGGATATTACATTTATTACGAGAAAAACCAGCAGATGCAGGACTATATGGTAGAAAAGAACCAGGGAAAATCCGTGGAAAAAGAAGCCGCCGTCTCCGACAAGGCGATCCAAAGTTTCCGGAAAATGATCGATCTCAAAAAAGAAAAACCAGAGAAAGCTAAGGCAGATACCGAGCAGAAGACCGAAGAGAAGCCGAAGCTTTCTTTTGCATTTAAGCCAAAAGAAAAAGAAGAAACGCAGAAAGCGCCAAAGCCCTCCCGTCTCCTGTATGCAGCCAGCAGTTTTATGGTTTTGACGATCCTGATCATAGGCGTCACCATGATCAATAATTACGACAAAATGAAAAAGATGGAAGAGACGATGGCTGAGATGGCAGGAAATTCTGTAACGGTGAATGGAACGGCAAGCGGGGAGGAAACGGAAACCGGAAGTTCCGCTTTGAAAAAAACGGTGATCGACGTGAGGACTGGAGAAACGGAGACCGAGCTGCTGGAAGGCGTGCTGACAGAAAGCGAGCCCCAATTAGAGACAGAGAGCGACGTCTCCGCAATGAGTACGTTGGAAGAAGAGGCAAGCCCAGCCTCCAGCGTTTGGCTTGACGAAAGCAATGACGGGATCGCCAGCAGCCAGTCCGGAATCAGCAGCAATACGGCGGCAGACTCCGCTGTCAGCAGCCAAGATGATCCAGCAGCAAATCTGGCCGCAGAGGATCCATCGGAAGGGACTATGGAGGATGAAACCCAAGAGGCGTTAGACCAGATGGCAGGCACAACATCGGAAATTCAGCCAGAGACAGGCACTGCGGCAGAAGCAGCAAACACGGAGAATGGAATGGAGGCATCCGCCCAGGTTCATGCTTCCAACGCTTCCTATACGATCAAAATCGGAGATACCCTGGCGGAAGTCTGCCAGATGTATTACGGAAGTCTGGATAAACTGGAGGAGATTTGTGAGCTGAATGGAATCGAAAACGCCAATCAGATCATGCCCGGACAAAAAATATTGCTTCCCTGAAAGCTTTTTGCTATACTTAGTAGAATAGGCAACTGATGATCAACCATACGAAAGAACAGAGGGTAATGATTTGTTGAAAGATAAATTGGCAAAAAATCCATTTCAGGGATTTAGCTTTTCAAAAGTCCGGCTTCCTTTCAAAAAACGATGGCAGAAGCTCTTGTTTATTTTCGTTCTGCTCATCCTGATCGCCGGATTGGTCATCATACTGAAAGTAGAAGAGAATTATATGGTTCTCAAGGAGATGGATAAAGACGTTGCAGGAACGCAGTATGAACAGTATGGAAACCGCTTGCTGAAGTACAGTCCCGACGGGGTATCCTGCCTGGACTCCTCGGGAAACGTCCTCTGGAACAATACCTTCAGCATGAGCAGCCCCATTGTAGATATCTGTGGTTCCACGGCAGCGGTTGGCGACCAGCAGGGAACCGATATTTATATTTTTGACCAGAGTGGTCAGATCGGTCATTTTGAAACCCTCCTCCCCATTGAGAAGATTAAGGTGGCAAGTCAGGGAGTTGTGGCAGCCGTCCTGGAGGACGGGGATGTGACCTGGATTAATTTCTATGATACAAATGGGAACCTGATCGCAGAAAACAGGACAACCATTGATGAATCAGGCTACCCGTTGGATATTGCGCTCTCCAGTGACGGATTGAAAATGATGGTATCCTTTCTCTGCGCCACCTCCGGGGAAATGTATACCAATGTCGTATTCTACAATTTTGACTCCATAGGACAGGCAGAGATCAACAATCTGGTCAGTGAGGGGACATACAGCGGAGCGATTGTACCGGAGGTGGATTTCCTTGCTAAGGATTCAGCGGTGGCCCTGCGCAGCGACGGATTCAGCATCTATCGCGGAAGGGAAATCCCCGAGGAGACAGCCAATGTGGAGTTTGACAAGGAGATTCTTTCCACCTTCCATGATAATGACCATATTGGATTTATTTTCAAGAGCGACCGGGAAGGATATGATTACGAGCTGTGCGTATATGGCTTGAACGGGCGGAGAACAGTGAGAAAATATTTTAATTTTGACTACAAGCAGGTCAAGATGGAGAGAGGAAATATCATCCTGTTCAACGACAAAGAATTCTTAGTTTATTCGGATGCAGGCAGGAGAAAGGTTTCTATCGCTTACCAAAAATCGATTCAGAATGTGATTCCCCTGGGGGGACTGGGAACCTACCTGATCGTTACCGGTGAAAATACAGAATTGATAAGAGTGATATAAGGCGGGAAAACGATGAATGTATTGACGATTATAGTGCTGCTTTTGATTGCCTTCTATGCTTTGGGAGGGTATCGGAAGGGCTTTGTAAAAATATTAATGTCCATGATCTTTTTTGTCCTGGCGGCGGTTTTGGTTTATCTGGCGAATCCTTATGTCAGTGGATTTCTGAAAGAACATACCCCGGTGTATGAGTTTATTGATGAACGGTGCCAGGAGGTGTTTACTCTGGAGAACCTGAAGAACCAGGTGGGAAATCAGGAGGAAGAAACAGAAGGGAGTACGGAGGCGGATACCTCCTCGCTGACACGGGTGGAACAGATGAAGGTGATCGAAGACCTGTGGCTGCCTCAGGTTTTGAAGGATCAGCTGGTGGAGAATAATAATGCGGCAGGATATGCCAAGCTGGCAGTGGAGAATTTTGAAACCTATATCTCCGGATTCATGGCAAACCTGATTCTGAATATTTTTTCCTATGTGGTAACCTTCCTTGTGGTAGTGACCTTCCTTAGGATGACTGTCATGACTATGGACGTTCTGACAGCGATTCCGGGAATACGCGGATTGAATAAGATCTTGGGATTCTTCCTTGGAATTTTCCAGGGCGTGCTGATGGTATGGATCATTTTTCTCATCATCACAATCTTCAGCGGGACGGAACCTGGCGGCAATCTGATGGTGATGATTCAGAAAAGTCCGATTTTGGCATGGCTTTATGATGAGAATGTTTTGCTGCGGATGGTATCGGGGGTATTCGGTTCCCTGATGTGATCAAGGTACATAGAGAACCAGCTCGGAAACAAAGCAAGACGTTGACTGAAAAAAACCCCCATAGTATAGCTGCGCTGCAAATTTGATGCCCCGTAGCTTGCTGCGGGGGTTTTTGAATGGCGGATTTTTGAGGTTTTTATCGGGTTGGATTTTTTTGTTTTTTCTGAAAAAAGTTGTTGACAAAAGCGGTAAGTCCTGGTAATATATACGAGCACTCAGTTGAGAGAGAAACAACGGAAAAGATTCAAAAAGAATTTCTGAAAGAAATTAAAAAAAGTTGTTGACAAACAAAACAAAGTGCGATATACTGACAGAGTTGCTGATGAAGAGAGCAACAGACAAGAACCTTGATAACTGAACAGTGACATATCCTTGAAAGTTCTAAGAGAAACATTTTAAGAACAAACCTAACAGTAAATGGGATAAAATTTAGCCAGACTAAATTTTGACCCGGAATCAACACTTTATTTGAGAGTTTGATCCTGGCTCAGG
>DVFT01000058.1 GCA_018713105.1 Candidatus Limivivens merdigallinarum | reverse complement strand
ACACATTTTGAAAATTGTACAGAAAAAGAGGTGTCTTTATGAAAAAACAAGAAAAAAAATACTCCGCCGACCGCCGAACCCGCTATACCCGGAAGGTAATCCGCGATACGTTGCTGGCTGCCATGCAGCAGAAACCTTTCTCAAAGATTACCGTTACGGAAATCTGCAAACAATCCGATATCAACCGCGGAACCTTCTACCTGCACTATTATGATCTGGACGACGTGCTGGATGACATTATTGGTGAGATTCTCCAGGATACCACCCATGTGATGGACCAGGTTCTGTGCCCGGCGAAAACCAGATGTACTTACCCATTCTGCCAGAAAGTACGGGAGAACCGCGAATTTCAGATATTATTTTTTGATGACATAGCGTCCGCAAGACTGCTTGAAAAGCTCTGTGAAGTCTCCAAAGAAAACTTTATCACGGGGCTTATGCGAAACAGCCTGCTGTCTTTTGAGGAGGCTGAGGCAATTCTCTATTTTCAGATGAATGCCTGTCTCGCCATCAATAAACAAATGCTGAAAAACGGCTGCCAGGATTGGGGGAAAATACAGAAGTCCATTGACCAGTTTATAAAATCCGGTTTAGAAAGCTTCTTAATCCGGGACGGGAGGCAGTTAAAATAAGGATTTCACTGTTTCAAAATATGGGAAACGCACTTCGGTCCATAGGTACTCCTGCCAATTTCGCGATCCGGTCCAGACCAATTGCCGCAATGGTTACCACACTTTCCCCATGGATAAAATCCGTGGCGCTGGCGTCAAAGAGGAGATTCCCCTGTGCCGGAAATTCATCATCCCCATCCCAGAACAGGAAGCGCACTGGAATACATTCAAAGGCTTTCAATTCGTAACCTGCGTCAGACCAGGTCAGTTTCTTCCCACCAAGCTTCTCACAAGCGTAGGACAATTCTTTTACATGACCGCTGAACATTCTGGAAAATGGTTCGACCACCCCTTCCTGGAAGGCTTTTGAAAAAGGCGAGGTATTTTTCAGCTGGTCAAAACGCACCCAGTTGTCTTTATAATGCGCCAAGGATGATACGTAGCCAAACAGGGTATAAACATTCAGTCTTTCATAGCAAGTCACCGGATCCTGGTCATCCATGGCAAGGATCCTGCCATCCTCCTTGTGAACTCCCAGTTTTCTCCCGAAATGGCAGATCGTCAGCCTGTTTTCTTCTTCCTTTAATTCCGGCAGCCTTCTCTTCAATTCTTCCTGGTCCATTTTCAGGAACTTCTCTCTCCGCTGTTCACACCATTTTTCATAATTATTGGTTTCTTCCATCTGGATTTCCTCAATCATTTTTCATTCCTCCCGTCTCATCCATCTTTTTCAGTTCCCTGTTCATGTACGCCATCATCTGCGAGGGGAAGCTTCCTCTCAATCTCCCCGTTCTTTTGCCAGCGCACGAAGAATTTCTGCCAGATCCCCGTCCAGCCCATAAGACTTATCCCGGATTTCATCCGGAATAAAAATCTCCCCCAGGTTGACCGTCACGTAAACTGCCTGCGGTTCCCTGGCTGTCAGCCGCATAAGCGGCGCTTTGATCAGCTGGTTTCTCCATCCTATTCCCAGCTCCAGAATTACCAGTTTCTTTCCATGGTATTTTTCCAGGAACGCCTCCAGACGCTTCCTGCTCTCCGTCTCAGGGATAAAATTCCTATCCGTCTCCATATGGATCTGCATGGATCCGCCGCAGACCGGGCAATTGGGGATCAGTTCCGAGGGAACTTTTCCCTTCTGCTCTGCTTTTGCCATCTTTTCTGCCAGGTCTGCCCAGGGATAAACCTTCTCATGGCAGCGGGAAGCGCACTGCATGGTCAGCCAGTTGCCTTCCACTTCATAGATCTTCTCAGGCGCGAATCCGCACAGTTCAAAATGGCATTCTCCATTGGAAGTGATGACAAAGTAATCCTTTTTGCCAATGATTTTTTTCAAGTCTGCCATCACCTGGGATTCCTGGTATTCCCCGCAGTAGTGATGGACCAGGCGGCTCCAGAATCCCCATTTTTCCTCCTCGGAATTCCATCTGGCTCCCATACCCTGAAGGATGCACCGCATCCCATACTTTTGTTTCAGATCCCCAAATAATTCCTCAAAAGCCTGGTTATCCGCGAACAGGTGGAGCCCCTCCGTGATAGACAGACCGTTGCTGGTGCCGATCAAAACCGCATCGGCTTCTTCTATTTTATTTACGATTTCCTCTTTATGCTTCAATGCTGTTTTTCCCTCCTGATACAGACTTTTCCTCTTCAAACATACCTTTCTCCTTTACCGCGTCCTATAATACCCTCGCAATATCCCCCACAATGACCATTCCTTTGTCTTCTATGTCCTTCGGCAGAAAGTCATATTGATTATTTACCGCAATGTACCGGGCATTGGGGAAATTCAGGGTCAGGTTCCAGAAGGGCTCCTGGATAAACATGGGAGTCAGACGCCCGACACCCAGCTCCAGGAAGAGAATTTTCTTATCCTGGTTTTTCTGGATATACGTTGAGACTTTCTGATATTCCCCGTCATACTTTCTTCCCTGCAGGAAATTCCCGTATCCCCGAACCCAGGGGAACGCCTCCGCTCCGCAGTGGGGGCATCTGGGAATCAGTTCGGTCGGAACGGACGTCCCCTCTCCCATCGCCCGGATCATTTCCTTCACCGGCTTTACCGCGTCCCAGGTGTCATCCGCACAGCACCTGGAGCATTGGAAGAAACGGTGATCGCCCTGAATCTCAGCCACTTTCTCCTCCGGATAGAGCTTTACAAACTGGGTATCCTGGTTGGTAGTAAGGATAAAGAAATCTTTCTCCTTCAAAAGACTGTCCAGATCTCTGTAGGGTTTCCGGATTTCGGCTGTCTGGGTCGTATGAAGAAACGTGGAGAGATACCCCCAGAACTCCTCCCTGTTGTCCCACGGACGCATCATGCCGTCAAAAGCCCCTTTAAAATGGTATTTCTCCGCATATTTCCCAAAATATTTTCGATAGGAAGCATTGTCCTCATAGTAGAAGTCGCCGCCGCCCGCTGCGGACAGCCCGGAAGCTCCGCCTACCAGAACGCACTCTGCTTCTTCTATTTCTTTCACCAAACGCTGTATCTGTTCTTCATAGGGAAGCGCCGGTTTCTCTGACAATGCATACGGCGTTTTCCCCGCTGCATACAGACTGTAATATCTAGAATAATTCATCTGCGTCTGCATTACAAGATTTTCATAAAAACTCATGACTTCTTCTCCCATCTCTTTTGCTGTAAATATTATTTTAACATCAATAGTTTAACATTTGGTTGCGCATCTGTCAATATGCTGTTATAATTAAATTAACATTAAGGGAGGAAATCATCATGAAGTATTCCACAAAAGTTAGTGACGCGGTTCATATCCTGGCTTTTATCCAATTAAATCCCACCGGCTCCCTTTCCAGCAGCAGCATTGCGGAAAGTATACGCACCAATCCCGGATGTGTGCGCCAGCTGATGTCCGCGCTCCGTAAAGCCGGACTTTTGTCCAGCGTACAAGGGCATCCCCGACCTTCCCTGACCCGGGAGCCGTCTGCTGTTACGTTGCTGGATATCTATAAGGCGGTAGAGGGCGATAAGCCCCTGCTCCACCTGGATACCCATACAAATCCGGAATGCGGGGTAGGGATTTATATCCAACTATCTCTCCAGGATTATTTTGACCAGGTGCAAAAAACCGCTGAAGACGAAATGAAGCGCATCACACTTCAGTCCATTTTGGATCGTTACCAGGAAAAGATTCTCCGTTTGGGCGAAAAATCGTTCTGCCCCCAGACGGAGGGTAAAGAAAAATGAGATGTGGTAATCCGTGAAATTATTAAGCCTCCAGCCGAAGCTGGAGGCTATGTTAAAAAGAATTCTACCTTATGAGGCAGGAAGGTTCTGATATTCTTCTTCTGAAATCCTGTCGTACCAGGTAAGACCTGTAAGTTCCGGATTCGTATTCGCGGAAATGTGGGCAAATCCGTTATCGGCACTGGCTCCATGCCAATGAGTTTCGCCGGGCGGGCAGTACGCCACATCTCCGGGATGAAGCACTTGGACAGGTTCTCCTTCAATTTGATGATATCCAACGCCGTCAGTGGCAATCAGGATCTGCCCGCCTTCGTGGGTGTGCCAGTTGTTGATGGTTCCCGGTTCAAATACCACATAGTGGAGTTCCGGAGAGCCAGCCACGTTATCACTTCCGATCAGAGAAGTCAGATAGTAGGGACCGCTGAAGGTATCGGAGCTCAGCGGATTTTCTCCTTGATGGAACATAAATTCAGAGTCCTGTGAGTTTTGCGGCGTATAGGAGGCGACTTCCAGATTGTCGTAGTGTTCATCGGTAACGGGATCTTCTGAAAGGTTATGTTCAGGCGTATATTCCGCATCGTAAATCACGATCTGAGAAAACCAGCTGTCAGGAGCAGCCCCGTGCCAGTGCCGGACACCTTCCGGGCATTCCACCACGTCACCTTCCCGAATGATCTGAGCCGGTTTTCCTTCTTCCTGATAATAACCGACCCCACCTGTTCCCAGCAAAATCATGCCGCCGTGGGAATGCCAGTAGCTTCTGGCTCCTGGCGCAAAAGTGAGGTGATTGGTCTGCGGGAAATGGTAGGTATCATCATTTTGAATCATGGCTGCAAAATAGACGTTCCCGGTAAAATTTCCAGAAACGGCAGTTCCAAGCGGGAAGGTCAAATCTTCTTCCGAGCTGACAACACCAGCTTCCGGGCTTTGCTCCATGCTGCTTCCCGCATCCTGCCGTCGTCGTCATTTAGCACACTCAATGCCTCCCTGACATCCGCTTTCGGGCACAGGCGGATAATGTCCCTCCTGAAATCGCAGGGAACACCGCCGCAATGAGAATAAAACGGGAGAATCACTTTGCCGGACAGATCATTTTTGCACAGCCACGAGGCAAGAGGCGGAGCAATGGTTCCGCACCAGTTTGGAGAACCGACAAAAATAACCGGATACGGCTGCGGCAGATAGGCTGGCGGCAGCAGCCGCGGATGATACTGCGTGCTGACTTCTTTTTTCACCTGTTGGAGAAGTTCCGGAAAGGCAGCCGGGTATGGCTGCCACGGATAAATTTCACACCAATCACCTCCGGTAAGCGTCTGGATCTCCCTTGCAATCCGATGAGTATTCCCCGAATAGGAATAGGAAACAATCAGTGAGCGCAAGACATGGTTACCTCCTCGTATTCTATTTCTTCACATCCAATAGTTTGGTTCCCTGTGGCGGATTGCTGTCTATCGCACCTACAATCCTGTGAGGCACATAGGGTTCTTCCAGAAATGCGATGTCTTCCTCCGTCAATTTCACCGAAAATGCTCCTGCAGCATCATCAAAATGGGAGGCTTTCGTAGCTCCGATGATCGGTGCAGTGACCCCTTTTGCCCACTCCCATGCCAGGGCAATCTGCTGCATTTTTACGCCGTATCTTTCTGCCAGGAGGTGAACCCTGCGGACAATTTCCATGTCCTGTTTCTGAGTCCGGTCGTATTTCCCCATGGCTGCCCGGTCTGTTTTGCTTCGGATAGAATCCGAATTCCATTCTGGGCGGGTCAAATGCCCGGCTGCAAGAGGGCTGTAAGGCATGAGGGATACATTCATCTGACGGCAAATGGGAATCAGCTCACGTTCGTCTTCCCGATAAAGAAGATTGTAATGATTCTCCATCGTCACGAACTGCGCCCACCCATGATCCCGTGCCGCAAGCTGCATATTATAGAACTGGTATCCGTACATAGCGGACGCCCCAATGGCACGCACTTTTCCGGATACGACCAGGTCATTCAGAGCCTCCATGGTCTCTTCGATAGGAGTATCATAGTCAAAGCGATGAATCAGGTACAGATCCAGATAGTCCGTACCAAGCCGTTTCAGGCTGCCTTCAATTTCCCGGTGGATCGCTTCTGCGGAAAGTCTTCCTGGATTAAAGTAGACCTTGGAAGCAATCACAACCTTATCCCGCGGAATATTTTTTCTGATTGCATTCCCAAGATATTCTTCGCTGGTTCCTTCCGAATACCCGTTTGCAGTATCAAAAAAATTGATTCCCAGGTCCAGAGCATGTTTTACGATTTCCTCTGTCCCTGCTTCATCCACTGTCCAGTCATGCAGCGTTCCGGGTTTTCCGAAGCTCATGCAGCCTACACAGAGCTTCGATACCTCAATGTCCGTGTTCCCAAGTTTTGCGTATTCCATATCCACCAATCCTTTTTTACATTTTATCTCATTTATTCTGCTATTCACTTATCTTCATGCATTTTCCAATCACATCGCCCGCGGTGTGGGATAAAGAGCAAGGCTTGTTCCAATATTCTTTTTCATGATCTTATGCTTCCTTTCCGTTTCAGATTTTTCTTTACAAATATTGTAAGATAATCCGGCTTTTAAGTCTAATACCTGTCCTTTATCTTTTATCATACATTTTGTGAATGGCTGAAAACGTCCATTAGGTTCACCATTGGGTTCCTATTGGAGCCATCGTACAATATCAGCCATGGTCTCTTCCAGGGATCTTGGCTGGTATTCCAATTCTTTTGTTGCCTTCTCATGGCTGAAGTTCCCATTGCTCCCTAAGGTGTACAGCGAGTAAGGCGTGATCAGTTTCGGCAATCCCAAAAGGGGGAAGATCTTTTCACAGCACGGCGCCAGCGGTCTGATCCAGCGCAAAGGCAGGCTGCCCCAGGTCTTGCTTTTTCCTGTCAGCCGGGAAAGTGTATCAAAGATTCTTCCCACCGTGATATATTCGTTGGATAAAATATAGCTCTCACCACGAGCCTCCTGCTGGGCGCATTTTAGAATTCCTTCCGCCACATCCCTTACGTCTACAAAATCATAGCCGCCGTCGATGGCAAGGGGAATTCTGTGGCGCACATAGAACCGGAACAATTCCGTCATGTAGCTGCCGCTGGAATCCTCCGGACCGATGATTCCTGATGGATGGACGATCGTCACTGGCAGCCCATGTCTGGCAGCATTCTTGACAAAGGCTGTGGCTTCTGCCTTGCTCTTCCCATAAATTCCTTTTACGAGGGAAGCGGAAAACCGTTCCGTTTCCCTGATGACTTCACCGTTTGGTTTCTCTGGTATGGCATGGACGGAGCTGACATAAATGATCTTTTTGACCTGTTGCTTTTCACATTGGTCAATCAGGTTCCTGGTTCCGTCAACGTTGACTCTCCACAAAGCTGGATTCTGCGCAGCAATCGAGACAATTCCCGCACAATGGATCAATACCGCGCCTTTCTTGGCTGCAGCTTTCACAAAAGGAACTAATGTGCGGGGCTTCGTCACATCGCCTTCATAGTAGATTACTTTGTCCAGCGAGCGCTGCTTGTCTGTCGGCAGCCGGAGCCCATATACTTCACAAGCAGCATCCAACAGCCGTTTCGCCAGTGTCCTGCCCAGAAAGCCATTGATTCCTGTAATAAAATAAATCGTGTGTTTCAAGATTACACCTTCTCTCTGTTATGAGTGCTCATCCGATGTACATTTCTGAAATTATCATAACAGTTAAGTTTGTAAATTTTATTTCCATATTGTTTCAGCTATGTTAAGTAAGCGGTTCTCGCTCTGATTTCATTCTATGGTTCAGCCCCTTCAGCAGAAAGAACGCCAGGACAGCACAAGCCAGCAAAACCGCAGCGCCAGCCAGAACCTGAAGTACACTCGCCTCATAATAGCCAGAGAGATGGAAAACGGCTGTCATGGGATATACGGTCTTTAGCTGGTCGGACATACTTGCAAACAATCCGGCAAAGGAGTATAGTTCCGCAAAAATCAAAGCCAGCCAGTAACCTCTTTTGATTCTTGCCACAAAGGCAATGATGGGAGAAATTGCAAAAAACACGCCGACTCCATCCAGAAGGTATCTTTTCAGATTTTCCAAAATAAGCCCGATGGACAATGCCTCAAGGTGCAGCACAGCTTCGACGATAAAGGCTGCTGCAAACAGCAAAAGATAGATCAGGACACTGAATACGAGGGTGAGCATCATCTTGGCGAACGTCAGTTTTCTTTCATCTATGGGGATAAGCCGCAGGGATTTCAGGATATCCTCTTGTTCCTCACGGCAAATCATATAACTGCCCAGAAGGGCAATGACAGCAGGCAGCACATAAAAGGTTGCGAGAGATTGAGCCGCAGTCATAAACCAACCAGCTCCATCGATATAGCGGTTGTCATAGAAGGTAAACTGCCCTTGTGTAAAGACGATGACCGCTACCATCACCGCTGCAAATCCGGCAATCCACAAAATTTTCGAACGGCGGAGTTTCCGGCACTCTGCCCGGAGTAAAAGTTCCATTTTCTAATACCTCACTTTCTCTTTGCTAATGCAATCCCTGCCAGCAGGACAGAGACAACGCCCCATATTCCAATGCAGAGGAATGCGTTTCCCAGATTGAGCGGCTGAGTGATCACAACACCCGGAATATCCCGAATGACAATGGCGGTCATGCTGGACAGCGGATGCAGATACATATTCACCATCAAAAGGATAAAACTGAGAAACGTATAAACCAGTGTCAGGCAGATGGGGAAGATATAACCATTCTGGGCGGCTGCAGCAGCCAAAAGCGGAAGAACTGCAAAGGCGGTCAGGATGGAGATTTCCATACACTTCCGAAGAAGGTAAAGGGCACTCCCGCTGTCAAAAGCAATCGTTCCGGAAAGTACACCGGTAAGGACGGAAGCGGAAGCCGTGATCAGCATGAAGCAGACGGAATACATCAGTACCACGACGAATTTGCTGAAAAAATAAGCAAGTTTGTTGACCGGCACGATCCAGAGCTTCCCAAGCATATGATGCTGGGTCTCGTGGTACATCAGCATGGTGCACAACATTCCCAGTACAACCGGAAGGATGATCCAGGGAGTGTAGCTGAGTGCTGTCTACTTGTAAAACTCTATGGGGTTCACAACGCTTTCCTTGAAAGCTGCAAAATAAAAGATTGCGGCGAAGGGCATAAAGAGCGATGCCAGCAGCATCAGCCAGACAAATTTTCTTCGGCGCAGCTTCAGAAATTCTACATGTATCAATCTAAGCAATGCCCTCTCCCCCTGTAATCTTCTTGAAATAATCCTCCAGAGTGTCATTGCAGATCTGTGAGCTGATCACAGCCACATCCTGCATGACAAGCGCTTTGTTGATTGCTGCCAGATCCAGCGTGGTATCGTAGAGCCGCAGGGTATGTTCCTCCTGTACGGTGTAGTCAGCTGTATGGAACTCTCGTTCCAGAATCAAAGAGGCTTTGGAGACATCCGATACCTGAAGCTGGAGATACATTCGATTTTTCCTTTCCAGCTCCTCCATGCTGCTTTCTTCCAACAGGAAGCCGTGGTCGATCACGCCGATATCGTCCGCCAAAAGGGAAATTTCTGAAAGAATGTGGCTGGAAATCAAAATGGTCTTGCCGCGCTCTGCGCTCAGGTGTTTGATAAAAGTTCTCATTTCAGCAATACCGATGGGGTCAAGCCCGTTGGTTGGTTCGTCCAGGATCAAAAGTTCCGGGTCGTGCAGAATAGCGCCTGCAATGCCGAGCCGCTGCTTCATTCCCAGGGAATATTTGCTGAACAGCTTTTTTTCCCGGTAAGGAAGCCCTACGACTTCCAATGCATGTTTGACCGCATCAGGGCGGGAAGTTCCCCGCAGCATTGCAAAAATTTCCAGATTTTCCGTGCCTGTCAGGTTTGGATAAAAACCGGGCGTTTCGATGAGGGCGCCGATGCGGGGATAGATGCGCTTCTTATTGCTGCCGCTCATGGTTTTCCCAAACACCTCCACCTCGCCGGATGTGATGGCTGTAAGCCCCAAAATCATTTTCATAATGGTGGTTTTGCCGGCTCCATTCCGCCCCAAAAGCCCATAAATCCGTCCCGGCTTTACGTGGATGCCGACAGAATTGACGGCGCTCTGTTTTCCGTAGCGCTTTGTCAGTTTTTTGGTTTCAATCACAAAGTCACTCATAAAAAATGCCTCTCTTTCTTGTGTTTGTGGTTCCCATTATAACGGACAAACCTTGCCGTAACCTTGACGAAATCTTGTTTTAACCTTGCTTTAAACACGAGAAAAGCCCTGCACTGTCACAGGACTTTCGGAAGTGTAATGAGAAAGGTTGTACCGTATCCGGGAACGCTGGATACCGTGATCGTCCCTCCATGGGCGCTCACCAATTCCTTTGCAATGGAAAGCCCCAGCCCGTTGCCTTTGGCAGACCGTGAATGGTCGCATTGATACATCCGTTCAAAAATATGAGGAAGATCCAGGGCTGCAATTCCCTGCCCATTGTCCGATATCAGGATCTTTGCCTGCTGCTCCGTCTCTTTTAGCGTCAGGGAGACTTGATTTCCACCGCTGTGGGTCAGGACATTCTGCAGCAGGTTGTTGAGAATCCGTGTGTAGGCTGTGGAATCGACCCTCGTCGTGTATTCCGTTTCCGGTATCTCGATCTCATAGGAAAAATGATTGTTTTCCAGCAGCGGCACCCATTCCGCCATTACGCTGCGGGACAGCTCGTTCAGATCCCAAAGCTCAAAATGAAAGATCTGTTCCCCGGCGTCCAGCTTGACCCATTCAAACAGGGTGTTTACAAAGTCTTTCAGATGATGGGCTTTCTCCGAAGCCACCTGAATATATTCCAAAGCCTCCATTCCCTTTACCAGCCCGCCATCCACAGCCTCCAGATAACCTACCAGGGAGGCAAGGGGCGTTTTCACATCATGGGAAAGGCTTGCCATAAGGCGCTTATAAGCCTGTTCGGATTGTCTCTGCCCAATCAGCTGCGCTTGGCTGTTCCTGGCAATCTCATTGATGTCATAGCAGAGCTGCTTTGTCAGGTCGTTTTTCTGAACCAGGATGCGGCGGTTCAGGTTTCCGGACTTCATATCTGCCAGTGCATCCGTAATCCGGGATAACTGTCCGCGGATACGGCAAAGCTTCGCCACAAGGCAGCCAATCACAGCTAAGGCAGCCAGCAGGGAAGCCAAAAGATAAAGGTTTATTTCCACGCCTATGCCTCCTTATTGAATCGGTATCCTACTCCACGGACCGTCTGAATGTAAAATGGCTGTTCCGGATTTGGCTCGATTTTCTTTCTCAGTTTGCTGATAAAGGACATGATATTGCTGTCGTCAAAAGCATAATCTTCCGCCCATACCTGTGTGTAAATCTGCTTTTTGGTAAACACCCGCCCTTTATTGGATGCCAAAAACAAAAGGAGGTCAAACTCTTTGCCGGTCAGTTCCGCTGGAAGATTGCGGACAATCACCGTCCGGTTCCCTTTATCAATCACCATATCTTTCAGCAGCAGGATATCTGATTCGCTTCCGGCTGCGGGATTTAATGCGGTGTAGCGCCGAATCAGGGAATTCACACGTGCCATCAGCTCCCTGATACTGAATGGCTTTGTCAGATAATCATCGGCTCCCATCCTCAGACCGGAAATCTTATCCTCTTCATCCCCTTTCGCTGTCAGCATCAGTACCGGAAGGCTGTGTTTCTCCCGGATCTTCTGCAATACCTGGAAGCCATCCAGATCCGGCAGCATGACATCCAGAATGATCAGCATACAGGAGTCCTGGGTTTCCGCCAGCAGCTGCAGTCCCTCCACCCCTCCATATGCCGCCACCGCAGACAGATTTTCCTGTTCCATACACTTCATCATCAGAGCACAAAGCTCCTTATCGTCATCTATGATCAAAACATGGTTCATGTTTAAAAACCTCTCTTTTTACCGGTTAGAATTGCCTCAGGATTTTGACCATCACCATGATTTTTTTGATTGGGATCCTTCGGCAAATATGATTATATTTCTTTGTGCCGAAGAATACAAGGTATAAACTGCTCTATTCCTCCAATATAGCTTCTTGATCCATCTTCCACCCTCCTTTGATAATTCGGCAATTTTTGTTTTTTTTGCCGTATTTATAACTTACTAAAACTTCCCACACCAATACGGTGTGTTGAACCTTGAAAATTCAATATTTCAGCCAATAAAAAAGGCATAAACCTGTCCCGTTTGGTATAATGGAATTGACGAAAAACCATCTATACAAAGGAGAT
>DVFT01000057.1 GCA_018713105.1 Candidatus Limivivens merdigallinarum | reverse complement strand
ATTGCCTCTGCATTTCTCCACTCCAATTCTAGCACCAAAGAGCAGACTTTCCTTCATTTCAATCATAGCGCTTCCTCAAAAAAGCAGGAGATCATCGGCATGACCCGACTGTCTCCTGCTTTTAAGATCGTTCTACATGTAACCGCTATCGATCCCTCTTACCTGATCACGATTATGAGAACACTATCTATACCTTCTATACTATCTATACCTTCTATACCTTCCGTCCCTTTTATACAGCTTCCTCCGCAAACGGAATAATCACTGCCTGGGAGGGTCCGTAGCTCTGGTATTTGGTGTCATTGTGCCACCAGTTAGAGGCATTTTCTGTCTCCTGAACGATTCCCTGGGACAGAGCCACATTGTTCATGGAAGAACTGTACTCGATCACGATCGTGTTCTCGCCATCTACCAGATAATCACTGATGTCGGCGACCGGATTCATCCAATTAATTCCGCCGGTATACTGGTCTGCACCCTCTGCGCCTTCTGCGATGGTTGCTTTGGCTTTCGTCGGGTTCTGGCTGATGTCGCCGCCTACCTTCTGACCATTGATCCATACTTTCATGCTGGATACGAAATTATCTCCAAAGTCAAGGTAAGCACCGTCTGCTGCGCTTGCATCCCAGTTAAAGGTTGCCTCGTAGTGACCAAATCCAGATACGTTGCCGCCTACCTCTTCAATGTTATCCCAGGTAGTCAGGGTATCCAGCTGTACATTGATATCTGTCTTATCCGTTGCTGCTTTCGTGTTAATCGTTGTCACATCATCGATGGTCTCTTCACTGGTGATCACTTCATCCGACGGAGTCCAGGATTCCACGGTCAGATCCCATCCGGTAATATCGTAGGATTCCGGTACTTCCACGGTCGTGGTTACCGTTTCTCCATTGGAGAGCTCGGTTGTATAATCTCCGCTCTCTGTCGCTCTTACATAGAGACTTCCGTCTTCTGCAGTGTAGGAGGACTCTGCATCGGTAGATACAATGTGTTCCGTCTCTTCTTCCACAGCTTCAAAAGCATAAAGTGCAATGTTGTTGTAATCCAGATCGATGGGGAAGATGGTCTTGCCGTCTTCATAACGATATTCAGCAAGCTCCGTCACTTCGCCGCTCCAAGCATCGATCATATAGGGAACAAACATGCCATCCATCTCAATCTCCGTCTGAATATTCGTTCCGTGATCTTCCGTCTTGACACTTTCGATATGGCTGTTCTGATGATAATCGTTGGGGCAATAGTTATATACATAGAGGTATTCGTTGCCGTCTTCGTCGATACGGGACTGGGTAAGCAGCTGATGGTTCGGCTCGCTGTAGCCTGCATACGGCTCAACGCCCAGTTCCTGAAGCGCTTCCAGCACACCATCGTCATATCCTCCTGCCACTTCATCGAAGTAATCGAAATCTTCCGATGCGTCATAAATCTCTGCTGTACGGACGGTATCCAGAGATTTCATCTCTTCCATGATCTCTGCCAGTCTTTCATCCTGACCATCGTTGAACGGCGTTCTCTCTGCTGCGCCTTCCAGAATCACGACCTTAAGCCCCTGTTTCGCCCACTCCAGAATCTTCTCTGCGCCGTCTACATCAAGCCAATCCTGATAAAGGATCACTGCCTTGTAGCCTGCAAGCTCAATGGTGCCGGTTTCTTCGTCAAAGTGAACATTCTCTGCGGACAAAAGATCCGGGCTGAGGTAATCATAGGTATAGCCATTATCCTGAAGCTCTGTAGAGCGATAATATACGCCCATATGAGCCAGCTGGTAATTCATGCTGGTAATATCATCTCCGATACCGCCGCCGCTCAAAACGCCCTGGTTCCAGTTATTGTGGATAAAGGCAAGATCTGTACGGGAGGTTCCGGTCTGCATCAGGGTCTGTACACGCCCAATATGTGCATTGAACTCATCCATATCACGGAAATCCGCTTCTCTGTCACCCCAGCGGTCAAAGCTGGTTCCCCAACCCGGCCAGGTCGGTTCTTCTCCGTAGCAGTAGGAGGTACTCCAAATATGCCAGATCACACGCTGGAATCCTGCGGCATACTGTGCATAGATCTGAGGCAGCCTTGTCTGTGCGGAGGTTGCGTAAGTACTCAAGGATGCACCTGTCTCTGTGGACAGCAGCTTGTCCTGAAGCTTCGCGCCTGCTGTGTGGAGACGGAGGATATCCACGTTGTCGTACTGGTTCAGGTTCTCCGCTTCCGGATAATCCACATATGCGGACGGCTCTGTGATCTCGAAGGAACGGCCGTAGGAAATCTGGGCACGGGTTTTAATTCCCACAGAGTTCAGCCACTCTTTCAGCGGAACCAGCATATTTTCACAGTACATCTGAGTCAAAACATCCACCCAATCGTTGATGATCTTTTCGCGTAAGCTTGAATTTCCTTCCAGCTCATAAAAGCCCTTTGCCGGCTCCGTATACGGATTAAATACAGCGTAAACCTGCGGCAGCCCGTCCACCAGGAAAATATACGGAAGAATATCGTATCCTTTCCGGTCTATGAATTCCTGACGGATATCTTCTGTCCACCAGGTAATGCCGCCTTCCGGATTGATCTCCAGAGAATCCATGAAAAGCTGTACATCGCCTTCTTTGATTTTTTCATTGAGCTCCGGGTCATCCAGATAATGTTCTTCCCAGAATGCCCTTAAAGCTTCCACGCCGCGCTCGTCAAAATAGTTGGTCGCATAGCAGGTTTCAGCCGCCGGGCTCGCTGTCATATAGTTCCCATGTGTCCAAAGCCCTACTACCAGATACTGACCGTCATCCGGAGCCGTCCACTCTCCTGCCTGGTCATAAATGGTTGCTCCCTCTGTAAAAGTAGTTTCCGCAGTCAGGTCAACCATAGAATCGTAGTCTACCGAATAGCAGGTATATTCCTGCGGCTGAACCCAAGGTACATTTGATTTTCTGGACTCCTCTTCCTGTCCGGTCACCCGGTAGGCATAGGCGCCCAGGAATTGACCTTTATTGGATTCCCGCATAGTCTCCGGTTTCGGAAGTTCTGTAATGCTGCTTCCCGGCTCCACGATCACGGAACCCATAGCAATCACCTGGCTTGCCGCCTGGCTGTCCGGATCAAGTCCCGGAACGTTTGAGGTGGACCAGTTTGTCCCGGAGGTCAGGCTGACTTCCATATCATGGTCCAGCAGAGCGTTCATCATCAATTTCCATTTGTGAGACCACATTTCCGAACCATAAGCGTAGGTGTCGTCCGGTGAATTGTCGTCTGCCTGCATACATAGCTCCACACCGTGAAATCCGGCATCGTACATGTTCTGGATTTCCTGCAGAAGCACTTCATCCGTATTGGAAGCTTCCGCCAGCCACCATCTTACGTCCGACTGATACTCCCGGTCGGGATCGGTATACATGGATTCCAGAAGCTCTTTAAAAGACGTGTCCGTCGTCTCAGCAGCCAAGCCCGTAACGGGAACACCGGAACATACAGTGGCAGCTGCCAGCAGGACACTTAGGATCTTGCTACCCATTCTCTTTCTTTTCATAGTTTGCTCTCCTTTTCCTTTATGATGTCTCCCATTTTACCAGCCCTCTTTGTGTAAAAATATGATTATCCTTTCATCTTCTATCACTTTTGTGTTCACTTTTTGGTCACACCATTGTAAAAAACAGGAGATAATGTTAAAATTTATCCATAATTTTGATTAGAAAGGCGACTGTTTATGTCAAAAATCATGATAAAATCCAGCTTATTCTCCCTACTCTTTTTCTGCTTGGCAGGGCTGCCTGTTCTTGCCGAGGAAGAACCTGTCATCTCCATTACCGGAGTAAAAGTAGATACCTCCCTTTTCGATGGGGAACAAATTTCGGAGGCTCTGGAGGACTACGTGGCTCCGCTTATCGGCGGTCATGTAAAGCTGGAATTTGTAGAACTGGAGCACTATGAGCAGGTATTCAGCAAATATGATGTGTCCAACCGGATGCCGGATGTATTTTTCCTGCCCTCCTCCCAATTTCTCCAAACCTATCAGGAACACGGCAAGCTTCTTCCGCTCTCTGACCTTCTGGATACCTATGGGCAGGGGATTCTGGATGCGGTGGGAGACGAAATGTTCCAGACCCAGACAATCGATGGGGAGATCTATGCCGTTCCCTGCCTGCACGATCAAGCCACCTGCAATGGTTTTGAATATCGGGTCTCTATCGCAGAGAAATATGACCTTGATATGGAAAACGTGCAGACCTTCGAGGATCTGACCGCCATTTTTCAGGAATTATCGGAAAAAGCGCCTGATATCATCCCCTGCAGCGACCTCGCCTATTGTGCTTGGGACCGGCTGACGGATGAGCTTGGGGTGCTGATGGACTATGGGCAGACCTCGACGGTTACGAATCTGTATGCTTCTGATTTTTACAGAGATTACTGCAGATTCGTGTATTTATGGAGGGAAAACGGATATTTGCTGAGCAATGATGTGGGACTGATCTCCGGCAACCGGTATGTGAGTTCCCCTGAAATCTTTGGGAAATTCACCGGTCTGCATCCGGGGCTGATCTATGTGGATTCTGCGGACGCAGGGGAACAGATTGACTGCATCCAGTTAACGCCTTCCTTTCTCTACACCTCCGACACTGGAATCATGCGCTCCAACGCCTTCGCAGTGTCGTCTTCCTGTCCGTACCCGGAGGTTGCTGTGAAATTTCTGAATCTCATGTACACCGATCCCAATGTGATGAATCTTCTCACCTACGGCATCGAGGGCAAGCATTACCAGGTGATCGACGAAGAAAATGGGATCATCGACTTTGCGGAAGGAGTGACCCGTGAGAACAGTGATTATGCTCAGTTCCGCGGATACTTCTGGGGAAACCAGTTCCTTACCTATGTCTGGAACGGATACCCCTCTGACCTCTGGGAGCAGATCCAAACATTCAATGACAGCGCTCCCCGCTCCGTTGCCTTTGGGTTTCAATACGATTCCTCCGCTGTACAGGAAGAGGTATATGAATGTACTCAGGTCGTCAATTTCTACAAACCGATTTTGGAGGCAGGTGTGGGAAATATGGATGAGGTTTTGGATGCATTTTTAACAGCGCTCGACAACGCTGGGATCGACCGGATCATCGAAGAAAAGCAGAGGCAGCTGGATGAATTTCTTGCCGGCAAGGAGGAGCCATGAGACAGAAAACAGCAAAAAACGGAATCTATTCCATACGGAAAATCCTGCTTTTTTTGGCAGTCATCCTCCTGATCGTCGTTGTCGCCGGAATTTCCTATATCCATAACCGCCAGCAGAGCGCCTTGGTCACACAGGCAGCCGAAGCCCAGCAAAGCAGCCTGGCTTCTTTTTTACGAAGGATGGACGAAGGTCTGGCAAAAGCTGAGGATCAGATGTACAGCGTCCTCTATAATCACGAAGACCTCATGACGCTGAACCATTCTGCCGATGAAATCTCCCGGTATCTTGCGAAGGAGTCCATTGCAGATGAAATTTCGCAAATCGTACAGCTCAGTGATTTCGTGGAATGTGCCTGGTTCTATTCTCCGGCAGGCGACGAGCCTGAATTTCTTGCCCGGAATAATTACACCGGTGTTTCCCTCAGCGAGCTGCTTGCCATACAGGAGACTATTCTGGACCTCCTTGAGGACTCCTCAGACAACCAGTTCCTTCAGAACGACCGCTGGTCCCTCCTGTCTGTGGGGGATCAGGATTATCTGTTCTGGGTCACACCGGTGAGCGACTCTTACTGCGGTTTGTGGGTCAGCACCCATTACCTGTTTTCCATGCTCCTGGATCTTCTGCCCTCAGATACGGACGGGCAGCTCCTTTTGTGCACCTCCGACGGAGAATCCCTGTTCCAAAACGGGGATCTGGATCCAGCCCTTCTGCCGGCAGAAAGCCCCTTTGCGCTGTTGGGGGACGACTATATCAATATCTGCGGTTATTCTGAGCATGCAGATATTGCGGCGGAAATCATTCTCCCCTGCCGGCAGATTTTGGAGGACTGGCATGTGGAGTTCGATTATACGTTAGCATGTGCCCTGCTGCTGCTCTTTGTCATCCTGGCAGTTTTCCTGTTCCAAAGCTTAATCTACCGCCCTTTGATGAAGCTTCTGCACCAGCTTGACACCCTGAAGCTCAGCAGCCCCATTCCAGGTTCCGGCACCGATGATCTTCCCAGCATACGCCTTGACACAGACAGCCGCCTCAAGGAGACAGCCATGATCAGCGTTTCCATCAACAACCTTCTGGACAAAATACAGCTCCTCCATGCCCAGGTCTACGAGGCAGAGCTGAACCAGCGGAGTATCCAATGCCAATACCTGCAGATCAGGCTGAAAAACCATTTTTACCTGAACTGCCTCAGCATTATCCATGCCATGGCACGGCTGAACCACACGGATTTGATCCAGGAGTTGAGTATGTGCCTGGTCAAATACCTGCGTTTTGTGCAGGAAGATACCGACAAACTGGTTCGCATCGAGAAAGAACTGGAACATGTGAAGAACTACGCCCGGATTCAAGAGCTGCGCTTCCCCGGCTTGTTTGAATATCAGGAGCAGGTTTCGGCTGAACTCTATGACGCCCACATTCCTCCCTTGATGCTGCAGACTTTTATCGAAAATTCTGTGGAGCATGGAATGAAACGGGGACAGAAAAACTGGATTCACATCCAGGCATTCTATCAGGAACAGGCATCCGTCCCGGGAATCGCTTTTTCCATCCAGGACAACGGCAAGGGATTTTCCGAGGAAGATCTGGAAGGATTTGCCAAAGATCCCGAGACCTTTGACCTGTCAAAAAGCCACGGGATTGGAATCCGAAATATCATCAGCCGCTTAAAGCTCCTCTACAACGGCAAAGCCTCAATCCGGTTTTCCAATGCCCCGGAAGGCGGCGCTAAAATTGAAATCTGGATTCCATTTCTGGATATGGAAGGAGACATGGAACATGTATAATCTTCTCTTTGTGGACGACGACCAATGGATTGCCGAAAGCATGCGGACCATCCTGAACTGGGAAGACTTTTCTCTGAATCCTCCCTATATTGCCTATGGTATGGAGCAGGCGCAGGAAATTTTTCAAAAAGTGCCCATCCATATCATGATCAGCGACATTGAAATGCTGGGGTACAGCGGATTTGAGCTGCTGGCATGGGTACACGAACATTATCCGGACACCCTGACCGCCTTTCTCACCTGCCACGCCCGCTTTGACTTTGCGCAAAAAGCGATCCGGCTGGGTGTTTTCGGCTATCTCCTGAAACCGGTAAACGAACAGGAACTGGCGGACCTGCTTCGTTCCTGTATCCAGCGTCTGAAACCGCCGAAAGAAGAAACCGAGGAGACTCCCGCCAGGCAGATCCCGAAACGCATGGAAAAAATCGTCGATTATATCAACAAAAATCTCGCGAATCCCATTACCCGCGAGAGCATCTGCCGGGAACTTTACATCAGCGAAAGCTATCTTTCCCGCACCTTCACCAAGGAGATGGGAATGACGCTGGTGGACTATATCACCGAATGCAGGATCAATAAAGCCAAAGAACTCCTCCGCACTACGGATCTGACGGTAACCAATATCTGCACCCAGGTAGGCTACAATTATGCCGCCTATTTTACCAAAATTTTCAAAGAAAAAACCGGGATGACACCAAACCAGTACCGTGACCAGTATGGTTGATGTCATTCCCGGCATCTTCCCGTCTCCTTGATCCGAGACAGCCATCACATAGGCAGGAAAGCATATCCATGCCTGCCACCTACAATATTGTCAGGAGAATCCCTCCTATTACAAAGCATCCGATTCCCACAAGAAAAAATACGATTCCTAGGATGCAGTTGATATACATACCGCTCCTATTAATAAAAGAATCCTGCGGTTTCCTGGGGTTATACCGAACCTTATATTCTTGTCCGAACCGGAAAATCCCATAATTGGTCCACCCGGTATTTCCCACATACCGCTTTCCATCCACGTAATACTCGTATTTCGCCTTTGCCGGCTGTGTTCCAGTCCCGGATGCAGATCTTGCATCCAACAGCCTGCCGGTAGTACGTCCCTTACAGGCTATGATTTTGTACAACCTGGGAGCGCCGTACAAGAATCCCACAATGGTAAAGGATGCCGCTACAATCCATACTGCTATCATACTTTCTCCCCCTGAGCCTTTTCTCTCATTATAGCTTAGTCCCTTCAGCATCGTCAAGAATTCCGGTTTTCCCCGGGAAGCTGTTTTCTCCGCTTTTTTTCAATCAGATTCCGTCCCGCTCCCGTTGATTTCCCTCTTGCATTTTGTCAGTGAATCGTGTATTCTTGGGTTAGAAAATTCTAACTTTTTAAAATACGATTCAGAAAGGAAGCTTATCATGTATTGTACAAGAAACATCTCAGATTCCGTAACCTGGGTCGGCGGGACGGACCGCCGTCTGGCCCTGTTTGAAAATCTGTTTCCCATTCCCAGAGGAGTGTCCTACAACTCTTATCTGATCACGGATGACAAAACCGCCCTCATCGATACGGTGGATTCCTCCATCACAAGGCAGTTTTTAGAAAACGTGGAACATACCTTAAACGGCAGGGAGCTGGACTATCTGGTGGTCAACCACATGGAGCCGGACCATTGCTCCAATATTGAAGAGCTTTTGCTGCGCTACCCCAAAATGAAACTCATCGGAAACGCCAAAACCTTTCAGTTCATCCGCCAGTTTTATACCTGCGATCTGACAGACCGGACGATCACTGTCAAGGAAGGGGATCAGGTCTTCCTGGGGCACCATACGCTTTCCTTTTATTTTGCCCCCATGGTACACTGGCCCGAGGTCATGGTAACCTACGAGGAATCTGAGCAGATTCTGTTCTCAGCAGACGCTTTCGGCAGCTTTGGCGCAATCAACGGCAATCTTTTCGATGACGAGGTGGATTTCGACCGTGACTGGCTCCCCGATGCCAGACGGTACTACTGCAACATCGTCGGAAAATATGGTCCCCAGGTACAGGCTGCCCTGAAGAAGCTGTCTGCCCTCGCCATCCGCACTATCTGCCCTCTTCACGGCGTCATCTGGAGAAAAAATCTCGACTACCTTCTGCAGAAATACGATCTCTGGAGCAGATATGAACCGGAAGATCGGACGGTTACGTTTTTTTATGCCTCCATGTACGGAGACACGGAAAACGTTGTCAATATCCTGGCTTCCAGCCTGGCAGAAGCTGGTATCAAAAACATCACTGCCTACGATGTTTCCAGCACCCATGTATCTACCCTGATCGCGGAAGCGTTCCGCTGCAGCCATCTCATTTTCGCTGCACCCACCTACAACAATGGGATCTATCCTGCCATGCTGAACCTTCTCACGGACATGAAGGCGCTGAATCTCCAGAACCGCACTGTCGCCCTGATCGAAAATGGATCCTGGGCTCCTTCCTGTGCCCGCCAGATGCGCGAAATCCTGGAAGGCATGAAGCAGATGGAAATTCTGGAACCCACAGTCTCCATCAAATCTTCTATGAAGGAAGAAAACCTGGAGGCGCTTGCGCTCTTAAAGGACAGCATCATCGGTTCTCTGAATGGATAACTCTGCCCATTTTCCAGTCTTTTGGAGAACATATTCCTGAAAACGGCGCACAACGGGAGGCATATATGCTTTGGGATCATGGATCATATAGAACTTTCTCTCCCACTGCGGTTCCTGGATCTTAAGAACGGACAGATCCAGCTTTTCCAGCAGCTCCATGTAGGGGACGACTGCGATCCCAAAGCCCCGGGCAACCAGCCCTGCAATGACCTGATCCTCTTCCGTCTCATATGCCAGCTCCGGCTGTGCTCCGATTTTATGGAACATTTCTTCCACTACCTGCCTCATCCCGGAATCTCTGGAAAATCCGATCTGTGGATGGGGCAGTGTTTCTTGCAGCCGAATGGACTTTTTATCTGCCAGCGGATGTCCCTTCGGCACGATAAGAACCAATCTCTGTCCGCCCACCGGCACTGCCGCCAGACGATCCTCCGGTGTCGGACTGGAACAAAATACCAGGTCAAACTGTCTGGTCTTCAGCCCTTCTATCAACTGACTGCTCATTCCTGTATGAAAGGTAAAGCGCAGATCCTCTGTGGGATGTTCCTTCAAAAAATCTGCTGCCATCGTGGGAATAAAATCTACCCCCAGTGTCCTCAAAAATCCAAGCCGGATCAATCCCTCGCCGCGTGCGCTTCTTTTCAGTGCTTCCACCCCTTCGTCCAATACGGATAGCGTATGCTCCGCACAGCGAAGAAATTCACGTCCAAACGGTGTCAGCGCCGTATTGCGCCCGTTTTTTTCAAACAGCGGAACCCCCAACTCCTTTTCCAGCTGCATGATAGCATGGCTCAGGCTGGGCTGGGTGATGCAGAGCTGCTCTGCTGCTTTCGTATAATGCTGGACATGCGCCAGTGTCACAAAATATCTCAGATAAAACAGATTCAATCCTTTCACTCTCCTTATGACTTTCCCCTTGGCTTTATGGCTCCAGCATACTACAAACCATAGATTCTGTCTATCATTTCATAAATATTATTGATTTGCTATTTTCTTTTTCATGGAGTACAGTAAGGACTGAAAAATCAAACCTTGGGAGGAATCTGTTATGTCCGTCAAACCATCTGTTTCTGCCGTCCGTCATATCCCTGTCCTACGTGGAGAACTTGCCTTGCTCCTCGCCATACTGATCAACAGCTTTGGTGTAGTGCTGATGCTGTATTCCGGTTCCGGCATTTCTGCCATATCCAGCGTTCCTTATGCTTTTTCCAAGGTATTCCCCAATATCTCCCTTGGCACCTTTACCTATCTTTTTCAAGGTCTGCTGGTATT
Source organism: Candidatus Limivivens merdigallinarum (assembly GCA_018713105.1). Lineage (GTDB taxonomy): Bacteria > Bacillota > Clostridia > Lachnospirales > Lachnospiraceae > Limivivens > Limivivens merdigallinarum. The sequence continues at coordinate 8,160 of DVFT01000057.1, read as the reverse complement.
AAGCCTCATGATCCTGCGCAAAAAATTCGTGCCTTCCTATCTGTTCAGCTTTGCGGCAGGGTTCTGCTTCAGCGAACTGCTGGATGTCCATGAGTTATGGATTGGCGTACTCCCGAACGCCCTCTCCTGGCGTATCCTGTATTTCATCTGCAGTTATCTCCTGATCGCTTTCGGGATCGCGCTCTCCAACCGCTGCGGGCTCCCCATCATTCCTACCGATCTCTTCCCCAGAGAACTGGCCGCCATCACAAAGCTTCCTTATTCCCGGATCAAAATCATCTTTGATGTCACCTGTCTTGCGGTTACCGCAGGTATGACCCTGATTTTCCTAGGCTTTCTGGATGGTCTTGGAATCGGGACGATCCTTGCCGCCTTTACCACCGGAAAAGCCGTAGGGCTCATAGGCACATGGCTGGACCGCCATGTCCGTTTTGTCTCTTTTATGCATGATTTATGACGGGATTCCCAACTTTCTTAAGCTCTGCGATCGCTCCATAATGCCGTACTTCGAATTGTTCCGGAGCAATCTCTTCCAAGAGTTTCCTGTGTTCCCTCTCCCAGGCAGCAATTTCCTTCTCCGTCAGGGAAGCGCCGATCCCTCTACATGCCTTCATTCTGCCATTCCAGCTCTCTCTGGTAAACGATACCTTCAATGGAAACTCTTCCTGATATACAAGCTGGAACTTTTCCCCATAACAGTTCGGTATGGAGATCGGATGCATCGTCTCCCCAGCGCCGCTCCATTTCGGACTGTATTTCAGCACCAGCTTTTCACTGGCTCCTGCTATCGCATCTTCGTAAGGAAGCCAAGCCATATATAAAACCAAGATTCTCCCCTCCGACTTCAGCATCCGATACAGCTTCGGCATCAGTCGGTCATGGTCGAAATACCAGAAGCATTGGCAAGCCGTAACCACATCGAAGGATTCATCCGGAAAATCCAGCTCTTCTGCCGGAACCGCCTCATAGGAAATCTCCATTCCTTCCGAAAGGCGCCTGGCTTGTTCAATCTGGTTTTCCGACTGGTCCGTGCCGATCCATTTTGCTCCATAACGGTACAGATTCCTCGGAAGTACCCCGGTTCCAGTCCCAAGATCCAGCACACGCTGCTCTTGCATGCACAGCCCCCGGGCGAGAATTTTCTCGTAAAATTCCTGGGGATAGATATCCCGGTATTTTGCATAATCCATCGAGGTCCTGCCCCAGTCAAACGGCTTTCCTCCGTCGATTTTCTGATCTTTCATCTCCATTTAGAACACCTCACAATATTGTTGAGGAACTGGCGGGCTGCCGTTCTTCTCTCTGTTTTTCTGCTTTAACATGGCTGACGCTGGATTTTGCGTCCTGCTGCATTGAATTTGATGCGATATTTCCTTGAATTACTATCATATTATAGGTGGTGAGAGCAGTAAGAACAAGTGATAAAATTTCTCGGAGAATTTGTTCCAATGTTTTTTAAAAGAAAACAGTCCAGAGGAATTCCACTGGACTGCATGCGTCTTTAATCGGATTCTTAAGAACTTTACTGGAATAGCTGGTTATACTTCTCAACCATTTTCCCCACCAACCTCACTCTTTCAATATCCCCGGTAGAAGACAGCTCATCCGAAATCCCAAGGATCAATTTCGGCGCAAAAAGCCGGATGCAGGTTTCTACCTGTCTGACTAATTCTTCCACAGGAAATTCCCGGTCGAAGAGGATCGCTGCGACTCCGTCGATCAGCCATACGTCATCTCCAAGGGCTTCCTTGACCTCCTCCAGGGTTACATCTCCCTGGGGCAGCGGGGTGATCGCCTCAATTCCGTCAAGACCGGTCTGTCTGGCGTATGGGAGCAAGTCTTTTGTATCTCCGTCCCAGTGGGCGTAGACAAATTTACCTCCTTCGTGGAGCAGACGGCATCTTTTCTGGTAGGCAGGAAGCACGTATTCCTCAAAATGATACGGCGGCAACTTTTACAGTGCAGGTTGTCTCCGAAATTGATCATTTCTATGGGAGATTGATTAATTACCTTAATCATCCTCTCCTGATTCTCTTCCAGAATTTGAAAAAAAGATTCCGCCTCTTCTTTTTCGTCCATTAGAAGAAAGATCCCGTTCTCTACTCCCATCAAATCCAGGTACAGATACTGGACGTTTACTCTCGGCATATAAATCGTGGGGGCTCCAAGCCTTCCCCATTTCTTCTGGAGCTCCTGATAAATATCCTCGCGCCAGATCCATTTCTGATGCTTCAGGATATATCCCATAACCTTTAGATCCTTCGTGTTCTCCACCCACCATTTTTTAGGATATCTTCCGGGATTGGAAGTGTTTTCCTGAAATACAGAGGATATGGTTCCCACCGGCGTATGGATGATATACTCGGTCTCCAAATCTGACAGTCTACGCTCTTCCCTGTGGATGTCAGGCGCGTCCACGGCCTGAAAACAGGAATTATACTCATAGATCCGATTGGAACATCCTAATTCCCTGTAAATTTCCGGCAGATTTTTTCCCCGAAACGCCCCTGGGAGCTCCTGCCCCAGAAAAATTTTGTCATCGTACCAGCACTCAATCCTGGGCTGCCATAAAATCTTTCCACCGCTTTTTCCATGGATGCACTCCAGCTGAAAGTTCCAAAAATCGAGATTTTCTCCTTGTTTTCCCATATCCCCACCTCCTGCTTTCCGTAAATTTCTGCTCTATTTTCATACAGTACGCAGCAGACTGTGTTCGGTCTGGTAAACGCACCTTGAATCTTTTACTTTCTGCCGTATTTTCTTGCCGCCTGCAGCATCACCGCCAGATTTTCAGGATTCACGTCCTCCTGTATGTTGTGAGCTGCCGCAAAGAGATAGCCCCCATCCTTGTTCAAGATCTCAATGGTTCTGGCCACACTCTCTTCAATCTCTTCTCTGCCGCCAAAGGGCAGAAGCTCCTGGGTATCTACTCCTCCGTGAAAGACGATCTGGTCTCCGAACGCTTCTTTTAATTTTGCCGACTCCATATCTTTTGCTTTGGGCTGGATCGGGTTTAGGATTTCCACTCCGCTTTCAATCAGATTGGGCAGAAGCATCGTGACGCTTCCGCAGGAATGATGCAGAAAGTATGCGTCCGTATACTTTTTCGTGTATTCGATCCTCTTTTTCAGATACGGCTGAATCAATTCCTCAAACATTGCCGGTGAGAGGAAGGGTCCGTTCTGCGTGGCAAAGTCATCCCCAGAAGAGGTATAGTGCAGATATTTTCCAATCCTGCCGTAATAGATTTCGATGACCTTTTTCTGATATTCCCAGACCCGTTCAAAAAACGCTTCCACAAACTCCGGTTCCGCTGCCGTCCTGTACAGAAAGTTGTCAAAGCCGCAGAGCCAGCAGCCCAATTCAAACACCCCGTAGACCGGATGCTCTCCGCAGACCACATAGTCTGTTTCCTCAAAAAGATATTTTGCCTTTTTCTCGTAGTTCTGCAGCATCGCCTCCGGAATACTGTCCGGATCAGGAAATGGATAGTTCTCCATCTCTTCTATGGTGGCGTCCTTCAGCGGCGCATTCACCGCTTCCCAGTACAGCCCTGTAAATCTGCGGCGGATACCCCATTCGTCAATGTATTCCTCATCACTGATCTTCTGAAAAGAAGATTGCTCGCAGGGCAAAATCCCTCCGACGCTTCTGGTATCAATATCAAACTCCTTCAGAATCCTCTCATCCAAATCAGGGGTCTGTCCAAACAGAAGTCTCTCCTGCTTTTCTTCTCTTTGGTATCCCAAAAAATCCAAAAACTTCTCCTGACTTTGCCCCTCCATGGTGGACAGAGGATTGCCTCCAAAATCCAGAATCAGGCTGTCCGGAGTCTGATGTCTCATTGTTTTCTCAAAATTCTCTCTACGACTTGTCATACTTCCTCCTTCCAAATACCAGACCGGTAAATTCCAACGGAAAGAGCCGCCACATCGCCAAGACGCTCACCCAGCGCTGCCGGAACGATCCGGCACGCACTCCTCGCCTGGGGCAGCGCCTCTTTGCGGAGGTATTTTTCCATAGAATCCCGCAGAAGCGTCTCTCCCCGAACAAAAATACTGCCCAGAATGATCTTTTCCGGATTCAAGATATCCACCAGAACCGCCAGCCCCTTCCCAAGATGCCTTCCGCAGCATTCCACAATTTCAGCGGCAAAGGGATCTGTGGGAGCTGCCTGAAAAATAATCTTGGCGGTCACCTGATCCAGCGGATAGGTCTTCTTTCCCAGTGTGACTTCCTGCATTTCCGGATTTCTTTTTTCCACCAGATAACGGCACAAATCAGCAATCCCGCCACCGCTGCAGTAGCCTTCGAAGGAACCGGCTTTTCCATATCCTACCGGGCCGTCCTCTGTCAGACGGATATGCCCTACTTCCCCGGCCATTCCATTTGTTCCGGAATACAGTCTGCCGTTTAGGATCAGCCCTGCTCCAAGACCGGTTCCAAAAGTCAGAAATACAACATTCTGACAGCCTGCGCCCGCGCCAAACTTCCATTCCGCTACTGCGCAGGCATTGGCGTCATTCTGAAGGAATGTAGGGATCTCCAGCGCTTCCTCAAACTTGCGGCAGATCAAAACATGATCCCAGCCGGGAAGATTAGGCGGCGACTGAATCATTCCTTTTTCTTCATCTAAAGGACCTCCGCAGCTGATTCCTACCGCCTCAAACGATCCTTTTTCCCGATACTTCTGGATCAATTTTCTGGATATGGTGATCAGCTTTTCTATGTTTTCGTCACAGCTTTCTTCATGGTTGGTGGGTATCTCCACCCTTTCCAGAACCTCTGCCCTCTGATTTCCTGCCAGGACCGCACATTTGGTACCGCCGATATCTACCCCCAAAAACAATGCTTCCATCAAAGCCCTCTCCTATTCTTCATAAAATTCATTCTCCACCGCTGCGCAAATCAGATGATAACATTTGATATGATCCTCCTGGACACGGTAGGTTTCCGTATAAGGCGATTGGATGACTACGTCGGAGAGTTCTCTCAGCCTGCTGTCCTTCGCCCCTGTAAATCCGATCACCTTCATGCCTCTGCTCTTTGCGATCTTCGCGGCATTTACCACATTTTCCGAATTTCCGGAAGTGCTTAGTCCCAGCAGAACGTCTCCGCTTTTTCCATATACCAAAACCTGCTGGGCATAAACCATGGCAGGTTCCACATCGTTGGCAAAAGCGGAAATCAGAGCGCCCTGGCTCACCAGTGAAATAGCTGGAAGCCCTCCTTGAAGATTCCGGAACAGGTAATGTGCCTCCTCGTCATCCTGGGAAATCTTTGCAATTTCTTCCTTTTCTTTCAGAGACAACGGTCTCTTTTTGAGAAAGCCCTTCATCAATTCCCCTACGATATGCTCTGCATCAGAGGCACTTCCCCCATTCCCGCACACCAGAAGCTTTTTTCCTGCTGCATACGCGCTGACCAAAAGCTCTGCTGCCCGTTCAAGCTCCGAAAAAGCGGGTGAAAGATTTCCATTCTCCTTCTGAAAGTCTAAAAACAGCTTTTCTGTCGTGTCCTTCATGTTCGCCTCCGTCTCAGCAGGTCGTTGACTGAAGATCCAACCGCTTGATGATATCCTCCTGGATCTCCGGCGACAAATCCAAGAAGTTCACAAAGGTTCCATGGATCCGCATGATATACACGCCGCTGGGAGCATATTTTTCAGGCTCCGCCAGAACCTTCCTCAAAATCTCCGGTGTGGTGATATTCACGTACAGATAGAAGGGAGCCGCTTTGCCTTCCTCACTGCCGAAAAACAGGGGGGCAATCACTTTTTTCTTAAACTCCAGTCCTTTCTCTCTCTCATCCTTTCCACGGAAATAATTGGGGTCCAATCCCAGGTGGGAGGCATAGCCCCCGTTGAACTCCTCATAGGGAAGCTTCGCGGTTGACAATACCCGGAAGCCCAAACCATTCTGCGCTTCGCCGTACAGCGGATCTACTCCGTAATTCAGCATGTCCTTTGCCTTTCTGCCGCTTGGCATGGCTCCCACCAGGCTTCCGTAAATCAAATGGGTACTTGGCGTTGAAAAATCGGGCCGGAATGGATTTCCCAGATAATTCTTTTTGTTTCGGATCATATGGGAGATCTTCACTGCGATTTCCCTTGCCTCCAAATCCACGACGTCCTCATCGTTGCCAAACTTCGGACAGCAGAACAGGTACTGACGAAGCTCTTCTTCCCCTTCAAAGTTGTTCCGCAGCGCTTCCAAAAGGCGTTCTTTGTCTTCCGGTCTTTCCCGGCACAGCTGATCCATGGCCTGGAAGCTGTCAGCAATCACGCTTAGTCCATGTACCAGGCAGCCGCTTCCATTGTATTTGGTTCCCTGCCTTTTGGTATCTCTCATATCAATTCCGGTTTCAATCCCTCCCATAAAGCAGGACAAGAAAGGAACAGGAAGCTTGCTGACCGCCTCGGAGGCGCCGTTGGCAGCGTTTACCATCCGATCCAAGAAATATTCTGTCTGCTTATAAAACAGCTTTCGGATATTGAAAAAAACATCGTCCACGGTTCCATTAAGGCCAAGCTCTTTGTAAGACAATCCAATCTTTTTGCCTGACAGCAGGGACTTTCCGTCATTGAGCGTCAGCTCCAGGATTTTGGGCAGATTCAGCCAGCTGTTGGTGGTATTCCCATTGTCTTTTCCCATGATCAACGGCTCCTGACAGCCTGCAATGGAATAATCCGGCAGATCTTCTTCATCGATTCCATGGCTTTTCAGAACAGTAAATACGGAATCGTCATTAAAGAAGGAAGGGGTCAGGCATCCCGGCGTAAAGAAAAATTTCCCCATTTCTTCATAAAAGACATCCGGCGTATTCTTATGAAGCTTCACAGAAAGAATCGGCTGCGGCATATTCATCGCATAATAGGCGTCCATCAGAGCATAGGTGCTGACATTGCTAAGATCCTTCCCTTCCGTATCCCTGCCGCCCACGATAATATTCTGTGAGATTGCCCAGCTCCGATCCCCCACGTTGAAAAATACCAGGAAATGTTTGAACAGACCTGCCGCATATTCCCGGCTTAAGCCTTCCTTTTCCAGATATGGCTCAAAAATCCGATCTGCATTTCCCACGGAAAACGCAAACGGATTGGGCGCCTGCTCCAGACACATCACCTGCCACAAAAGAAGGAAGCTTTGCAGAGCTTCGTACAGATTATCCGCTCCTTGTGCCGGTACCTTTTCCAACGTCTCGGCAAGATAGCGATACTGTTCCCTCCGCTCCCCTGGCCCTTCCTGCTCCAGTTTACGGGCGCTTTCCCGGTATCTGTCCGCCAGCTCCAGCACTCCCTCAAGGGTGCTTTCCATCGCTTCATATTGAAGAAGCTTTCCCTGATCCTGTTCCGCCTGCCTCTTTGCCCGGATTTCCCCGATCAAAGCCCTCACGCCGTATTTCAGCGCCTTCCTAAAGTCCGGGATCACATGGCCTGTCACCTGCTCGATAAAATAGGCAACCTCCTCCGTGTCCTGCTTCGCTTCCCCGTAGACGTTCTGAAGCTTTGATGCATATTCACTTTTCTGGGATTTTTCCCGTACCGCCTCGATCCGTTCAGCCGTAAACTCTTCATTGGGTTCAATATCGTCATAGACGGCAGTAGGATCACAATATCCGTTAAAGGTACTTACCGTAAAATTGGGATTGATCAGCGCATAGCTTCTGGCGAAGGCGTCCCTCTGGGTACCTGCAAAAATGCTGTTCTCATCAATGTAGATGGGCAGCGAACGGATCATTTTCCGCAGCGCGGCAGCTGTCTTAGTGATAAGCGGTCTCTCCGGATCCGTCTGCATTTCTTCCTCATACATTTCCTTTGCCAGGAACCAGCCGTCCAGTCGTTTGATTTTTCTTTCATTTTGAAATACTTTTTTCGCCAGTTTTTCCAGCTCGTCTGTTGAATATAACTCTGTAACCATCCTAATACCTCCATCCCATTGCGATCATCACCATTCACCGCTCGCTGGATATGAAGCCATATCCCTCTCGCCTGTATTCATTACGTCCTGATCACGGTCAGGCCGTGTTCTTTATATGCTTTCTCAAAGTCTTCCCGCAGCGCTTCATCCACAAAGCCGTCGGAAAACGTATATTCTTTTCCACATTGCCCCCACTTTTCCCGTCCATACTCGTGATAAAGGAGCAATTCCAGTTTCATTC
>DVFT01000056.1 GCA_018713105.1 Candidatus Limivivens merdigallinarum | reverse complement strand
TACGATCTAAATCTTCAATTTCTCATTCCAGGGGGTACTTTTCCGGGCGGCTCTACGATTCAATTCTTCAATTTCCTCATTCCAGGGGGTATTCCCTGGGCATGCTCTACGATCCAAATCTTCAATTTCTCATTCCAGGGGGTACTTCCCCGGGTGGCTCTACGAGCCAAATCTTCATTTCCTTATTCCAGGGGGTATTTCCCGGGCATGCTCTACGATTCATATCTTCTTTTCCTCATTCTCGGGGGTATTCCCCTGGGCGGCTCTACGATCTAAATCTTCAATTTCTCATTCCAAGGGGTATTTCCCGGGTATGCTCTACGATTCATATCTTCTTTTCCTCATTCCAAGGGATACTTCCCCGGCGAACTTCTTCGGATCACTCTCCCATTCAAATCAATAAATTCCAGCTCGATGAGGCAGCACTACACTGCCGCATCAAACTGGAATTATTGATTCATTCAGCTCAATTTTTCTATCTTACTCCGCCAGTTTTCTTCCGTTCTTCAAGCTGGAATTACGATTTTCCCAGCGGTGTCTGCTTTTTCTTCGCAGTCATTCTGCGAACCAGTAATCTGGATTTCCCCTCTTGCCTCAGGATCGTCCATGATGATCTCACCTACAGCCGGAACCTGAATGTGCCCGGTATGTGGGTTCTTGATACTCATCACCGGTGTGGTGACCACAGCCTCCACATCTGATTTTTCGAAGCAAAGATCCGTATCCACCATCTCACAATTTATCAGCTTCAAATTTTTACAGTAGCACAATGGCTGGGTTCCAATGATCCTGCAGTTTTCGAAAGTAACGTTTTCGCAGTACCACGCCAGATACTCGCCCTTCACCACGCAGTTTTTCACCAGCACATTTTTCGCATGCCAGAATGCGTCCTTGGTGTCAAACTCACAATCCTCAAATACGGAATCTTCGATATACTGGAACGAATACTTGCCCTTCATCTTCACGTTCCGGAAGGTCAGATGGTCAGAACGCATCATAAAATATTCGCTCTCTGCCGTACAGTCCGTCATCTCGGCTCCCCGTACCGACCAGCCAAACTCCGGCGACAGAATGTCGCAGCCGGCAAGCTTGACTTCACAGCATTCCCGGAGCGCTTTGATCCCGTGGAGCTTGCTGTCTGTAATCTCAATGTGATCGGAATACCACAGCGCAGCCCTGCAAAGCTCTGTCATCTCGGAATCGCAGATTTTCAGCCCGTGATCATGCCAGAAGGGGTAACGCAGGTTGAAATAGCTGTGCTTCACCTGGATATCAGACCCTTCTTTGAATGCACTTTCCCCGTCAGCCGGACCGTCGAAGGTACAGTTTTTCACCACGATCCCTTTGCTCCCATAGAGAGCCCTCTCTTCATCAAATGTCTGATTTTGTATGATATTCATAAAAATTCCTCCTCGTCTTGTACTATTTCATTTTGGAGCTGGTAAACCAGGTAATCCAGACAGCTGATCTGCCTTTCTTCCCTGTGAACCTTGTCAAGCAGATGCTTTCTCTGAACAGAAAGCACCTCCAGCTGCTCCTGAAGCTTTCCTTCCTCTTCATAGGAGAGGAATTTCTCGACTGTTTTGCATGTACAGCCGGCATCTTTCAAGTTCTGAATGACTGCCTGCTTTGACATTTTCTTCCTCATAGATGTTTGATTCCTCCCAAATCACTTCACTGTATGTTCCTCATTACTATAGTCCAGAAATCTCAAAATAGCAAATACTTAGTTTGAATAGCAATCCATAGTTGAAACCTATTTTATTTTTGTGCTATGATGAGAGAAAAAATGCCCGATCGGGCTGACTTGCAAGATAAGGAGGCTGACTTTCTATGGAACTTCGGGTTCTTCAATATTTTCTCGCTGTGGCAAGGGAGCAAAGCATTTCCGGCGCAGCCGAATCCCTTCATCTCTCCCAGCCAACCCTGTCCACTCAGCTGCGAGCTCTGGAACAGGAGCTTGGCAAGCAGCTTTTGATCCGCGGGACAAAGGGTTCCCGGAAGGTGACTCTTACGGAGGAGGGTATGATCCTGCGCAAACGTGCCGAAGAAATCCTGGATCTGGTAAACAAGACCGAACATGAAATTTCCCTTTCCAATGAATCCATCGCCGGCGATGTGCATATCGGCGCCGGTGAAACGGATATCATACGCTATCTGGCAAGAGCCGCCCGCAGTACCCAGGAAAAATATCCCGACATCCACTACCATATCTTCAGCGGCAATTCCACCTTTGTGCTGGAACAGCTGGACCGTGGTCTCATCGATTTCGGGATCGTCTACGGTTCTGTGGATTCCTTCAAATACGAGGCCGTCAAAATCCCCATTCCGGATACCTGGGGCGTGCTCATGCGAAAGGATTCTCCCCTTTTCTCCAACGAAACCATCTCCCCGGAGGATTTGTGGGATAAGCCGCTCATCATTTCCAACCAGAAAAGTGACGACTGGCCTCTTTCCAATTGGATGAAGCGCACCACCGACAAGCTTTGTGTGGTAGCCAGCTACAACCTGCTCTTCAACGCTTCCCTGATGGTGGAGGAGGGATTGGGCTATGCGCTGTGTTTGGACAAACTGATCAATACCTCGGGAGACAGCAAGCTTTGCTTCCGCCCTCTTATGCCCAAACTGGAATCAGAGGCATCCATCATTTGGAAAAAATACCAGATTTTTTCCAAGGCTTCCGAAAAATTCCTTCTGACCTTAAAACGGACGTTGGGAATCCTTCCGGAGCATTGACACAAAGAAACGCTGGCCTTTTGCAGTTCTTCTGTTTGCATCATGTGCTGCTGCCAGAACTTTTTATCAGCGATTCTCTGGACAAAAAATATTTTTTCTGCTATAATCACAGGCGAAAACAAAACAGGCAGGCTCTGTGAGCAATAGAAATAAGTCTTTAAGGCGTAGTCTATGTTTCCATAGAATATGCCTTTTTGTTTTGGATAAAACGAAGAGGAGGCTTTGTTATGCCAAAAACAAAATTTCAGGAATTGATCTACGGAGTGCTCATGACCTTTTTCATGGTGCTTGCCATGGAACTCTACAACACAGGGCTTCGCATGGGCGGGCTTACCAACGCCGGATTCCCCATCGCCTTTCAGGAAATGGCAATCATGTTCCCCATCTGCTTTGTCATGGGCTTTTTCTTCATCGACAGGCTGGCGCCGAAAATCGCCTTTCGGATGGTGACGCCTGGAGTCGATCACCCCATCCTGGTCACTGTCGTCCGTGCTTCCGTCACTGTCGCCTTCATGTGTCCCATTATGAGTTTCTGGGCTACGCTGATCTTTAAACGCCCAGGCATCGAATTTCTGCCAGTGTGGATGCAGACCTTTGTCTGCAACTTCCCCATGGCATTTTTCTGGCAGGTGTTTTTCTGCGGTCCGCTGGTGCGGTTTCTGTTTCGGACGATCTTTCGGCAGGAGAAGGCGGCATAGGGAACGGTGATATCCTGACTGCAAGGAAATGCAGACCTTCTTAGGAGCTGCCACCTTTGTGCCGCAGCTCCTGTCCCTTCTATTGGTTATTTTCGCCTCACGCTTTCCACTCCGCCACCAACTTCATAATCTCGTCCGCCGCTCCCTGGATGGGAATCTCCGCTGAAAAGCTCTTGTCTCTGGATACCGCCTCCAGGATTCCTTTTTTCAGGTTTCTGGGGCTTGCCACAATGCGGAGGGGAACGCCCAGCAGATCGGCATCGGAAAACATCACGCCTGCGCTCACCTTTCGGTCGTCATAGATCACCTCGGCTCCACGAAGTTGCAGTTCCTCATAGAGCTGGTCTGCCAGGGCTTTCACTTCCTCATTGTCCGGTCTCACCGCGCAGAGATGGATCTGCCAGGGAGCGATTGCCATCGGCCAGATGGGACCGTACTCGTCATGCCTTGCCTCCAATACGGTGGCGGCAAGCCTTCCCACGCCGATTCCATAGCAGCCCATCAAAGGATATTCTGACTTGCCGTCCTTGGTCGTGTAGGTCATATTCATGGATTTGGTGTATTTGGTTCCCAGCTGGAAAATATTTCCTACTTCGATTCCCCTGGAAATGGTGATTGCTTTCTTTCCGCAGCAAGGGCAGATTCCCCCTTCGCTTGCCTTGGCAAAGTCATGGTAGGAAATCTCACCCAGATCCCTCTCTACGTCAAGACCTGTGTAATGATATTCCGGCACGTTTCCTCCACAGGACAGATTCTTTGCCCCCTTTAAGGAACGGTCGTAGAGCACTTCGAAATCTCCCTGCAGATTGTAAGGACCGATGTATCCGGCATGCAGACCGCAGCCTTCCGTGATCTCTGCCGGACGGATCTCATCCTTCAGGAAGTTCCGAAGCTTCGTCTCATTGACGTCCAGATCCCCCCTCAGGAACAACACCACGCAGCGGTTGTCGGATTCCTTCTGATAGACCACCGCCTTGCAGGAGTGCTTCTTGTCCGTTCCCAGAAATTCGCATACCTCCTCAATGGTATGGATATTGGGCGTGCCAACCAGCGAAAGCTCCTCAGAGGTCTCTTCTTCCTCTGCTTCCACAATGCTTTCCGCCGCTTCCATGTTTGCCTTGTAGCCGCACTCCCTGCACATGACGATGGAATCCTCCCCGATGGGAGTCAGGTACATAAACTCATGGGATAGGCTTCCTCCCATCATGCCGGAATCCGATGCCACGGAAATAACCTCCGGAATCCCCACCCGCTCATAAATACGATGGTATGCCTTCAGGCATCTCTCGTAATATTCCTCCAGATCCTCCTGGCTGGTGTGGAAGGAATACGCATCCTTCATGGTAAATTCTCTCACACGGATCAACCCGCCCCGGGGTCTTGCTTCATCCCGGAACTTGGTCTGGATCTGATAGATCATGAACGGATACTTCAGATAGCTCTGCCCATATTCCCGCACCAAAGCTACGGCTGCTTCTTCATGGGTCATCCCCAGCACCATGGGGCTTCCATTCCGGTCTGTAAAACGGAGCAGCTCTTTTCCGACGCTTTCATACCTTCCCGACTCCTCCCAAAGGGAAGCCGGAAGCGCCACCGGGAGCTGTACCTCCTGCCCGTCCAGGGCATCCATCTCCTCACGGATGATCTGCTCAATCTTTCGGGTAATCCTGCGAAGCGGCATGTACGAGGAATAAATCCCGTTCGCCACATACTTCATATACCCGCCCCGCACCAGCAGCGCATGGCTGTCGATCACACAGTCCGCCGGACGTTCCCGGAAACGGTCGCCTACTAATTTTTCCAGTTTCATTCTGATACCTCCTGTTATCTGTTTTCTTTTTTCATTCTGCTGCAATCTATTTCAAGTATTTCAATGGTGTCCCCGGCTGTCCGACGGGCGTATCGCACAAAAAAAGCCCCAAGCCAAACATTGACTTAGGGCGAACGATCTCTGTCCGCGGTACCACCTAATTTCGAAGCTGCCTACTCAACAGCGGCCCGCTCCGCTCTCTTTTCCGTACCAGACCTTATGGAACGATACGTGATCTCTGTTACGGGAGAACCCGGTGAGGCCTACTGGGAAGGAAATGCCTTCCGTTTAGCCCACAGCTCCAAGACCGGTTCGGCATCTCTCCCTGAAAGGCTTTCACCAGCCGCCTTCTCTCTGTACAGTCCGGGATGCTTACTATTTCTCTTCAACGCTTTTTGGTATTCAGTTATGGGAATCATAACACAACTTTCCGGAACTTGCAAGCACGAATCCAAGTTAGAACGCGGCACACGAATCATTCAGATGAAAATAACAGATCCTCTCCACACCGTGGCTCTCAAGGAGTTCAAAGCCTGCTGCCGGCTCCAGAAGCTCTGCCGCTCCAAACAGACGTCCATCGTCTATACTTGCCTCCAGGATCGTATCATCCACAAAGATCCGGATTTTCCGGCAGGTTTTCCCCACATTCCAGCATTCAGCCCCCATCTCAAGCGTGTGCTCTTTCCCATTGTAGGAGATACAGATTCCTCCCGTTTTCACAGAAAAGTCTGCCTCTTCTCCCAGAAGGAGCTCCATTTCACAGGCGCTCTCTCCCGCAGTACATTCCCGCCGCAGCCTTTCATATTCCCGCACCGGCTTCTGACGGACGAGAAAAGATCCCTCTTTGGAGAAAATGCCTTCCAGCTCCTTTGGCAGCCCGGCAGCTCCCCGGTAAGTACGTCCAGGATGGTTCATCCTAAGCCAGGGGATCATCACGCATCTGTCGTTAATCCCGGAATACGTCTGTGCAGCATACTGCATATCTCCCAGATACAGTTCTCCCCGAAAGCCGTCCGGCACGAAGCGGAACCCGTCAAAGCTTCCGGGATAGTAATGTCCCTTTGCCGTCATGACCACCCATTTTTCCCGGCCATTTGCCGTGAGGCGGAACAGATCCGGGCACTCGAATCCTTCCTCCAGGTGAAATCTCTGGCTTTCCCGAAAGCTCATCAGATCCCCGGATCGGAGAATGGCAAAGGTATCGCCTTCCACCCAAAGAATCATCACATAGGCCCGGGTCTCTTCATGCCAGAAGACTTTGGGATCCCGGTTCTCCCGTGCCAGGGAATCTACCCTTCCGGTTGTCAAGGAATGCAGGGTAAATCCTCCATCCACACTGTACGCCATTTTCTGGATATAGGTTTTCCCTGCACTCCAGCGGCTGCTTCCTCCCGCCGCTGTATAAAAATACAGGAGGGCTTCTTGGGGCTGCCCCAGCAATCCCTCTTGATTTTCCACGGCGCTTCCTGAAAAAATGGGTCCGTCTTCGTCCGGCGACATAACTGTCTCCTCCTGCCTCCAATGAAGCAGATCACGGCTCACCGCATGTCCCCAGCTCATATTCTGCCATTCCGTGTCAAAGGGGTTGTACTGGAAGTAATAATGAAAGAACCCATCCGCATAGATCAGGCCATTGGGATCGTTGATCCATCCATGCACAGCCGTAAAATGAAACGACGGACGGGGTTCCTCTCCTGCTGCAGCCTGTTCTCCCAATGAATCTATTTCCTTCATTTCTTCGTCCGTGCGGATGGCATTCAGAAAATCCTCCGAGACTTCACCCTTAAGAATGACTTCTTTTCCCACTGCCCCCGGCAGAGCAAGCTTCCCATAATACCCAACACAATCACCTTCTTGTTTCTGATCCGCTCTTCCGTCCGGAACCATGAATTCCCGGATTTTTCTGCCATCCGCAAAGATGTCCAGCCTTTTGTGGGGCTGCTTGACCTCAACAGGAATCCAAAGCCCAGGAGTTTTCAAAAATATGCTTCTAGCCATTGCTGTCCCTCCTTCGTGTCATGGAACCATTGTAAAACACCCCTTAGACCACTGTCAAACCTTTTTTCCCAAGACCACTGCCTGATAGGGCTGCATTTGTTCTTCCAGCCTGTCATAGTTATTCAGAAGGACTTCATATCCTTCCCGCTCTACGCACCAGCTGCGAGGTTCCTTTGAGTAATTGATCGCCACGATAACCTCTCGTTCCTCACCTGTCCTGCGGTAAACGAAATCTTCCGTATTCTCTGTCCGGATCCCTTCAAACCGCCCGTACACCAACGTGTCCCGATACTCGGAAGTTCTCCTCAGCCGGATCATATCCCGGTAGAAATGCAGCACCGACTGTTCTTCTGTCTCTTCCGATTCAACATTTACCTGACTGTAATTAGGATTGACCGCCAGCCATGGAGTCCCTTTGCTGAACCCGGCGTTTGGAGCTTTTGACCACTGCATCGGGGTCCTGGCATTGTCCCGGCTCCTTCGTCTCAGGAAATCCAGGATCTTTTCTTCGGAATCCCCCATCTCCTTCGCCTTCTCATATTTATTGAGGGCGTCAATATCCTTAAATTCAGAGATGTCCGCAAACGGATAGTTGCTCATTCCCAGTTCCTGTCCCTGATAGAGATACGGCGTTCCTCTCAGGAAAAAGTACAAAGTTCCCAGCATCGTGGTACTGTAGTAGTTGATCTCCCCGTCCTCCAGGTATTTGTCCAGGGATCTTGGCTGGTCGTGGTTTTCCAAATAGGGGGCCGCCCATCCGTACTTCTGGTAATTCTCCTGGCTGGTAAAAATACACCTCTTCAGATCCTCCAGATTCCATTTGGCAAAATCACAAGGTCTTGTAATGCCATTGGTGTCAATATCCGCATAGCTGAAATCAAATACCATGGAAAAGTATCCGTTGTCCCCGATATACGCCTCCAGATCCTTCTCGGGCACGACAATCTCTGCCACAGTCATGCTGTCAAATCGTTTGAAGACCTGATCCCTCATCTCTCCCAGGAATTCCCCGATCCCCGGCTGATTGATCACATATGCATGGATGTCACACAGCCCGTCCTCCGCATCTGCCGGCATCCGGCAGTTGGACAGGATCGTCTCTGATTTTTTGATGTTTCCGATGGCATCTACCCGGAATCCCGCGATTCCCTTCTCCTGCCAGTAGGTCATCATATCATAGATTTCCTGGCGCAATTTCGGATTCTCCCAATTCAGATCCGGCTGCTCCTTTGCAAAAGCGTGAAAGTAAAAACGGTTGCTGTCCCCGATCCGCTCCCATACGCTGCCTCCGAAATAACTTCGGAAGTTATTGGGTTCTTTTCCGTCTTCGGTCTCACGAATGATAAAATAATCCCCGTATGGGCTGTCGGGATTTTTCAGCATCTCCTGGAACCATTTGTGCTCCACAGAAACATGATTTACCACCAAATCCAGCAGAACTTTCAGTCCTCGTTGATTCGCTTCCCTGATCAGCTCTTCCAAATCCTTGTTCGTTCCGAAACTCGGATCTACCTGGTAATAGTCCGAAATATCATATCCGTTGTCCCTCATCGGTGACCGGTTGATCGGGCTGAGCCAGATGACGTTGACGCCCAGACTTTTGATATAATCCAGCCGTCCGATAATTCCTCTCAAATCCCCGATGCCGTCTCCGTTTGTATCCATAAAACTTTTGGGATAAATCTGGTACACCACTGTGTCCTGCCACCATTTTCTTTCCATAAATGATCCTTTCCTGTCTGTTATTTGATTGCGCCCTGCGATACACCCTCAATGATCTGTTTCTGGAGCAGAAGATACAGAATGATCACCGGAATCATCGTCAGCACCAGAGCTGAGGTCACCAGTGAATAATCTGTCGAATACTGCCCTACGAAGGAGAAGGTCATCAACGGCAGGGTCTTCAAGGAATCCTTGTAAAGAAGGATATACGGGAGGAGGAAGTCGTTCCAGATCGCCAGCACATCCATGATCACAATCGTGGACGTGATCGGCTTCAGCATCGGAAAGACTACTTTGAACAAAATCCCCATCTGTCCGCAGCCATCAATGGTGGCTGCCTCCTCCAGCTCAAAGGGGATATTTTTGATAAAGCCATGGTACATGAACACAGCCATCGAAACATGGGCGCCCATATAAAATACCATTACGGCAAAGAGGTTATCCGTCAGGTTCAAAGCAGAAAAATTCTTAACCACCGGAATCATGATCGTCTGGAAGGGAATGATCATGGATGCTACCATAATCATAAAGATAATCTTGTTGATCTTCCAATTTTTCCGTGCAAACAGGTGCGCGCACATTGCAGAGATCAGCACGATCAGCACAATACTGCCTACCGTCACGATCAGGGAATTGGCAAAGCTCTGGAAATAATTCATTCTTTCAAATGCTTTTGTATAGCCCTCAAAATTCAGTCCCTGCGGCAGAGCCAGGGCATCCAGGATGACCTCTTTGTTGGTCTTCAAACTATTTAAGACTACCAGATAAAACGGATATAGGAATACACACAGAAGCAAGATAAAGCAAATGTAAAAACCAACCTTTCGCCATGTTTTTTTCTTTTTCATCATGCCTCGACCTCCTTACTCTTCGTAAGTATAACCTGGATAATGGAAATGACTGCCACAATCGCGAATAAAATCAATGCTTCTGTCTGGCCCACTCCATAATTCTCAGCCTGGAATGCTTCATTATAAACTCTCATTGCCACCAACTCCGTACTCTGGAACGGACCGCCGTTTGTCAATGCCAAGTTGACATCATATGCCATGAACGCTGTCTTAATGGACATAAAAACAGCGATCGTGACAGACGGCATGATCAGCGGGATGACGATATGGCGGATATTTTTCCACCCCACCGCTCCGTCAAGCCTTGCTGCCTCCTGCACCTCCTTGGGAAGTGAAATAATCCCTGCCATGTAGATGAGCATCAGGTAGCCGGCCAGCTGCCATACCGCGACCACCACCAGCGCTATGAATGCGGAATCCGGCGTACTCAGCCAGTTATTTTTGAACAAAGCCATGCCATATTTGCTGCCGATCTGGGTGAATACCTGGGAAAACACGAATTTCCATACGATACCCAAGACAACTCCTCCTATCAGGTTTGGCGTAAAAAACGCTACCCGGAAGATTCCTTGGCCTTTATATCCCCGTGTAAGGAAAAATGCGATCAAGAATGCGATGATATTCGTAAATGCCACAACACACACCACATACTTAAACGTTCTGCCCAGCGAGTCCCAAAAGGCGGTATCCGATAGGGCATTTGCATAATTTGTCAGGCCGATATATTGATAGGAGTCCGAAAGCCCGTTCCAATCGGTAAAAGTAAGCTGGATACCATTAAAGAAAGCTACCAGGATCACCGCAAAAAAGACTAAAACTGCAGGACCGGCAAAAACCAGAAAACTCATGGTATTTTTCAATGCTTTATTTTTCTTTTTCATCTTTACCTCTTTTCTGTACATAACCCGTACACGATAAAGTTTTGTTTTTTAGAAAAGCTGCCGGAAACCGGCAGCTTTTCATGCAATCTCTTTATTCCTGGGATGCCCAGTAATCGGAAATTTCCTGTGCCAGCCCGCTGCGGTCAATCTCTCCTGCCAGATATTTCTGCATGGAAGCTCCGACCTGTGTAGCGTGGTCAGACGGATACATGACATACATCGGGAAGGTCTCTCCACTGTTCGTGTACTCTACTGCAGACTGGGAAACGGATTCCTCGATGGTCGCCTCATTGTTTGTGTAAGCAGGAATATTTCCACAATCAATCACATACTGCTGTCCTTCTTCAGAATTGATCAGCCAATTCAGGAATTCTTTTCCTGCTGCCTGTTCTTCCTCTGTGGTAGTGGAACCTTCCACACAGAAGTATCCCGGTACCAATGTACAGATTTTTCCGCTGTTGGGGTTGCTCTCGCTGACCGGAACGGGGATGAAGCCGTATTCCCCTTCTTCATCCAATGTCCTTAAGTTTGCTGTTGCCCAGTTTCCATGGAACCAGAATGCTACCTGGTCAAGAGCCATCAGCTGTGCCTGCTTTTCGTTGCCATCTGCTACCGTTTCCAGCGGGTTATCTTTGTAATAGTTATATTCCATCAAGAGATCAAAGGTATCCATATAATCATTAAAGATCTCATTATTTTCCAGATCTGCGGTTCCTTCTCTCAGTGACTGAACGAAAGCGTCTCTGTCCTCTCTGTTCTCTGACTGTCCGGAATAAACCTGGTTAAACCAGTGATTTCCAAGATTCCAGTCAAAAGGACTGATTGCAACTGGTGCAATCCCTGCTTCCTGTACTTTGTCGCAGACTTCTTTGAATTCTTCCCTGGTGGTAATGGTGGACGGATCAAAGTCAGCTCCCATCACGCTTTCCAGAACCCGTTTGTTGTACATAATCCCATATGCCTGGAGATTTGCCGGGATTCCATATACCACACCATCTACCGTCACGTCTTCTGTCGTCCCTTCATTGGCATACTGCAGGCATTCCATATCGGAAAGGTCTGTAAGCTTATCCGTCAATTTCAGAACGTCCCCGGCTTCCATAAAGTATACGGTAGGCGGATTTCCTGCATTATACATAACTGTGAGCATCTCATAGCCGCTGGAACCTTCTGTCAAAGTTACCATCTCTGCCTCGATCGTATCACTTTGTTCATTGAAAGTCTCAATGATCTTCTGGTTTTCGTCCGCTGCATCGCCTCCCAGATAAACCGTAATTTTGGTTTTTTCGCCTTCCGCAGCTTCTGCGGTCATTGCTGCCGCTCCACTTCCCGCCAAAAGCCCGGCTGCCATACAGGTTGACATCAGTACGCTTAACAGTTTCTTCCTCATATAGATATCCTCCATTCTGCGCATTGCGCATTCAAAATTAATTGGTGCTCCAGTCTTTATAAAACCCGTTTTATATTGATGATTTTTTTGACGGACGCTTCGCATCCGCCTCTCTCATGTCATGCAACGGCATATAAAACCCGTTTTATATTTCTGGAAAATAGAAACGGGTATTATACAATCCGCTCAATTCTTGTTCGTGTAAAACCCGTTTCATATCGTGATTTGACTATAACGCTATTTTCTTTTCTTGTCAATCCCCTGTTTAATTTTCGATGATTTTCACAATTATACCGGTGTGAAATTATACACTTTTCACAATAACTTTGGCTATTTCGTTGTGTCCCCATTATACATGTAAACGTCTATGGTCTTGATTTTCTTCACCGGATGCCCCTCTATCTGCCCCATCAATACCCTCGCCATCTCCTTTGCGATCATTTCGGCAGGCTGAATGACTGCAGACAGGCTGATTGCCGCATGGTTGCTTTCATCAATGCCATCCGTAGATATGATCTCAAATTCCTCCGGAACGTTCCTGCCCATCCTTCGGAGCACCTTCAAAAAGGCCGTACCCAAAATATCCGCCGCATAGATTCCGTCTGCCTCCGGCTCCTGCTCCAATATCTTCTCTGCCAGTTCCATATGGTAATCCAGTTCGAAATTATTCCATTCTTCCCGAATTACCTTTACAGTCCCCCCAAGCTTTTCCATTTCTTTGATAAAAGCCACATGCCGCTTTAAGGAAGGGATTTCATCAGACTGTTCTCCAACAACCGTCAGCACATGCCGGCATCCGTCTTCATAAAGCTTCCTGGCAGCCAGCCTTCCTGATTTTTCCTGATCTATGGGAATATACGGAATGCCCTCCACAATACGGTCCAATAAAACCAGCGGCCTCCCAAGCTCCTGATAAAATGCCCGATCCAGGACCGGCACAAATACTACCGCAGCATCCACTGCATTACGTTTCAGGCGCTCCAGGTACTCTTTCTCTTCCCTTGCTTCGTACTCTGTGGTCCAAAGCGCGACCCCGTAATTATATTTTTTTAGTTCGATTACCAGCTTCTTGATGATTCCTAAAAAAAAGGGGTGTTCAATATCCGGAAGGATCACCCCTATCATATTACTGCGGTTGCGATACAGATTTCTTGCCAGCTCATTTGGTACATACTCAAGCTCCTTCAGTGCCTTGTCAATCTTTTTTCTAGTCTCCTTTGATATATACCCCTTGTTGTTCAGGGCTCTGGACACAGTCCCCGGCGCTACCTGCGCTCGTTCCGCTATTTCTCTGATATTAGCCATACTTATGCAACACTTCCTTCTCCTGCGCCCATTTTCTATCCCCGGCGGGCGCAGGATTATCCTTATTTCCGTTCTCAGTAAGTATATCAAATCCTTTTTCTATGTACAAGTTAAAAGAACTGCCTTTCTGTTCCGCCTACAGAAATCTTTTCTTAATTTCCTCGTATTTTTCTGCCGTGATCAGTGCCGTCTCCTTACCCGTCTGAAAATGCACCGTATACGTCCACCTTCCATACGGTTCTATTTTTCTGATTTTGGACAGATTAATGATATAGGATTTGTGGCTCCGAAGGAACTGCTCTGGATCCAGCTTTTGTTCGATCTCCGCAAGGCTTGCCGAAGTAGCAAAACTTCCTTTTTCCGTGTAAATGGCGGTGGAATTATTTTCCCTGAGGATGAGGATAATATCTGGAATATCCACAAAGCTTAGGCTTTCTTTCCCTTTTACAAGAAGCTTATCCCGCCGTTTTTCGGTCTTTACTATTTTTTCACCACTTTCAAAACCTGCCGGGATTTCCAAGGCAGCAATCCGATCCAAGGTCTTGTTCACCCGTTCAATGGAAAAAGGCTTCATCAGGTAGTCAAACGCGTAGATTTCAAACGCCTCTGACATATATTCAGAATGTGCAGTGGCAAAAATAATCTTTACTTTTGGATCCAAATCGGTCAAAATCCTGGCACACTCCACACCGTTCTGCCCTTTGATGCCGATATCCAGGAACACCACATCCGGTTTGTGCAGGCGGAAATCCACGATCGCCTGCCCCATCTCATCACATTCTGCTGCCACTTCAAATTCCGTGTGTTTCTCTATGATCTTTCGAAGAATGTGGCGTATTCCCGCCTCATCCTCGACGAGCATTACCTTGATTGCCATAATACCGCTCCATTCTTTGTTTTCTGCGTTTCTTTGCCAATGGCTCGCCCAAAAGTTCCGCCCAGATAATCGCCTGCCGCATCTCCTCTGGATTTTGCGGAGTGAACCCATGTATGTGTATGGGTGTTGAGTTTGTTTTTTCCTGGATGACTGCTGCGGTCGTCTCCTCTGGCATTTGCTTATCCTTTAACGGTTCTTTCCGGGGCGGATATTTTTTCGGTTTTTGCTTGCGATCCGGAACCTTCTTCTTGCGCGTCGGGGATTTGGGGACGCCAGTCTGCTGGGAGACTGGCTTTTTCTGGGAACTGGTACGGATTTTTTTTAGAACCTGGGGGAGATTCGTCAAATCATCGGCAATGTCTGCCATTTCTCCCAAAGCGTCCATAATATCATCAAATCCCATAGTCACATCCCCCTTCTCCGTTATGATTCAATACTCTTACCTGAGGCTCCCCCGCCGATGGTCTCTCTCATGTCTGTGTCGGCTTTCAGGTTCTGAAGTTCATAGTAATCCATAACACCCAGCTTGCCTTCCCGCAGTGCATAAGCCATCGCTTTTGGCACCTCCGCCTCTGCTTCCACTACGTAAGCCCTCATTTCCTGTTCCTTGGCAACCGCCATGGCTCTCCTTTCTTCCGCCTTTGCCTGCGCGATGTTTTTGTCCGCCTCTGCCTGCAGGCTTTGCAGCTGTGCCCCGATATTCCTTCCTACGTCGATATCCGCAATATCTATGGAAAGAATTTCAAATGCCGTCCCGGAATCCAGTCCCTTACTCAAAACCCTTTTGGAAATGTCGTCCGGATTTTCAAGAACCTCTTTGTGTGAAAGTGCGGAACCAACTGTGGTGACGATTCCTTCTCCAATTCTTGCAAGGACGGTGGCTTCTCCCGCTCCTCCGACCAGCCTCTCCAAATCGGCACGTACGGTCACTCTCGCCTTTACCAAAAGCTCGATTCCATCTTTCGCTACTGCCGAGACATTCGGTGTCTCAATCACTTTGGGATTGACGCTCATCTTCACAGCCTCCAGGACATTCCGACCTGCCAGGTCGATCGCTGCTGCTTTCTCAAATTTCAGCTCGATACCAGCCCTCTCTGATGCAATCAATGCGTTGACCACATTGTCTACATTCCCTCCTGCCAGGTAATGTGCTTCTAGCTGGTTCACTCCCAAATCAAGCCCTGCTTTCCTTGCTTTGATAAGAGGCAATACAATTCTTGCCGGCCGTACACGGCGGAGTCTCATACCTACCATTGTAAAGATGCTGATCTTTACATTCGCTGCCATGGAAGATACCCACAGCCCTACTGGCACAAAGACAAAAAACAGTACAATCAATAAACCAATCATTCCCAAAATAGAAATCAAAATAATCTGACTCATAGCTTCTCCTCCTCGTTTCTGACAACCAGCTTGGATCCTTCTACTTTGATGATCTCAATCGGGGAACCCTTCAGGATATATCCGCCTTCTGAGATTACATCGAATTTGATCTCGTCAAAGATCCCGATTCCTGACGGTCTTAGATCTGTGTAGGCGCATCCTTTCTTTCCCAATAAATAGTTCATGTCGCTGGAACTCAAATATCCTTCCTTCTTGTTTTGCTCTTCCTTCAAAATCAGCGGCGATCGGAATTTCCCTTTGGACAGAAACCATAAGATCACTGCCATCATAATTCCCAACACAGCCAGAACGATAATCGTAATAAAGACTCCTTCCAGCAGATTATCCGCCAGCAGGAAGACGCCTGCCACCAAGCAGATAATCCCACTGATCCCTGGAACGGAAAAGCCGGGCACTACCATCTCAATTCCCACCAGTACAAAGCCTGCGACCAGAAGGATCATGCCCAAAATCGTCAATCCATCCATTGGTTCTCCTCCTTTCCTTTGTGCTTTTCTTAAGCATATCAGATTTCAGAAACGCGAAAAGAGGTAATTCGCTACTTATACACTTTCCCTGTTATCTTGTCGTTTTTTCCCGTTGAACTGACATCCGTTTCATGACTTTTCTAAGCTTCTCCTTCCGTCTTTCCTGAAGGGCTTGGATCCGTCCTGCCTGCTTTATGGGGATGGTGAACTGAAAAGAGGTCTCCTTTTCTCCGGTCTCCATAGACAATTCTCCTCCCGCCTCGTGGATCAGGTTGGAGACGATGGAGAGTCCCAGTCCATGCCCCTCCTCTTTTTTGGTGGTAAAGCCCTGCCGGAAAATCTGGTTCCTCATATGCTTGGGGATCTCCGGTCCATTGTTTCTCACTGTAAACTGATAGCTGCCGCTAATCTCCCGGATATTCAGAACAATGTGCTTCTCCCCCTCGCGCTGGAGCACTGCTGTCACCGCATTGTCGATCAAATTTGCCAGGATCTTACACAATTCCCACGCCTCAATGGACAGGCTTTTCATCTGAGTTGTAATTTCCAGATAGAAATCGATCCCCTGTTTCTCCGCTGTCTCCATCTTAGCCTGAAGGAGGGCATTGACCGCAGGCTCCGAGGTTTTCAGTGCTTTATTGACCTTCATCAGATCCTTGAACACCGGACGCATATATGCCCTGGCTTCCTCATATTCCTCCAGCTCCAAAAGCCCGTACACGATCTGGATCTGGTTCAGATAGTCGTGCCGTTGTTCCCGAAGCTTCCGGTTCAGGTTTTCCAGGTTGGTGATGCTCTCCTGGTAGGTCTCATTCTGATACCTGGTCACGGAGAGAAGCCCTAAAATCGTCAAAAGGCTGCTGAGAAGGACAATGATCATCGCGGCATCCAGGAGATATTCATTCCCGGTAAAGACATTGATGTGCAGCCCCAGCAGGATCCCGGCTCCCAGAAGGAACTGAAGACCATTGATGATAAAGAGCATTCCTGCCAATTTTCGAATTGTCAAAGTTGATTCCTCCCATTTTGCAAACATTTGTATTTTATGATACCAAATGCGCCAGTCCATGTCCAGTGCAGACTGTTTCCATGGAAAAAGCGGGCATCCCCCTGCCCGCTTCATTTCCGTATTTGTTCCTGTATTTCTTCCCACAGGCAGCAAGCCCATCCGTCCTATCTGCATGGATATTGGGCAAGTGCCGCGGGGATCCGTACCCTTGTACAAGAATCCTCTGCTTTATCAGGCTACTGCTCCCTCCGGCTCTGCATAGAAATATTCCGAATCATAGGGACCAAACTGGAAACAGAACCCTTCCGCATCCTTTGGCAGGATTACGATTGCCTGAAAGCTTCCGGTATCTCCCGGATGGTAAACCTTGCCGCTCTCATCGTAAACATCATAGACGTAAGGGAAATAGGTCTGTCCGTC
Source organism: Candidatus Limivivens merdigallinarum (assembly GCA_018713105.1). Lineage (GTDB taxonomy): Bacteria > Bacillota > Clostridia > Lachnospirales > Lachnospiraceae > Limivivens > Limivivens merdigallinarum. The sequence goes on along the minus strand of DVFT01000056.1, from coordinate 28,751 downwards.
GGATTCCAGATAATCTCCATTCTGACCTACCACGTCCAGCTGGCAGCCGCTGACATAGACTCCATACTGGGAATCCGTCATATCCTGCGGAAAGTACATGTCATAATTCACCAGGCAGTATTCTTCGTTATCCCGAAGCGCCGCAAAGGAATAATAACTCCCCTCCTCATTCAGGAGCTGATCCACCAGCGCCGCTGCCTCTTCTCCTCTGGAAAAGCCGGTCAGCTTCACGCCCACCTGCTCATAGTTGCCGGAATTTACATTGTAATAATAAGCTTTGCCCATCTCCCCTAAGGATGCCGCTACCTCCGGAGCCGTCCCATTCTGGGTGAATTCTACGGAGGTGTCCGTGGTCAGGATAAACTGCGGCTCCGTATATTCCGTCTCTGTATATTCTGTCTCCGTCCCCGTGGTGCTGACCTCAGTCTCTGTATCTTCCGTTCCCACAACTGCCTCGGTCCCACTTCCCGTCTCGGTCTCGCTGCTGTTTGCACTATCCAGCGCTTCCTGCGGGACTTCAATGGCATCAATGGCATTGTAATCTCCAAGGGAAAGATCCATCACCAATGTCCGGAATTCCATGTTCATGGGGACATCGGAACCTTCTGTGGGGATCGCGCCCTGGATGCCGGACATATCCATGGTCAGCCGTGCCGGAAGCATCTGGTCTGCATAGATATAAAGGTCAAGCCCGATCACATCAGGAAATTCGATCGCTCCGCTTCCCATGCTTTCTTCCAGGCTATCCAGCAGGCTTTTGAGCTCATCTCCCAGTTCGGAACCTTCACTGAGATCCAGGTCGCCTTCCAGGACATAATACTCCCTGCCTTCTCCATCCACAACTTTATTGTCCTGCAGAGTGTACTGCTCCGCCTGGTTATACCATTCCTGATCCTCCAGGATCTGAAGCCCATTCAGGGTATCTGTCATCTCATCGTCCACGTCATCCCTGGTCCAGCCGGAAGCGGTTCCGTTTTCTGTTGTTTGGGTGTAGGTGACTTTCCTGCCGTCTTCCTCCACACTATAGGTCTCCATGGTCTGTTCCATAACCTGTCCCAGTAAATCCATGCCAAGGGTCATCTGGATATGGGAGCCGTATGGTTCCTCCACTGCCTCCGCGCTCAATGCCATATTGATTCCCATGGTCAGCTCCATGCCGCTCTCGGATCCTTCCCCTGACATGCTCATTGCCAGGGTCGTGTCCAGCGTGGCATCCATACTCAGGCTGTTCACCTCCTCCACTGCCGCCTTTACGTTTTCCACCAGCTCTTCCTTGGTAATGTCAACGGCATTCCCTTCGGTATACTCCGTCTGTGCCGAACCGTTCCCTTCTGAGGTCTCGGTGGATATCGTCTCTCCTGCTCCTCCCGCTGCCTCGGTGGAGGCGGTCTCCCCTGCTCCTCCTGCTGTCTCAGTGGAGGCGGTCTCCCCTGCTCCTCCTGCGGTTTCGGTAGATGCGGTCTCTCCCGCTTCCTCCGCCGTTTCGGTACCTGTGGTTTCTGCCGTCTCAGTGATTTCTGTGCTTTCTGTCGTCGTCTCAGCTGCGGCTGCGCAGGTTCCCATGGTCAGCGTCCCCGCCAGCATCAGCGCTATGATCCATTTTCTTCTCATTCTGCTGCTCCTTTCCCGTATTGGTGCACCGCTTCCCTGCCACGCAGGGCAGACCGATTTGTCAGTCCGAATTACACGTTGTGCAATCATTATACCGTATCTGCTTCATAAAATGCAATCATTTTCGAAACATATTCCCTTAATTCTATTTTTTTGCAAATCAGTCAAATAATTCCAACAATTCTTTTCTGTCCAGGTGGATGGTATCCAGCCCTTTGCCCCCCAGCACCTGCTCGGTCAACTCCTTCTTTTTCTGCTGGAGCTCCAATACCTTTTCCTCAATAGTATGCTCCGTCACCAGCTTGTAGACCGTCACTACATGTTTCTGTCCGATCCGGTGTGCCCGGTCTGTCGCCTGGTTCTCAGCCGCTGCGTTCCACCAGGGATCGTAATGGATGACCATATCTGCCCCCACCAGGTTCAAGCCCGTTCCTCCGGCTTTCAGAGAGATCAGAAAAACCGGCGTCTCATCTTTATTAAAAGCATTCATCATCTCAATCCGCCGCTCCTTCGGCGTCTCCCCGGTCAGCGTGTAGAAGGCGATCCCCCGTTCCGCCAGGTTGCCCTCCAGGATATGGAGCATGGATGTAAACTGGGAAAACAAGAGGATCTTGTGCCCTGCCGCTATGGCGTTCTCCAAAAGCTCCATGCAGAGTTCCTCCTTGGCAGAGCCTCCCTCATAGTCTTCATAGAGCAGCCCCGGGTTGCAGCAAAGCTGACGGAGCTTGGTGATCTCTGAGAGGACTTTGATCCGGATGGCTCCAAAATCCTCCTCGCTTCCATCCTCCAGCATCAGCTTCAGGCGCTGCACATGTGCCTGGTACAGCTTCTCCTGCTCCTCCTCCATGCGGACGAACATATTTTTTTCCAGCTTGTCCGGAAGATCCTTCAGCACGTCCTTCTTGATCCTTCTTAGGATAAACGGGCGGATCATCCTCTGCAGGTTTGCCACTGCATCTTCATCCTGATATTTGACAATGGGAGCTTCGAAGGTTTTCTTGAACCGCTCGTAGGAATAGAGAAACCCGGGCATCAGATAGTCAAAAATGCTCCACAGCTCGCTCAGCCGGTTCTCCATGGGCGTTCCAGTCAGCGCTACTTTGAATCCGGCGCTGATACTCTTGGCTGCCCTGGCTCCCTTGGTGTTGAAATTCTTGATATACTGCGCTTCATCCAATACCTGGCAGAAAAACTTCAGGTTCTCGTACTCTTCTTCATCCCTTTTTAAAAGGTCGTAGGAGGTCACCAGGATATCCCTCTTAGATGCTTGTCCGATGATTTCTTTCCGCTCCGCGGCATTGCCCGCCACCACCTTGACGTTCAGGGCAGGCGCAAATCTGTGGATCTCATTTTCCCAGTTGTAGATCAGAGATGCCGGTGCTACGATAAGGGTTCTCTTCAGCTCCTCCTCTTTGCTCTCTTCCATTTCCGAAAGCAGAAAGGCGATGACCTGCAGCGTCTTTCCCAGCCCCATATCATCCGCCAGGATGCCTCCGAATCCGTTGACCGAAAGAGTTTTCAGCCAAAGGAAGCCTTTTTTCTGATATCCCCGCAAGACCTTTCTCAAGGAGGCCGGAACCTCGAAGTCGCTGTCCTCCACCGTCTTCATATTCCGCACCAGGCTTTTGTAGGAACGTTCCCGTTCCAAGTTCAAGCCATCGCTTTTCCCCAGCCGTTCATCCAGATAGAGGGCACGGTACTTGGGCAATTCCATGTCGCCCTTCCTCAGCGCCTTTTCTGGGATCTGCAGCACATTCACCAGATCTGCCACCGCATCCAGACCGCTCTGCTCCGTTTCGATAAAATCGCCGTTTTTCAAGCGGTAATATTTCTTTTTCCGGTCATATTTGGAGAGGATCTCCACCAGCTCATCCATGGAGAGCTCCGTATCCAGCGTCAGGTTCAAAAGATTGCCGGTCAGGGAGATCCCAACCGTGGTTCCGTGAAGTCTTCGGATGTTGATCTTTTTCAGACGGTCGGAAATAAAGACCTCGCCCAATGCTCCAAGCTGCTCCAGATCCGTGGTGAGGAAACGATAGCAGTCTTCCTCTCCCTCCACTGCCATGGCATGGTCTGTCAGGGAATAGGCTTTGAAAAAACGCTTGACCTCATTTCCCTCCCGGGCTTCAAGCTTCCAGTTCCGTTTCAGGTCCGCAGGCGTATCCTGAAGCTCTGACGCCTCCCAAACATTGAAGCGCCCCTTTTCATACACGGCAAAGCACTGACAGGTGATGAAATTCTTCTCCGGAAGATCCAGATAGAGTTCAAATGCCGGCGTCTCCGGCAGAAATTCCGAAAGCTCTAATTGTTCCACCTTTACCGGAATGAAGTGTTCCAGATCCGGCAGGATTTCCTCCAGAAAAATCCTGAGATCCCATTTGCTGATATTGCACTGATTGGAGGCACTTTGCTGCATGAACAGGAAAAAGGACAGGCTATTTCCCAGATCAGACTTTGCCGTCTTTGAGATCTCACCTGTTTTCCAGAAATAGAGATAGTTCTCCCCTTCCACATAGGCAAAACGCTTCATGACAAACTCGGCTCCGTCCTGCTTCTTTTTCAGCACTGCCTGAAAATCCGGATGCCCGGAAACGATCTGAATCTCCGGATTGTCATACCCATAAAATTCACCGCCAAAGGTCCTTCCCTCCAGGAGAGCCATGACTTCGTCCAGTTCCTCCCTTTCTATGGAAACCTCGTTGTCCTTGGAAGAGACATACCCGTAATAATACCCTTTTGGCGCCGGTTTCTTTTTTCTGACAATCAGCTCGGCAAAGGGACGGCTCTCCTCTGTGAACATTTCCATACTGTGGAGGAATTCCAGTTTTTTCCCATATCGGTAGCTGCTTTTGATCCTTATGCGGTTGGCAAAGTCCGATAGATTCTTCAGGACGTACATCTGGGTAATGCCGATCTTGAACGTCAGGCTGACGTGTCCTCCGCTTAAGATCAAATGGGGTTCCAGCTTCACCTGACCCACCGGTTCCTGCATGGTCAGTGTCTGTCCGCCATAATGAAAAAACGGCTTCAGGATCTCATTCAGCCCATAGGTGGACTGCAATCCCTGGTCTTTTTTCGGTCTGTCAGGCGAATGATCGGAAGGCTGGTATCCCCGGGTGACTCCCAGGAGTCTTAAGCGCTCTTCCAGGGAAAGCTCCTTCGGTTCTTCCTTTTCCTTTTTTCCTCCAAGCCCTCTTCCCATCTCGATCATTTCCAGCAGCACTGCCACGCAATGCTTGCAGGGACCGCTGTAGGAGGTGTGCGCCGGACAGCTGCAGTGGTGGGCAATGATCCGGTTTTTCTCCCCGTCCATCGCAATCTCCACCTTATACCGATGCCCGGTGCTGCCTCTCACCTGCGCTTTTATCACAACTCTCCCCTGCTCCGTCTGATCTTCCGAAAACTGCAGGACACTTCCATTCCTGTACAGCCTGCGGCCTCTGGTGTAGGTGACGTCATATACTTTCTTCTGCAGCTCCTGTGCTGTGATCATCGTTTTTCCTCCGTACTCTCTCTTACTATGGATTTAGTATAGTCCGTAGGGAATTCTTCGTCAAGTCAAATACCCCGCAGCAAGCTACGGGGTATTTGACCCTCGCGGCAGTCGCCAAGTGGACATGCAAGCATGTCCGTTTGGCTCGTTGCCCGCGGAAATAAACTTTTCCGGCTTCAACAAAAAAGAGACCATCGGCATTTCCCGATCGTCTCCTTCTTTTGTTTATTGCGGAGTTTTTGTGTTTTCGTCCAGCACCCGCTTTAGCACATCGGTTACCCGTTCCACCGGAATGATCTCCAGTTTTTCCTTGACCTCGTCTGCCACATCCTCCAGATCTTCCACATTTTCCTTGGGGATGAATACCTTGGTGATGCCTGCCCTCTGGGCTGCCATCAATTTCTCCGGCAGTCCTCCGATGGGCATCACGCCTCCCCGCAGGGATACCTCACCGGTCATGGCATAGTCAGGATCCACCGCTTTCCCGGTGACCAGGGAAGACAAGGCGGTTACCAGGGTGATGCCTGCTGACGGTCCGTCTTTCGGCACAGCTCCTGCCGGTACATGGATATGGAGGTCGTGATCTTTCAAGACCTCTGTCTCCTCCGGATAAAGGGCTTTGACCAACGTCAGGGCAATCTGTACGGACTCCTTCATCACATCCCCCAGCTGCCCGGTGATCAGCACCTTGCCGTCTCCCCTGGTGAGCTTCGTCTCGATAAAGAGGATCTCGCCTCCCGCCTGGGTCCATGCAAGCCCTGTCACCACGCCTGGAATCTTTTCTTTCAGCTTGCTGTCATGGTGGAGCTGCTTTCTTCCCAGATAGTCGGAAAGATTCTTTTCTGTCACCTCAAGGCTCGCCTGCTCGTTCTTCACCAGCTTCACGGCTGCCGTCCGGCACAGCGTATCAATGCATTTCTTCAGATTACGCACACCGGATTCCATGGTATACTCCTCGATCATCCTGCGGATAGCTCCGTCTGTGACAGAGAGCTGCTTCTCCTTGATTCCCGTCGCCTTCAGCGCCTTCGGGATCAGATGGCGTCTCGCAATGTGATACTTCTCCACTGCCGTGTATCCCGGGAAGTTGATGACTTCCATACGGTTCAGCAGCGGTTCCGGAATGGTATCCGTCGTGTTTGCCGTACATACGAACAGGACGTTGGACAGATCGTAGGGAACATTCATGTAGTGATCCGTGAAGGTACTATTCTGTTCCGGATCCAGGACTTCCAGAAGGGCGCTGGCAGGATCTCCGCCGTAGTCCTTCGCCAGCTTGTCCACCTCATCCAGGATCATCACAGGATTGGAAACACCGCTGCGCTTCATTCCCTCCATGATCCTTCCGGGCATCGCCCCAATGTAGGTTCTCCGGTGTCCCCGGATCTCTGCCTCGTCCCGGATGCCGCCGAGACTGATCCGCACATACTCCCGGTTCAGCGCCCTGGCGATACTCTGACCGATGCTGGTCTTGCCGGTGCCGGGAGCGCCCACAAAGAGCAGGATGGAGCCGTACTGCTTTTTGTTCAGCGCCATCACGGCAAGCTGCTGGATGATCCTCTCCTTCACCTTTTTCAGCCCGTAATGATCTTCATCCAGGATCTCCTCCGCCTTTTTCAGATCGATCTTGGATACTCGGGGCGCCTTCCAGGAGAGACTCGTCACGAAGTCCAGGTAGTCATAGAGCATTCCATACTCATGGCTCTCCTTCCCCTCCTGCTTCATACGGTTTAAGACCTTTTCCGCTTCCCGCTTCGCTTCCTTGTTCATGCCGGATTTCTCGATCTTCTTCTCGAATTTCCGCACGTCTGAGATGTTCTCCGGATGCATCTCATCCAGCTCCCGCTGAAGGTAATCGATCTGTTTTTTCAGCGCTGCCTCCCGATACATCTGCTCATGGTCATCCTTCTGTGCCGTCTGCGCCTCCTCAGAAACCTTGGCAATCTCAATGAACTCCTGAATCACATCCATGATCCTTAAGCAGCGGTCCTTCCTGGAATCCATTGCCAGGATCTCGTACTTCTGCTCTGGATCCAGCTGCAGATAATCAGACAGCGCACAGATCATCTCATACATATTCCTTCTCTGCAGAATGAAGCTCCTCGCCCAGATTCCCCACTGGTATCCCTGGACGAATTTCAGCAGGGATTCTTTCAGCTGTCCGAACAGTTCCTTCTCCTCTCCTTCACTCAGGTCATTGACCTCCGGACGGATTGTGGCTGTCGCCTGTATCCTGCCATTTACGATTTCCAAATCGGAGATATCCACTCTCTCCACAGTGCGAACCTGAACATTCTCCCCCTCGCCATTCCCTTCGATCCTGGCGGATACGCCGATGGGCTCGAAATCCTCCGTCGTGTATTCTCCATCAGACTTCTCATTTTTCAGAATGGCAAACAAAATCTCATTGCCTTCCTTCAGCTCCTTGGCATCGGAATCGCTGAAAAAATCCTTCTTGAAATAATAAGCCACGTCCGGCAAAAGCAATATATTGTAAACTGGTCTGATAATCATAGGAATTCCCCTTTCTTGTTAGCACTCAGTTGAGGTGAGTGCTAATCTCTCTGTAAAGAGAAGGCGAATAAAACAGCTACAGGTTTTATTCGCCTCTGTTTGACACTGCGTTACTATGTAAAAAGTAGCATAAAAAGCACAGGATGTCAATAGGTTTTTTCTGCTGTCAGTCTTGCTGCCTCCCAAATCGCTTCGCTGAACGTAGGATGGGGATGAATGACACCGGACAGCTTCTGCACGGTCATCTCCTCTGCGATGGCTGCGGAAAGCTCTGAGATCATGTCGGTCGCCCGGGCGCAGAATAGCTGCGCGCCAAGCAGCCTTCCGGTGGACTTTTCCGCCACCAGCTTGACAAATCCCCGTTCCTGTCCGGAAAGGACGGATTTGCCGTTGGCTGAGGTGAGATATTTCGCGGAAACCGCTTCGATCCCTGCTGCCTTCGCCTCATCTGCCGTCATTCCCACCGATGCGATCTCCGGGCTGGTATAGATGCAGGAGGGAACCAGCTTCAGGTTCATCCGAGAGGCAGTCCCGTTCATTGCGCAGACTGTGTTGATCGCCTCCGCCTCTGCCACATGCGCCAGCTGGATTCCGCCGATCACGTCCCCCACTGCGTAGATTCCGGGGATGCTGGTCTTAAAGGTTTCATCCACCAGGATCCTTCCCTTCTCCATCTCAAGGGAGATCCCTTCTCCCAAAAGACCGCTGGTATCGGCTCTTCTTCCCGCTGCCACCAGGATTTTTTCACAGGAAATGGAAATTTCCTGCTCTTTTTCCACAAAGGTACAGCACAATTCCTCTTCCTTCCGGATTTCCTTTACGCGCGCGCCCGTGTGAACCTCAATCCCCATTTTCTTGAACTGCATCTTCATACTCTGGGAAATCTCCCGGTCCAGCCCCGCGAGGATCTTATCCAATGCCTCCACGATGGTGACCTTGCAGCCCAGGGCATGATAGACGGTGGCAAACTCCACACCGATGACTCCTCCTCCGATGATCAAAAGGCTCTTCGGGATCGTCCTTTCCGACAGCATTCTGGTGCTGTCCAGCACGCCCTCCAGATCCATGCCGGGGATCGGAAGCTTCATGGGAACAGAGCCGGTGGAAATCAGCACCTTCCCGGCTTCCAAAACTTCGTCGCCGACCTGCACCTTGATCTTCCCCGAATCCTCTCCCGGTTCCGGAACCTCCACGATCTGTCCTGTACCCTCATATACGGTCACCTTGTTCTGCTTCAGCATTATGCCGATGCCTTTCTGAAGCTCTCCGATCACGCCTTCTTTGTAGTCCTGAAGCTTCCCCATGTCGCAGGAAAGCTCTTTTGCGTAAAGCCCGATGCCCTCTCCAGCTTTCACTTCCCGGTAAAGCTCTGTGCAGTGCATCAGTGTCTTTGTGGGAATGCAGCCTTCGTTCAGGCAGGTGCCTCCGATCGCCTTACGCTCGATCAGCGCCGCCTTCATTCCCTTTTTTGCGCCTTCGGCGGCAGCCGTATAGCCTGCCGGTCCTCCGCCGATGACGATCAAATCATAGTATGCTCCCATCATGCCGTTCTCCTCGTCTTCTTATGAATGTCTGATCCATCATAGCTACATCCTATGTGCATAGCAGTCTCCTATACATGTGCTTTCCAAAGCTGGATCAAATCCTCCCTCATGGAAGGCGCCATCAATGCCTCAAGATCCTTCCCCCCCGCATCCATTGCCGTATCCAGCGCCTTCTCCATGGCAGTTTCTCCGTATGGCTGTCCTGTCAGCCCGTTCTTGAGAGGCTCCACAAACTCCAAAGCCATCGCATCGGTATAGATCTGCACATCCCGGATGATCCCTTCATCCACCGCAGCCTGGATCTGGATTTCCCCCCAGGAAAAACGGTCTGTCCATTCTGTCTGGAACGGAATTTTCCGCCCATACAGCCATTCCCAGGAGGAGAGAAACTCTGCCCTCTCCTTAACTTTCGCCCAATCGATCCGCGTTTCCAAAAGAGGCTTGGGCGCACAGCCGTAAACCTCTTGAAACGCTTTGAAAAGGTTCTCTTCCAGAAGCTCCAGCGTCATCTGGGGACACAATTCCTTTAAGTTGACCACCCGGCTTTTCACCGACTGCACTCCTTTGGACTTCAGCTTTTTCTCGGATACATGGAGGAATTCCTGCATCTTCTCCGTATTGACGTCCAAAAGCAGCGTTCCGTGATGGCAGTCTACGTCCCCCTGGTGATAAAAGGCATTTCCTGAAAATTTTCTGCCTTCACAGACCAGGTCATTCCTTCCGGTCTTTTCCGTTTTGAGCCCGAATTTCTCCAGAGCTTTCTGGATCACCAGAAGCTGCTTGTCCTCGTCATAATCCTCCTTGTGTGCCACAAAGGTAAAATTCAGATTTCCGCTGTCGTGATAGACCGCCCCACCGCCGGAAAAGCGCCGTGCCAGAAAGCCTCCCGCCTCCTTTAAGGCTTCCACCCGGCATTCTCTCCAGGCATTCTGGTTTCTGCCGATGACCACGGTATTGCGGTTCTGCCAAAGGTACAAAATGCACTCTGAGGGCAGCACCCCCTTGAGCAGCTGCTCTTCCAAAGCCAGGTTCCAATACGGATTCTGCTCTCCGGTGATCAGGGTGGTAGTCCTGTTAATCATAGCTCTGCCCGAAGCACGGGATGGCGTGCTGCCTTGACCTCATCCGGTCTTCCGATGGTCGTCGTCTTCGGGCACTGATGGAGCTCTTCGGCGTTTTTCGTCGCCGTTTCATAAATCTCCCGAAACGCCTGGATCGCTTCGTCCAGAGTCTCCCTGGACTCCGTCTCCGTGGGCTCTACCATCAGCGCTTCATGAACGATCAGCGGGAAGTACATGGTAGGCGGATGGATGCCGTAATCCAACAGCGCTTTTGCCACATCCATGGCGGACGCTCCCGTCTCTTTCTTCAGGCGCCCGAGATCCATGACAAATTCGTGCATACAGATCTCATCATACGCCATATCGTAAAGATCTTTCAGATGGTACATCATATAATTTGCATTCAGCACCGCGTTCTTTGCGGCTTCCGGGATTCCTTCCCTGCCCAGTGTCAGGATATAAGACAATGCCTTGACCACCACCAGGAAGTTCCCATAGAATGCCTTGACGTTTCCAATGGATTTCTCACTTCCCACCAGGGAGAGTACCTCCTCCCCTTCTGCCCGTTTGCCCGGCAGAAACGGAATCAGGAAATCCTTGCATCCGCAGGGACCGCTTCCTGGTCCGCCTCCTCCGTGAGGCGTGGAGAATGTCTTGTGGAGATTCAGATGGATCACGTCGAAGCCCATATCGCCCGGACGCACCAGACCCATCACGGCATTTAAGTTGGCGCCGTCGTAATAGCACAGCCCGCCTGCCTTGTGGATAATCTCTGTAATCTCAAGGATATTTTTGTCAAAAAGACCGACGGTATTGGGATTGGTCAGCATCAACCCTGCCGTGTCGTCTCCCACTGCTTCCCGAAGCTTTTCAAGGTCCACACAGCCATCCGATCCGGACGGAACGTTGACCACCGTAAAACCTGCCATAGCAGCGCTCGCCGGATTGGTCCCGTGGGCGGAGTCCGGCACGATCATCTTGGTCCTCTTGGTGTCATTGCGGCTCTCATGGTACGCCTTGATGAGAAGCATTCCGGTGAATTCCCCGTGAGCGCCTGCTGCCGGCTGGAAGGACATTCCATCCATTCCGGTAATCTCACAGAGAAGCTCTTCCGCCAGTTTCAGCACCTTCAGGCATCCCTGGACGGTGTGCTCCGGCTGAAGGGGATGGATCCCGGTAAAACCTTTAAGGCTAGCGATCTCCTCATTGACCTTCGGATTGTATTTCATGGTACAGGAGCCTAACGGATAGAACCCATTGTTCACGCCGTGGGTCCTGTTGGCCAGCTTGGTATAGTGACGGCTGATATCCGTCTCTGCCAGCTCCGGAAGATGGAGCTCTTGTTTCCTCTCATACTCCCCTAACGATACCTCGGGGACATCACAGGGAGGAAGGATGCTGCATCCTCTGCCTTCTCTGCTTTCTTCAAAAATCAGTTTCATCTTCCGCACACCTCCTTTACCAGCACTGCCACTTTCTCCATCTCCTCCCTGGTGTTTTTCTCCGTAGCACACCAGAGAATTTCTTTTTCACCGATAGGCAGTCCGCCAAGGATCCCTTCTTCCTCCAGCTTATCCAGGATCTCTCCTGCCGGAATCGGAGTACAGGTGACGAACTCATGGAAAAACGGCTTCTCATATTTCAGGGTAAGCCCTGCTTCCGATAGCTTTCCTTGCAGGAAATGGGCTTTGGACGTACACTGCCTGGCAGCCTTTTGAAGCCCTTCCTTCCCCATCACGCTTAAGTACACGGATGCGGTCAGGGCGCACAGCGCTTCGTTGGAACAGATGTTGCTGCTGGCTTTTTCCCGTCGGATATGCTGCTCCCTCGCCTGGAGCGTCAGCACAAAGGCTCTCCTTCCTTCCGCGTCCGTGGTTTCTCCCACGATACGTCCCGGAAGCTTTCGCTCCATGGCTTTCGTGGTGCTCATATAGCCCAGATACGGTCCGCCGAAAGAAAGCGGCATTCCCAAGGGCTGCCCCTCACCGACTGCGATGTCTGCCCCGTATTCTGCCGGGGTCTTCAAAATCCCAAGGGCGATGGGGTTCGTGCCCATGATAAGCTTTGCCCCGCTTTCATGAACCAGGGCGCAGATCTTGTCACAGTCCTCCAGGATCCCGTAGAAATTAGGCTGCTGAACATAGAGACATGCCGTCTCAGAATCCAGCGCTTCTTTCAAAAGATCCAAATCCATCTCCCCGTCTTTCTCCGGGATCACGGTGACCGGAGTATTGCTGCCATGGCAGTAGGTCTTGATGGTCTTTATCACCTCGGGATTTGCAGTGGCTGATACCAGAACCCGGCTCCGTTTCCGCTCCCGGCACATAGCGGTGGCTTCCGCCGCCGCGCTTGCCCCGTCATAGACGGACGCGTTGGATACTTCCATGCCGGTCAGTTCACAGATCATGGTCTGATATTCAAAAATGGACTGCAGGATCCCCTGGCTGATCTCCGCCTGATAGGGAGTGTAGGCGGTGACAAATTCTTCCTTTGCTACAATGCTTTTCACCGCAGAAGGAATATAATGGCTGTAGGCGCCCGCTCCCCGGAAAATATGGCGGAATACCTTGTTTTCTTCGGAAAGCTCCTCCATCTTTGCAAAGGTTTCCAGCTCGGAGCGCCCATGTGGGAGGTTCAGCTCCCCTTTGATCTTCACTTCCTCCGGAATGTGTCCGAAGAGATCCTCAAAGCTCTCCATTCCGATGGAACGCAGCATTTCCTGCTGTTCTTTCTCTGTTGAAACAACGTATTTTCCCATAGGATACCTCCGTCTTTCTACTCTTCGCTCTCAGCAAATTCCTGGTATTCCTCTGCGTTCATGTACTCCTCTTCCTCCGTAATCTGTTCCACACGGATGAACCACGCCTCATAAGGATTCTCGTTGATCAATTCCGGCTGGTCCAAAAGAGCTTCATTGATTTCCTTCACCACGCCGCTGACCGGAGAGTACACATCGGATACGGCTTTTACCGATTCCACATCTGCAAATGCCTCTCCCATCACAACCTCATCTCCTACCTCCGGGAGATTGACAAACACCAGATCGCCAAGGGCATCCTGGGCATAGTCTGTGATTCCGATCAAAACGGTTCCGTCTTCCTTTTTCACCCACTCATGGGATTTTACATAACATAATTCTTTCGGGTAATTCATGATTCATTCCTCCTGATTTTGTAACTGTTTAGTGCTATAAGCTAATTCATCGAACATATGCGTTGGCTGCTTGCATTAAGCTTTCTTATAAAATGGAAGCTTTACAACCTCCGCATCAATCTTTCTTCCCCGGACCTCCGCCTGGACGGTATCTCCTACCTTGCAGCAGTCCTTCTCCACCAGAGCCATAGCGATGGGATAGCCCAGATAGGGAGCATGGGTACCGGAGGTACTCATTCCCACCTGTTTTCCTTCTATATAAATGGGAGCTTCTTCCCGGATGATTCCCCGTCCTGTGACCTTAAGACCGATCCGCTTTCTTGCAGGGGTTCCCTTCTCTTCCAGCGCCTTTTTCCCAATGAAGTCTTCCTTCTCCATTTTGACAAATATGCCAAGCCCGGTTTCCCTGGGGCTCACTTCGTCGTTCATCTCATGACCGTACAGCGGCATGGCAGCTTCCAGTCTCAGGGTATCCCTGGCGCCCAGCCCGCAGGGAACCAATCCTTCGTCCTTGCCGGTCCGAAGAAGGAGATCCCAGAGCGCTCCTGCGTCCTTGGCATGACAGTAGAACTCGAATCCATCCTCTCCCGTATACCCGGTTCTGGAGATGATGCAGTCCATTCCCTGGATCTTGCCCCCAAAGACGGCGCTGTAATATTTCTCGGGAATCTGCTCTTCGGGAACGAGCTTCTTAAGGATTTCCTCGCTTTTCGGTCCCTGCAGGGCGATCTGCGCCACCTGGTCCGAAATATCGGAAAGCTCCGCTTCTCCGCTCACATGGGCTTTCATCCATTCATAGTCCTTATCTTTGTTCGCCGCATTGACCACGATGAAATAATCCTCATCCTTGACTTTGTAGACGATCAGGTCATCCACCACCCCGCCGTTCTCGTTGCACATGGGGCTGTATCTTGCCTGCCCGTCATACATATTTGTGTAATCGTTGGTCAAAAGATGGTTCAGATTCTTCAGCGCGTCTTTCCCCTTCAGCGTGATCTCCCCCATGTGGGATACATCGAAGAGCCCGCAGGCAGTGCGGACCGCCTTATGCTCTCCGATTACCCCTAACGGGTACTGAACCGGCAGGAGATAACCAGCGAAGGGAACCATCTTCCCGCCTGCTTCCAGATGTTTCTCATACAAGGGTGTCGTTTTTTCCATGTTGTCCTCCTTTACTGAAAAGTGTTTGTCCTACGAACAGCTCGCGGCTTTTGCCGCTCGCTGGTCTTCGCTCCGCTACGGTCGGCGCTAAGCGAACGTCCACCGGACGTTCAGTGCCGTTGCCCGTCAGATATCCGCATGGCTGTGCAAGCAAGCTTGCCCATCCTTGCGGCTGCCCGACCGCTCATCTCGCGGCTTTTGCCGCTCGCTGTCCGTTGCCCGTCGGATATCCGCATGGCTGTGCAAGCAAGCTTGCCCATCCTTGCGGCTGCCCGACGGGCTTATCGCACAAAAAACAGAGAGATACAGGGCAAGCAAAATACTTGCCGGTATCTCTCTGTCCTTTTACCTGAAAGATTCTTCCTCCTGGGTGCTTCTGCGTCAAAAGGAATTACTTCGTTGGTGACCAAAGTTCTCTCCAGAGTTTCGTCCAAATCTGGTCTTTTTGCCTGAGAGTTTTGCCCCTTCGGCGCCATCCTTTTGATGATCTCTCCCAGATTCTTCTTCCGAACTTATGTAGTTTGTATCTCTTTGTTACGTTCAGAATAGCATGTTTTGGGGGAATGGTCAACCTTCTTTTTTGGATATTCTGCATATTTTTTTTAATGATTTAAATGCATTTTTGTGAATTTTTTAACCAGTGGTTTGCCTCTTTACCGGTTATTGTTTTTTCGCTTATACTATCCTTAAATCTATGTAACCTTTTCCCTTTCTCTCCTGTCTAATAAGTGTAATTCCAAAGCATGCATGGAAAGCCAAAAACCCCGCGGAAAGCTACGGAACATCAAATTTGCAGCGCTGCATGGCTGCAGGGTATTGGCACCCGAAGGGCACTTATTCTTGCGGTAGGTCTGTGTTTTATTTTGGTCGACATAAAATATGTGTCGCCGGCATACAGCTCCGCCAAATGGACAGAAAGCTATGTCCGCTTGATTCGTGTCCTGCAAAAGTCAAAAACCCGCGGGAATAAATTACAGAAATGAGGTGTATTTTCGTGGATAAAGAGGTGGAAAAATTAGCACGAAAAGCAAAACACGGGAATGCCAACGCATATGGGGAGTTAATCGAGCTATATAAGGAAACCCTCTACCGCACTGCATGGCTGTATGTGAAAGACCAGCAGAGCGCCCTGGATATCGTAGGCGACTGTATTCTCAACGGTTTCCGCGCCATCCATACGCTGAAAGAACCGGCATATTTCAAGACCTGGATCACTAGGATCCTGATCAATGCCGCCAAAGATTACTGCCGCAAACATCCCGCCATGGATTCCATTGACAACGTTCCTGTCAAGGACTGCGAATCTTCCATTTCCACGGAAGAACGGATGGATCTGTACCGCGCAATGGGAATGCTGTCCGAAAAATACCGGATGGTGCTGATCCTCAAATATTTCGACGATCTGAAAATCCGTGAAATCGCAGAAATTATGGAAATCCCGGAGGGTTCTGTCAAAGCCTATTTGAACCGTGCGAAAACCGAGCTTAGGACATTATTGAAGGAGGATGAACTTTATGAAGAAAGATTTTCAGGATATTCCAATTCCCAAAGAATTAGACCGTGTTGTGGAGGAGAGTATGGCGCAAGTATACAGAGAACATAAACGCAAACGCTTCCGTAAATTGGTGACTGGCTGTACCGCCACGGCTGCAGTCTTCGCAGGCGGCTTTCTCTTCCTCGCCGCCAATCCTGCCATGGCGGCAAAGCTTCCGCTGATTGGGCACGTTTTTGAGACTATGCAGGATCATTTCGGTTACCAGGGAGATTTTGATTCCGTCGCCACTGTACTCGCGGAGACGGAGACCGATGCTGCTGTGACTGAAATAGAAAGCAATACGGAGACAGCCAACGGCGCAGACAGCTTGATCTCGGAGACAGACGTTCAGGCAGTCAATGCGGAGGAAACCGGAAACGGAACAGATGCCGGGACAGAAAAGGCCACCGATGGTACGGCTTCAGATTACGCAGTCCCAGCGGAATATTCCAGGACGGCTGACGGCTTGACCTTCACCCTTTCTGAGATTTACTGCAACGATCAGGCGCTCTATGTATCCTTTGTCATGGAGGCTGATGAACCGTTTCCTGAGAAAACTCCATCTTTTTCGATCATGACCACAGAAACTTACAGCTTCAATCCGACCATGATAAATGGTAGTCTGAACTTGGAAGGAGATTTGCTTGATGATTCTACCTATGCCGGAATGTTCCGCATTGACTTGAATCAAAAAGTCTATAATTATGAAAAGTACGACCAGGCACGGGAGGAAGCTTTAGCAAATGGAGAAGAGTGGGACGACACCATCACTCTCGATACTCTTGACAAATATGTAGAAACTGCAGAGATTCCGGATTCCTTTACTCTGGATCTTTCCCTTGACCAGATCATCGGTTATTTCACAACCCCCGATCTGCCCGAACGAAGCAAGACAGCAGAAGAGGAAAGCGCTATGTCTGATGAAGAATGGCATGATTATATGATAGACTGGTATGCACAGTATCCGGAGCTTAGCAAGTATCCGAATAGCTATGAACATTTCTGGTATGATGGTCCCTGGCATTTTACACTCAATGTCACTAAGAACCCTTCCGGAACCCAGACAATCGAGCTGAACGAAACCAATGAACAGGGAATCGGTATTGAAAAGATTGTGAAGACTCCCTTTGAGATTACTCTCTACGACACCTATCCCGACACCGTCCATAGCTATGATTATTACGCCGCCATTCTGGATGCAGACGGCAATCTCTTAAGTTCTGGCAGCGGTGGTCCCACGAATACGGTAGCTATCAATGGGGCGGACGTCTCCACAGTAGATATCTTTATCTGTGACTATATGCAGTGGATGGATGAATTAAAAGGGCAATATTGGACGGCGCCGGGAGGGAATAAAAATCTGGCGGATGGACAGACATTCAAAGATCTTTTGATGGAAAACTGTGTGTTCCATACGGAGGTTTCGCTGGAGGAATAAGGTACGAAGCTACCCACTCCGAAAAGACCATTCTATTTTTCTTATTGAATCGTGTGCTGTACTGTTCACCTTCGACTGTACAGCACACTAAGTTTCTGTCTCTTGAATTTCTATCAGAAAGATGTTATCCTACCTTCACGGAACCCCTTCCTCAACTGATAAAGTTGGAGGAATTTTATGAATCAACAGACAAACGCACCGGGCTTTCAGGCATCTGCTTCCAGCGCGATTGCAGACCGTGAACACCGTGTGGCGGAGGCACGTAAGTTTAACCTATTAAGCAATGTTTTCATGTCTGTGGCATTAAACGACCGGGCGGCTTGCCAGCATGTCCTGCGGATCCTTACCGGTATCCAGGATCTGGTGGTAAAAGAGATACGGGTACAGTACCGGATTTCAAAAATCCAGTCCCATGATGCGATCCTGGATGTTCTGGCTGAAGATAGTCTCGGGAAGCTTTATAACCTGGAAATCCAGCGCTCCGATACCATCGACCATGCCAGACGTACCCGTTTTTACGGCGCCATGATCGACAGTGAGTATCTTCAGAAAGGGAAAACCTATGCAGAGCTGCCGGATGTCTATCTCATCTACATCAGTGAAACCGATTTGTGGGAAGCAAACCATACCGTCTATCCTGTGAGAAAACACTTTGAAAATACGGCAGTCCCCTATGAGGACGGGCAGCGTATTCTGTATGTGAACGCAGCGGTAGACGATGGGTCTCCAACTGCCAAGCTGATGCAGTATTTTAAGACAACCGACCCACAGGACATGAGTCAGGGAGATTTGTCACTGAGAATCCATTATCTGAAATGTGAAGAAGGAGGGTATGCGGAAATGTGTGAAGTGTCGGAGAAGATTTTCCGTGAAGGAGTCGAAGAAGGTATTACGCGTGGAATTCAACAGGGAATCCAGCAAGGAATCCAACAAGGAACAGAGCATACAGTCAGAACGATGCTTAAACATGGGTTCACAGATGCGCAGATCCTTCTGGGAACTGGAATTACAGAGAACCGATTAGAAGAAATTAAGCACGGGATAACAAACCCGGTTTCCAACAGCATTTGACCATCTGGCTTTCCCATAATTCTACTTTTTTCGAGCGCCATGCCGACATGCATGGCGCCTTTCTTGCATTTAAAATGCAGTGATGGAAATCGGATTCCCATGCTCTTCAATCAATCCCTTCAGATCCTCTGTCCGCATCCAAACGGTCGCTGTGTTGTCATTGGGGTGGACGCCGATCAGACCAGGGGCTGCAAACAGAGCCCGATCCAGGAACACATGGACTTTCCGTTCCCGGTCATTTAAGATCCCAAGGGGTGTGACCGCCCCCGGAATCAGCCCCAGGATATCCATAAGATCGGTTTCCGGGGCGAAGGACAGATGCCGCAGGCAGTTGTTTTTCTGAAATTCCTTCAGGTTGACTTTTTTGTCACCTTTGACTGTGAGCAGATAATAATTTTGCTTCTTATCGTCCCGGAGGAACAGATTCTTGGCATCTGCTTCTGGATAAGGCTGGTCTATGAAAGCCGCAGCCTTCATATCGAAAATTGCTTCATGCTCTGTGATCTCATAACGGATGCCCCGGCGGTTTAAATACTCATACACTTCCTGTTTCTTCATTCGTCTTTTTCCTTTCCTTGACCCGGATCATGATCTGCGTCACATACTCCTCTTCCCCTCTCGCCACCAGCTCGTTCAATCCCTCCTCATAGGAATATCCCGTAAACTCGATCCCGTTCTCTTTGGCGTATTCCATAATGTTCCGGTAAGTCTCCATCAGCCGGTCCCAGCCGCCTACTGAAATCGCTTTCAGGTAGGTTCCAGCCGGTTTGACGAATACTTCTCCTTTTTTCAAAGGTCTGTCCACCTTGGTATAGTATCCGTCACATTCCTCAAACCTCTCGTTTTTCAGCGCCTCCTCGCTAAGAAGGGTGCCAAAGGAGTGGTTATAGCGCCTGTACTTGTGGTATTTCCTGGCGTGTTCGGTGACAGACAGGATCTCGTTTTCCAGGCTCCACTGGATTCTCGCCGGGCTGACCAGCAGGTATTCCTCCCCGCAGTGCACCTGCTCGATCATGCCTGTCTCCAGATCCTGTACCTGGAGCAGAGTCTCCTTTCGTCTCTTGAGGAGCCGTTTCATCTCGCGAAGCCTCCTCATGGACTGTTCCACTTCCTTCAGCTTATCGTCAAAAATCGCCAGCAGAGCCTCCTGGGAAGGATTTTTCATATATTCTTTGATCTCTTCGATGGACATGTCCAGTTCCCGGAAGGTCAGGATCATCTCCAGTGCCTGACTTTGGCGGTAGGTATAGTAGCGGTAACCATTCTCCCGTTTCCCCTCCGGGGCAAAAAGCCCGATCTCATCGTAGTACAGAAGAGTACTTCTGCTGATATTGTGAAGCTTCGCAAATTGCGACGCTGTGAGCCCCCGTTCTGCTTCTTTTTCCATTTTACAATCTCCTCTTGACTATCAAGTAGCTTTATAGTTTATTGTATGGGCTAGGACGGAATTCGTCAAGAAGACTTTCTTTATTATTTGTGCCGCCGGAGAAACGGCGGCGGAATGGAGATTTTTATGAAACTGATTTTGCATTACCTGAAACGGTACAAGCTGCTCCTGGCTCTGAATATCCTCTCCATCTTTGGCTTTGCCCTGGTGGAGCTAGGAATTCCCACGATCGTTTCCGATATGATCGACAATGGAGTGATGAGGCAGGATACCTCATATCTTTTGAGAATGGGGGGCACCATCGCCCTGATCTCTTTTATAGGGGTTTTCGGCACCATTCTCCTGGGATTCTGCTGCGCCAGGATTTCCACCAATGTGACCCGGGACATCCGCCGGGATGTGTTTGCCAGAGTTCAATCCTTTTCCCACAGTGAGATGAACCAGTTCGGCGTATCCTCTCTGATCACCAGAACCAACAACGATGCGTTCCAGATCATGATGTTCCTGAACATCATCCTGAGAACAGCATTGCTCACACCGGTCATGGTGATCGTCAGCTTTACGCTGACCATCCAGGCATCGCTCCGGCTTTCCCTGATCATCGCATCCACAATTCCTCTCATTGTCCTGGGTGTGGTGATCGTGGCAAAAATTTCCGGTCCCATCAGTGAGAAACAGCAGCATTCCCTGGATTCCATCAACCGGATTTTCCGGGAAAACCTCACCGGCATCCGGGTGATCCGCTCTTTCAACAACGACGCTTATGAAGCGGACCGTTTTGACAAAGAAAACTCCTTCTTTGCAGGGCAGTCCAAGCGCTTGTTCAAACTGATGTCCTCCACAGAGCCCATTTTCTTCTTTCTGATGAATCTGGCGGCTCTCGCCATCTACCTGACTGCCAGTATGATGATCGATGCCGGCAGCCTCCCGGTGGGAAAACTGGTGGCTTTCATGGAATACCTGTTCCATGCCATGTTCTCCGTCATGCTGTTCTGCATGGTGTTCATGATGTATCCCCGTGCCAACATTTCGGCGAAACGTATCCTTGCCGTGTTGGACACGGAAAACACCGTACATAACCAGCCGGACGGAACGGAAGACCCGTCCCCAGACATCCACAGCCTGGAATTCTGCCATGTGGATTTTGCTTATCCGGACGGCGAAGAGGCTGTGCTGAAGGATATCTCCTTTACGGCAAAGCAGGGAGAGACTGTCGCCTTCATCGGCAGTACCGGTTCCGGAAAAAGTACGCTGATCCATCTGATCCCCCGTTTCTATGACGTGAGCTCCGGTCAGATTCTTCTGGATGGAAAGGACATTTCTAAGATGGATCTCTACAAGCTCCGGGATAACATCGGTTTTGTCCCCCAGAAAGCAAACCTGTTTACCGGGACCATTGCCGACAATATCCGTTTCGGCGCTCCGGATGCTTCCATGGAAGAAGTCATCCACGCCGCAAAGATCGCCCAGGCATACGATTTTATTATGGAAAAACCGCACCAGTTCGACGAACTGATCACCGAAGGCGCCACCAACATATCCGGCGGTCAAAAACAGCGCCTCTCCATCGCCCGTGCATTGATCCGAAAACCATTGATCTATATTTATGACGATTCCTTTTCCGCCCTGGATTTCCGCACGGACGCCAAACTTCGGAAGGCATTAAAGACAGAGGTGACCCGCTCCATTGTCCTCATCGTGGCACAGCGTGTCTCCACGATCATGGACGCGGACCGGATCGTCGTCCTGGACGAAGGAAAGATCGCAGGAATCGGAACCCACAGAGAACTCCTAAGCTCCTGCCCTCTTTACTACGAGATTGCCGCTTCCCAGCTGAGCGAGGAGGAATTACAATATGAATGCTAAAAAACTGACCTTTCGGCAGTGTCTGAAAGAATTATTAAAATACGTAAAGCCCTACCGCCTGAAACTTGGCATTGCCCTCGGCATGGTAGTGGTATCCAACATAACCTATACCCTGAATCCGCTGATGGAAGGAAAGATCACTACACAGCTTGCCAGCGACGCTGCCGGGATTCTGGAAGGCACACCGGGCGCCCACGTCCAGTTTGATATCCTGTTTCGGATCATGGGAGTCCTCCTGATCCTGTATCTCATCAAGACGGTTTCCCAGATCTTCACCGCCTTTTTCCTGACAGACGCTATCCAGCAGACCATGCACGACATCCGCAATGCCCTGCAGAAAAAGATCCAGCGCCTTCCGGTCAAATATTTCGACGACCGTGCTTTCGGGGACATCTTAAGCACCGTCACCAACGATGTGGATACTTTGAGCAATGCCCTGCAGCAGACCCTCACCCGTGTGCTGTCCGCAGTGCTGACGTTCGTCTTCGTCATCTCCATGATGCTGTATGTGAACGTCTATATGACCCTTGCCGCCCTGGTCATCATCCCTCTTTCCATCCTCATCACGCGGGTTTTTGTAAAACGTTCCCAGAAAATGTTTGATATGCAGCAAAAAACCGTAGGGGAGCTGAACGGAACCATCACCGAGCAGTACGGCGGCTTCAACGAAATCCTGCTCTTCAACCGCCAGGGCGCCGCCATCCAAACATTCAACGATGTCAACGAGCGGATGGCAAGCTCCGCCTTCCGCGCCCAGTTTGTCTCCTCCCTCATCTCGCCCTTCGTCTCCCTGGTCACCTATCTGACCATCGGCACAGTGGCAGTGATGGGCTGCTTTTTCGTCATCGGAGGCACCCTTGCCGTGGGCGAACTGCAGGCATTTATCCGCTATATCTGGCAGATCAACGATCCCCTATCCCAGGTATCCCAGCTCTCCTCCCAGATGCAGGCATCCTTCTCCGCCATGAACCGGATCTTCACCCTGCTTTCAGAGGAAGAGGAACTCCGCGATGGAATCTCTCCGGACCTGGAAACCATGAAAGGAAACGTCTCCTTCGAACACGTCCAATTCGGGTACGAAGAGGAGCTTCTGATGCACGATGTGAATTTCCAGGTAAAATCCGGACAGATGGTCGCCATTGTAGGTCCCACCGGCGCCGGCAAAACCACCTTGATGAACCTCCTTCTCCGCTTCTACGACGTAAAAGGCGGCTCCATCAAGATCGACGGCATCGATATCCGTGATATGAACCGCGAGGACCTCCGACGTCTGTTCTCCCTGGTGCTCCAGGATACCTGGCTCTTCTCCGGCTCCATCTATGACAACATCCGCTACGGCAAACTCACCGCCCGCAAGGACAAGGTCATCGACGCGGCAAAAATGGCAAACGTCCATCATTACATCCGCACCTTAAGCCAGGGCTACGATTCCTTCATCAACGAGGAAGCCAACAACATCTCCCAGGGCGAGAAACAGCTCCTGACCATCGCCCGCGCCATCCTGAAGGATCCGAAGATCCTCATCCTGGACGAAGCCACTTCCTCCGTGGACACCCGCCTGGAAAAACGCCTCCAGGAAGCCATGCACAAGGTCATGGAAGGCAGGACCTCCTTCGTCATCGCCCACCGCCTCTCCACCATCCGCAATGCGGACCTGATCCTGGTGGTGGAAAACGGCGACATTATGGAACAAGGAACCCATGAGGAATTGTTGGCAAAAGGAGGAGTTTACGCAAAATTGTACCGGTCGCAGTTTGCGGATCAGGTGGAATAAGGCCGCAGGTTATACAATTTCGTTTTCTAAAAAAGCAATATCCCGGGAAACTTGTATTCAACACAATTTCCCCGGGATATTATAATCATTATATTCATTCCAATAACCGCCTGCTGATGTCGGATGCGCTATAGAGCACCCGCAAGACAATTGCCCTGTCTCTCTCCACTTTATAAAAAATGGAAAACTATATCACCTTCAAGCTTCCCCGCACATGCCACCCAACGTAGTGGCAGCCCAAGCGCGTGGATGCTTCCTGGTGAGGCATTGAGCGAGCTTTTTAAAGGTTCTTATCGCATGAGACGGCCAGAAAACGGGTTCCATTTGGCTTACCAAGCCAAATGGAAAAGCCGCACTGTCTGAGCCGAGGTTGCCCTTCAGGCAAGCTTGGCGAGTTTGCGGCTGTCCCGTTTTCTGACCGCCTCAGGTGATTAGAACCTTAAAAGCGCGCGAACGCCTCACCAGGAAGCATCCACGCGCTTGGGCGTTCACTATATTTTACATATCTTTCCCTCTCGTCCAAATCCAATGCAGCACAAATGGAATAAACAACGTAATCAAAGCCGCATACCCCAGATAGGAATACCCTTTGCTCACCACTGCCATCAGACCGAACTGTGCGATAGCGAATGCCAGGAAGGTAAACAGCAACGTAAACACAGCATTCCTTGCCAAATGTCCTGGTCCCGTTTTTTCGGGGAATCCATGCGCCGTTCTACGGCGTTTACGCATCTGGTGACGATTCCGGAGATCATGTTGACCGCCGTGGAGATCGCTCCTAGGATGATCAGGATGGAAATGATCGGGGTCAGGAAACCAGCGCCTACGCCATTCTGTACCAGGACCAGCATGGGAACGGAGGCGGTTGCCAGATCAGCTACAAACGCCACGGCAAGAAGCCCTACGATGGAGAGCTCCATGGCAAAGAAATTGCACACGAACATGCCGATGGCTGCCCGGTTGATCTGCTTGACGTCCGTAACCGGCTCCACGTGCTGATACATAACGGACACGGAAGACAGCTGGAAGAAGAAGTACAGCACCGCTGACCAGAGTGCCGGTCCGAAGGCGCCGCTCTCCTGGGAGAGAACGGTCATCTCGCCGTTGCCCATGCGGTTTACGGATTCCACGATATCGCCCCACTGGACAATGATGTTGGGAACCAGCACCAGCACCAGACCGATAATGATCAGGACGCTTAACGTGGAAGCGCATTTTCGCACCACGTTGGTTCCAAACAATGCGATCACAAAGATGAACGCTGCCACCAGGACCGTGCACAGCCAGTAGGGAATTCCAAACAAGGTCTCCAGGGTGGAACCGCCGGTGGCGAAGGCTGCCGCTGAGGCGGTGCCGATCATGATCAGGTAGCAGATCTCATGGAGATTGGACATGACGTATCTGGTCTTTCCGTAGAACGAATCCGAAAAGCTTCGATAATCGTAGGTCTTGTGTTTATAGGCATAACGCATTCCATACCAGAAGAACAGGGAATACAGACCCTGTGTCAGGATTGGCAAAATCAGGCACCAGATTCCATAGTTGATAAAATACTGGTATATCTGGGCTCCGGAGGCAAAGCCTCCGCCAAACTGGGTGGTGAATGCCACAAAGGCGATCCCCATCGCCAGGGGCATTTTATTTTTGTCTACCAACAAAGATTTCTTTTGACTCATCTTTTTTTCCTCTTTATCTCTTTCGGGTTTTACTTATCAGTTCTGCTTCTTTCATCAAGCGGATATCCGCAATCTGTTTCGCCGCTTTCTCATGCCTGGACATCTGGTTTATTAAATTCCACTACCTTGCCCGGATTCAGGATCAGCTTGTCGTCGAACGCCAGCTTGATGGACTTGTACAGTTGGATCATCCTGGGTCCGACGAACTCTTCCAGGAATTCCAGACGCCCGTTTCCGATTCCGTGCTCTCCGGAAAGCTGCCCGCCCAGTTCCTTGGACAGTGCATACAGCTCCTTTAAACAGGCATGGGTGGCGCTCTTCCATTCCTCGTCGCTCATTCCCGGGTCACGGAGCATCTCCGTGTGAATGTTGCCGTCACCGCAGTGCCCGCAGGGCTCCACGCGGATTCCATGGGAAAGGGCGATCTTTTTTGCCGCCTTCACATAGCCTGCGATCTTGGAACGGGGAACCACCACGTCGCATTCCTCCTGGGAAACGGAATCCGCCTTCATGCCTTCCAGGATGCCGCCCCGCACGGACCACACCGTTGCCGCCCGCTCCGGGGTATCGGCAATACAGCAGTCATACGCCCCGTTGGCGAGTGCTGCTTCGGATGCGGCTTCCACAGCGCTGTCAAGCTCCTGCTGGCTGGATGCGTCGTACATGACGATCAACACCGCTTCCCCCTGCTTGACCGGGAATTGGCGGTTCAGATTTTTTTCTACAATATCGATCAGCTCCCGTTCCAAAAACTCGATGGCTGTGGGAACGAAGGGCAGCTCCAGAACTTTCGGCACCATATCTGCGCAGGCTTCCAGGCTGTCAAAGGGCATGACCAGCGTGCTGCTGCAGGTGGGCGCCGGGAGAAGCTTCAAGGTCACCTGGGTCAGGATACATAAAGTTCCCTCGGAACCGATGATCAGATCCTTCACCGCGTATCCGGTGGTATTCTTCACCACGTTGGAAGAAAAATTCATGATGGATCCGTCGGGCAGCACCGCCTCTATGCAGCGCACAAAATCCCGGGTCAGCCCGTAGCGGACCGCCTTCATGCCGCCGGCGTTGGTGATCACGTTTCCTCCGATGGAAGCGGTCTTTTCACCGGGATCCGGCGGGTAAAACAAGCCCTCCGCCGCAGCGGCTGCCTGGATATCCAAAAGCAGGGCGCCCGGCTCAGCCGTGATGGTCTGGTTTTTGTGATCCACCGGAAAGATCCGGTTCATCCTCATGACAGACAGCATGATGCCGCCGTATTTGCAGGTTGCTCCTCCGGCAAGCCCTGTCCCGGCTCCGCGGCATACCACCGGAATATTGTTTTTGTATGCATAAGCCATGATGGCGGATACTTCTTCCTTGTTCAGTACCTCCACATAGAGTTCCGGCGGGAAGATTCCGTATTCCGGCATCTCATCCCGGTAATACTCCTTTGCAATCTCCTCGCCCACCCAGACACGGTCCGGCGCTGTCACCTTACGGATATAGTCAAAATCCGCCTCGTCCATTTTTTTATACGGATATGCCATAGTCTTTAGTCCTCCTTCCGATTCCGTACCAGCTCTGTCAATTTTGGCACCACCTGGAACAAATCGTCCACGATGCAGTAATGCGCGGTCTTGAAGATCTGGGCATTTGGATTGTCATTGATGGCGACAATACATTCCGAACCGTTCATACAGGAGGTAAACTGAATGGCGCCGGATACGCCGCAGGTGATGATCAGCTTCGGACGGACGGTCCTGCCGGAAAGCCCGATCTGGTGGGCAGTATCTCCAAAGCCATTCTCCACCATGGGACGGGTAAAGGCTAGCTGTCCTCCCAGTGCATCGGCAAGCTCCCGGCACAGTGCCACGCCGGATTCATTTCTGGCGCCTCTGCCAGCCACCACGATGATATCCTCTTCCTCCAGGCTCTTCTTTTTCTCCAGAACCTCTGCTTTCAGGATCTGAATGGAGGAGGTTGCCATCTCCTTGGTCACTTCCCTATGTACCAGTTCGCCCTCGATCTTTTCCACCCGGGGCGCCTTCTCCATCACCCGGTAGCGCACGGTGGCAAACTGGGGTCTGGATCTGGAGATTGCGATCTGCGCCATGATATTTCCTCCAAATGCCGGTCTGATCTGGATCATATCGGTGTTTGGCTTAATGTCCAGCTGCGTACAGTCTGCCGTAAGCCCGGTGTGGAAGCGGGTGGAAAGCCTTGGAGCCAGGGATCGTCCCAGCTCTGTTCCTCCGATCAGGACGGAGCTTGGCTTAATCTCTGCGATACAGTCCGCTACCACGTCCGTATAGCAGTCTGCCCGGAACCAGGAAAGCTCGGGATGCTCATAGATAAATACCTTATTTACCCCGTACTCCAAAAGCAGGCTGGCATTCTCGGCTGTGCCTTCTCCGCCGACGATCACGCAGTTGACCTGATATCCCACCTTGGGCGCCATCTTTCTCGCTTCTCCGATCAGCTCGAATACCACGGGATGGATTTTTCCCTGCTCCTGCTCTGCGAAAATCAGGAAATCCTTCCATTCTTCCTTGTTGACCTCATTTGCCTTCTGCTCAAAATGGATTGCCTTCTCCGGGCACTTGCGGACACACAGACCGCACATGCGGCAGCTTTCTCCCACCGCAATCCCGTCCTTTTCTATCGTCAGAGCGCCGAAAGGACAGACATTCACGCATTTCCCGCAGAGCGTACAGGCTTCCGCATCAAATTTCAAAAATTCCATTGTCCTTTGTCCCCTTTAGATTATTTTCTTTTTCGTAAGAATGTCAAACAATGCCTTCGTCTTTTCTCCGGCATCCCCGTTCAGATACACCTGCCGTTCCATCTCCTGCGGCGGGAACATCCTCTCCACTGCTGTGGGAGAGCCGTTCAGACCATACCGGGTCAGATCCTGGCAGGGCAGATCCTCATATCCCAGAACGCGCACCTTCCGGTTGGCAGTTTCCTTCTTCAGGATCCAGGAAGGAAGCCTTGGCACACACATATCCTTTTCCACCGTGATCAGGCACGGATACGGGATCCGGGAAACCTGGGTGACGTTGCCCAGCTTCTGCTCCACGGAAATCGACTTCTCATCCACCGCTTCGATCCTGGTCACCCAGGCAGCATGGGGAATGTGCAGATGCTCTGCAATCGCCGGTCCCACCTGAGCCGTATCTCCGTCCGTGGTCTGTTTTCCGCAGATGATCAGATCCGCTCCTCCTAAGACCTGAATCCCCTGGGACAGGGTAAAGGAGGTGCTCAGCACATCGGAGCCTGCGAATTTCCGGTCAGAAAGGATCACCGCGTCGTCTGCTCCCATGGTGTAGGCGTCGCGCATCATGCTTTCCGCCTGCTGCGGTCCCATGGTCAGTACCGTCACGGTCCCACCCATTTTTTCCCTCAAAAGAAGGGCTGATTCCAGTGCGAACAGATCATAAGGATTCGTCCTCGTCGCGCTGGACAGCCGCTTCATGGCACCCGTTTCCGGGT
>DVFT01000055.1 GCA_018713105.1 Candidatus Limivivens merdigallinarum | reverse complement strand
CAGAATTATCAGCAAAGCCACAGGAAAAGGCAAGTACATTTCCCTTTTTCATTTCTCTGACCCCATGCACTTTATAGCCGTTAGACATAAGCGCCTCTGCCAGAATATCAATTTCTTCATTTCCGGTGCTTCCGGTATCATCAGGTATATAATCGTAATGCGCTGTGATATAGTCATCCGTATTGAGATAGGAATGCTGATAATTTTCCCCTATTTCCCGGATCTTTTCCGGAAGCGTTTCTTCTGTATGGCTTTGCCCCTTTTCATCAATTCTGTCTAGCAGTTCTATTTCCGATTCTACGGCGTCTCCATTTCTCTGTCCTAAAGGGAAGGTTTGTTTTACCACCCAGCAGTTTCGGGAATCTTCCTCCCATATGGCAAAAAGATTTACAGAAGCATCTTCCCGATTCTGGGCTTCATACTGTCCGGAAAAATAGTTTTCTCCGGTGTCTGTCCAATACAGATCCAGTTGCAGAGATATTTTATCGTCTTCTGTCAGGCATTTTTGTCTGGAGGCTCTTTCTGCACTTTCGTCGAAATAAACCTGCTCTGTATCACAGGAAAAGATCAGATCGCCGTTATAGGTGTCATAGAGATAGGTATTATCGAAATCTGTCAGTGCGACTTTTTTTCCTTCATCATAGGGTTTGCAGATCCACCAGGATACTACGTTAAAAGGGACTACGGCCCGGGATAGCAGCGGGAGCTTTCCTTCATCGGCGATTTCCTGGGTGACGGCGCTTCTCAGCGCAGCCTCTGCTTCAGGAAGTATTGGGCGTTCCGGATTTTCCAAATTTTTCGGAAGAGATTCCTGGGCCAGGAGTATGGCCAGACGATGGTTGCCGGAACCTGCAGCGGTTTCGGCTTCCGAGGCCAGACGCAGAGATTCGTTTTCGTAAAGGGCTGATTGCCTGCTTGAAATCTGCTCCAGCATAAACAGGCTGTAAGCAGAAAAACTCAAAGCAGCGCAGAGAATCAGAGCAACGGCGATGGAAACATTTCTTCGCCTTGCTCTCTGGGCCCTGCGGTACAGATCATCAAACCGGCATCCCAGGATTGGGGCAGCAATACGATAGTACTCTGTTTTCAAGCGGTGCAGCTGCTTTTTTAATGACTCCCCCCGGATATCAGCCCCCAGTGGTTCCACTTCTACACGCAGCAGGGTCTCTTTTCCATCTTTCCCAATAGTCCTCCGGTTTTCCCAGCGGATCTGTTCCGGGAAGACCTCATCCGGTTCACCGTCGATCAGCAGAGGGAGGATCCGGTTATTGCTGTTACCCCATATCTGTTTAAAATAATTGACTTCTTCCATACACCACCGGGATTCTTTCAGATTAGGGGAACAAATGAGGATAAGATAACGGGACTGGGCCAGGGCCTGCCGGATATCCTCTCCCAGGTCGCCGCTGGTAGGAAGTTCTGTCTGATCCCGGAATATCCGCAGCTTTCTTTTTTCTGTACTGTGTTCTCCTTTGATAACGATTTTATGTTTTTCCAGAAGTTTCTGGAGCTTATCTGCCACAGCCATATCCTTTGGAAGATGTCTGTAGGAAATAAAGGCATCATAATGATAATCAGTGATATTTCTCTTCTCGGTCAAAGATTGTCCTCCTCCCGGTTATATGTGACAAAGACAGGCTTTGCCTTTTGGGAGGATTTCCAAAGCCTGTCTTTATTCGGTCATTATTTTTCTATTCTGTATCCAAGAGAAACCAACATTTCGATCACCTGTTTTACAGTACGCCGGTCAAGGTCTTTTTCATCTTCTGTCAGGTCCTCATAAGGAATCATGGATTCATGTGTTTTGCGAGCCCTGTCTGTTGTTTCTCCGTATTTCCAGCCCTGTCTGGTACGTTCCTGCTGCCAGGCCTCGTGTACTCCTTTGGCAATAAATTCTATATCCCTTTCCGAGACTTTAGATCCAATTCCCATAATCTCCTCCTGCTTCGTTTTCGATTTCCAGGCTTAAATAATCATCTTATCTTGCTTCCGCAGGAATTGCAGAATCTGGAACCGACAGGTACTTTTGTGCCGCATTGCGTACAGAACTCAGACTGGCCGCCGCCTGCCGTCTGACTGTCCTGGGTGGTTCCGGAGGTATCTGTTCTGCCAGCAGTGGAAGCCTGGCCTTCCAGTAGCCGGATATTGGTCTCCAGTATTTGGATTACCTGATCATCCAGTTTTGCCTGCTGGACCATGCCGCCGATCTGTGTCAGCAATACCGGCCATGCCACAAAGAGCATGATCATGGTAGGGACGATCTGCTGACCGAAAATCCCGACTTTTGCTTCGATGTTTACGCCCCCTGAGACAGGCGTCAGTTCTACATTAAGTGCAGTTTTCATACCCAAAACCGACTTGAATAAACCGCCTTTAGTTATGCTGAAATAATTTCCCAGAGCGCTGTTCCCGGTAGTAAAGGTATAGCCCTGTTGGGAAAGCTGTTCTCCGGTCTGCCGGATGACCTCCGAATAGTCCTGCATCTGTGTCGGTACGAATTTCGTTGAATTAAATGTTCCCATAATCCCCCTCCTGTTTTTCTCTTCTGGCATTCATCTCATAAAGTACCGCCAATTCACTGATGGCATCCAATACCAGAGTTTTCTCATTGTCAGACAGGATTTCCTCCATTGTTTTCAGCCTGTCGATCACCCGATTTACCTGATCTTC
>DVFT01000054.1 GCA_018713105.1 Candidatus Limivivens merdigallinarum | reverse complement strand
TTTTTACCAATCCCTTTGGACCGCCGTTAGACCCGCAGTTTGAAAATTATGTAAGAGCATTTAATGCATTTGACTTAATTGGATATTTCAGAAACAGTATTATCGTTACCTTTGCATCTGTGGCTGGAATTCTGGTATTGGCGCTTCCGTTTTCTTATGCTACCACAAGAATGATGTGGAGAGGCAAAGGAGCAGCGGTGGGATACCTTACTATGGGACTTTTCATTCCGATTCAGGTTATTATTATTCCGTTGGCGATTTTGGTGAAACAGATGCATTTGGCTAATACCTACGGAGCTTTGATTATTCCGTATATTGCCTTTAATCTGGCATTTACCTGTATGGTGCTGTCCACTTCTTTTAGGACTTTGCCAAAGGAAATGGAAGAATCCGCTTTTTTGGATGGTGCGAGCGTAGGAAGAACATTTCTTAACATTATGATTCCCTTAATCAAACCGGCAATTGCAACCTCCCTTATTTTTGCCTTTTTGAATATTTGGAATGAATATACATTGGCATCTATTTTAATATCAAAACCAGAAGTGAAAACACTGCCAGTCGGATTATCATCCTTTGTAGGCCAGCATTCTACAGACTGGGGAGCTATGGGAGCATGTTTTGTTGTTGCAAGTATTCCAACAATTGTAATTTATTTGATTTTTAGCGAGCAGGTAGAGAAAGCCTTGACAATTGGCGGCGCTGTAAAGGGCTGATCATAAGGAAATGAGGAAATGCTGGGATTCCGGCAGAACGAGGTGCGAGATGAGACAGGGAAATAGACTATGGTATCGACAGCCGGCAAAGGAATGGATTGAGGCTTTGCCTATCGGAAATGGCAGGATGGGAGCCATGGTATACGGAGGTGCAAACGAAGAACGGATACAGATCGATGAGAGCAGCTTTTGGTCCGGTGCGCCCTCCGATGAAAATAACCGTCCAGGAACCAGAGAGCTGATGTGGGAAATCCGAAAAGAGTTGTCAGCACAGAATTATGAAAAGGCGGATCTCCTGGGGCATAACTTTATAGGAAACAAAAATCAGTATGGTACGAATATGCCTGTGGGTGAACTGCGGATCCGTATATTGGAGGGGCTTTCAGGCAGAGAGAACCAACGGCAGGATGAGAAGCTGGAAAGAAGTCTGTTCCTGGAGGAAGGAATCGCAAAGACGACATTTGAACTTGGGGGAAGCACTTATTTAAGAGAATGTTTTCTCTCAAATCCAGCGCAAGTATTTTGCCTGAGATTGGAGGCAGACCAGCCGTTTTCAGTAGAATTTCATTTTGCAGGAATTGGAAATAATACGTGTTTTTCGGATTTTGACGGAGAAAACGTGCTCATTGAGGGAGATGCTCTGGAAACATTGCATAGCGACGGAAAACATGGAGTTCATCTTCAGGGATGTACAAAATTTTCTACGGACGGGATGATTCGCTTTCAGAGCGGGAAACTTTTTGTGGAGAAGACTCGGAAGATCGATGTGTTCTTAGATTTGGAGACAACGATGTTTCTTTCTGATCCGGGCAGAAGGGCAAAACAACGGGTATGTGTTGCTTGGGAAAAAGGATATGAAACATTAAAAGAGGAGCATATTGCTGATGTGAGTCCTCTGTTTCACAGAATGGAGATCAGTCTCGGAGAAGAGGAGAAACATGATATCCCCACAGATGTACGTCTTGCAAAAGCAAAAGCAGGAGAAGAAGATCTGGCGCTTTATGCATTGATGTATCAATACGGAAGATATCTTTTGATCGCATCTTCCAGAGAAGATTCTCCTTTGCCGACTCACATGGGAGGTATCTGGAACGATAATATCTATAATAATATTGACTGTACGCAGGATATGCATATAGACATGAATTTACAGATGCAGTATTGGGCATGTGCCCAGACAAGTCTTCCAGAATGCTATCAGCCATTTTTCAGATATTTGGAAGAGATTCTGATTCCGTCCGGAGAAAAAACAGCAAAGGAAGCATATGGAGCGGATGGATGGACGGCACACGTAGTATCGAATCCATGGGGCTTCACTTCATTGGGCTGGGCATATAACTGGGGAGTCTTTTCCTTGGGCGGAGCCTGGTGTGCAGTCATGGCTTGGGATTACTATGAATATACCGGAGATTTGGATTTTCTGCAGCAGCATGGACTTCCTATTTTGGAAGGGGCAGCAAAATTTGTGCTGAATTATGTGTTTTGGGATGAAAAGAAACAATATTTTATGACCGGTCCATCCTATTCACCGGAAAACCAGTTTTCTGTGGATGGTAAACATTATTTTCTTTCCCTTTCCAATACATGCGATGTGATTTTGGTAAGAGAACTCTTAGAGGATTATCGAAAAGCAATCGATGTTTTAAAGGAAACTTCGTCCTTTCGAATGGAACTCCAAAATCGGGCGAGCCGGGTATTGGAAGCATTACCGCCCTATCGAATTGGGAAAAAAGGACAGATTCAAGAGTGGTTTTATGACTTTGAGGAGCCGATCCCAAATCATAGGCATACTTCACACTTGCTAGGAATCTATCCGTTCTGGCAGATCAAACCGGAACAGGAGCCGGAGCTTGCAAAGGCAGCCAGGGTGAGTATAGCGAGAAGGTGTGAACAGTTTGAGATCACATCATGGGGAATGAATATGCTGCTGGGTTATTTTGCCCGGCTGAAGGACGGTGAAAAGGCACAAGAGATTTTAAGAGGTATCTTCCAACAAATTGTGCGAAACAACCTTGCCTCCGTAATGGCGGATTTGGATACGATGTGGAAGGGAACTTGGGAATTAGATGGAAATACCGGACTGACAGCAGCTATGACGGAGCTGCTGATACAGAGCCATGAAAAGACCATTGATCTTTTACCGGCGCTGCCTCCTGCGTGGAAGCACGGGAAATTGAACGGTATTAGTATTAAAAATGGCGGGAAAGCGGATCTGACCTGGAAGATGGGAAAATTATCCAAGGCTGTCATTCAGGCAGGGGCAGATGGAGTATATCAAATCCGTTACGGAAAGAAGATCTTGAATAAAGAATTAAAAGCCGGTGAAAGATTGACACTGGATGAATTTCTGCAAGAGCAGTGAAATAGGAGGAACCCACATGAACACACAACTACTAAACGGAAGCTGGGAATTCAAATCCACGGATTCCAACGACTGGATCCCGGCGAAGATCCCGGGAACGGTATACCAGAATCTGTTGGATGCCGGGCTGATCGAGGATCCTTTCTATCGGGATAATGAGATCGATGCCATGGAGATTTCCGAAAAGGATTATGACTATCGGAGAAGCTTTCAGCTGGATCCCAAATTGCAGGGGATGGAGCGGCTGATCTTGTTCTGCGATGGGATCGATACCCTTGCGGATATTGAAATCAACGGAACGCAGGTGCTTCACTGCGACAATATGCACCGGAGATGGGAAGCGGATATCACGAAGCTTGTGACTGGCGGGGAGAATGAGATTATCGTGCACGTTACCTCCCCCTGCACCTATGCGGAAATGATGAAAAAGAGACATCCGGACATGGATCTGGAAGGGCATCTGTTCCAGGCACATATGCAGATCCGGAAAGCAGCATATATGTTTGGCTGGGACTGGGTTCCTGCCCTGCCGGATATGGGAATCTGGAAATCTATTGGCATCCAGGGATTTCAGACCGGACGGATCCGCAATTTTAAAGTGGACCAAAAACATGGTTTTGAACGGGTGACCCTGACCTGCACTATGGAAAATGAATTTTTTGAAGAGAATCGTGCATCCATCCAGGGGAATGGAACAGACGACGAGGCGGCAGGACTGGCTGCAGATGCGAAGAAAACTGCAGGAAAAGAGATTCGATGCCGGATCTCCGTGGAAGATCCGGATGGAACGATACTCTGTACGGAAGAGAACGCAGAGGGGAAAGCCGAATTCATCATCGAGAATCCCAAACTCTGGTGGTGCCGCGGATATGGAGAGCAGCCTCTTTACCAGGTAACCTGTGAAATCTACAGCGATGGGCAGTGCATAGACCGAAAAGTAAAGCGGATTGGGCTTCGGACATTGGAACTCTGCCAGGATCAGGATCGCTGGGGAACTTCCTTCTACTTCCGCATCAATGGAGTGGAGGTTTTTGCAAAGGGAGCAGATTACATACCGGAGGACAGCCTTCTCGGGCGGTATAGCGCAGAGCGGTCGAAAAAGCTTCTGGACAGCTGCCTGAAAGCAAATTTCAATATGATCCGTATCTGGGGCGGAGGGGTGTATCCGGCGGATGAATTCCTGGATTACTGTGACGAAAAGGGGCTGATGATCTGGCAGGATTTCATGTTTGCTAATCTGGTCACCATCTGGCATGGAGAAGAAAAGGAAAACATGACGGCTGAGATCGTGGAGCAGACCAGGCGCTTCCGGGAACATCCCTGTATTGCCCTGCTCTGCGGCAACAATGAGACGGAGCTGATGATCTGGGACGATATGAATCCCAAGTATAAGGAGATGTATATCCAGCAGTATGAGAAGGACATGAAAGAACTGGTACATAGAGAAGCACCGGATATTTTTTACTGGCCCAGTTCTCCTTCCTCAAAGGGAAGCATGTGGGACGTGGAGAACGAAAACTACGGCGATTCCCACGACTGGCGTGTATGGCATGGAGAGCTGCCATTTACCCATTACAGGAGCACCTACCCCAGGTTTAATTCCGAGTTTGGGCTGCAGTCCTTCCCCTGTATGAAAACCATTGAGACCTTTACTCTGCCGGAAGATCGGAATATTTTTTCCTATGTGATGGAAAACCATCAAAAGAGCAAGAACGGCAACCGTGTGATCAATTCCTATATCAGCCAATACTTCAAATTCCCAAAGGATTTCCGTGCGCTGGTCTATCTCTCCCAGATGATCCAGATGGAAGGAATCCGCTACGGTGTGGAACATTGGAGAAGAAACCGAAACGACAGAAGGTGTATGGGAACTCTGTTCTGGCAGGTAAACGACTGCTGGCAGGTGGCATCCTGGGCGAGCATCGACTGCTTTGGCAGATGGAAAGGGCTCCAGTACGGGGCAAAACGCTTCTACGAGCCGGTATTGGTCTCTGCCATGGAAGAGGGAACCACGGTGGAGCTTCATATCAGCAATGAGATGCTCACCAGCACCGAGGGCATCCTAAGATACCAGCTGTTCCATGTGGAAAAAGGCTTAATACAGGAAAAAGAGATCCCATGCAAGGTGAGAAGACTTCACTCAGAGCGGATCGTCCGCCTGGAATTCGAAGAAATTTTGAAAACGCGGCAGGATATGAGGGAATATTACCTGGCTTATTCCTACACAAGTGAGGGAAACATTGTCGGAGAAGGAACGGTACTCTTCGTTCCTGCAAAACACTTTGAATTCCGAAAACCGGCCATCCGCTGCGAAAAAGTAGATGACTGCACCTGGAAGCTGACCACAGACGAGTTCGCAAAGTTTGTGGAAGTGGATTTCGGGGAAGATATCCTGCTGTCCGATAACTATTTCGATCTGGTTCCCGGACAGGAGAAGTATCTCACGATGGAAAGGGCAGTGGATGCAGCACCGCAGTGCTACTGCCTGTATGACAGCATTTTGAGAGCCTGATGCGGTGTCTGGCTTGCAGTGCCTGCTAAATGAGTGTGTTTACGGCTGCGCTTGACTTACTGCTGCGTTTGGTTTACTGCCGTGGAAATCAAATATTGGGTGAAATCGTGGAATTCCGCTGGAATCGGATGAAAGCATGCCGATTGCCAGCGGGATTTTTTGTGTTGGATTCTCGAATTAACATGAAACGTGCCAGTACAGTAAAGTGACACAATCATAATTCGCCGAACAGCTTGCCTGAAGTTCCATCTGCGGCCTACGTTTCAGTCGGTGCTAAACGTGTGTCACTGGCACACAGCACCGTCAGTCAGCGTAGTCACCCTATATAAATTAATTGACTACAAAAGCAAAATATGATATGTTAATCAAAACAAGGCATCGCAGCTGCATGTGACGATCATTTTTCTATCGCAGGATCAGGTCAGAAATCCTGCTGTCGAAGGGTTCCCTATTCAGGGATATTAATTCCAAAGGAACAAACAAAAAAGAATATACCGGAAAGTGTTGAGAAGGACAGGAATCTTGGCTATAATAGTGGTATCACAAAGGCAAAAAGAAGTTCTGTTTTTGGGAAATTCTGTGTCTGAATCCATCCTTTCCGGAGAGAAAAGGAGGTTTTGGATGACAGAGGTCAAGACAAAGGGAAAGGACGCCTTTCTCATGAGCCCGAAGGTAGATTTCTGCTTCAAGGAGCTGATGAGAAACAGTGAGGTACGGCGGGGATTTTTGGCGGCGGTGCTGAATATAGCGCC
>DVFT01000053.1 GCA_018713105.1 Candidatus Limivivens merdigallinarum | reverse complement strand
TCCTTGTTCCGGAAAGAGCGGGTTTGGGCGCAGAATCCCCAGGGACAGAACTTCGTTTGCTTTTTTTGATACCACTATTATAGCTAAGATTCCTGTCCTTCTCAACTCTTTCCGGTGTGATCTTTTGTTGTTATCCTTTGTTTCATGTAAATGGGATTTTGATTCCCGAACGGGAACCGATCGATAATGCAGGACATTAGAACCATGTCCCGATGAATGTACTATACCATGCCCGCCTGCTGGCGTCAATGGGAATCTGCCTGCCATCAGAAATCTCATAGTTTTGGAATGTAGTCAGAAATAACATTTTCCTGGTCAATTTTGATGTCTGGCAGGAATGTGACCGTTTTGTGACCGGAGAATTTTATACTGGTTTAAAATTAGGAAAATTATGGGTATTTTTACAGTGATCAAGAAGACGGATAACGGAGGAGAAGGGATGGAAGAAAGAACCTTTCCGAGGGGGACATTGCGGATCTGTTTAGATGAATATAAGAATGGCACGATCTCAGGGCGTATCTATACCAAGTTCCGGAAAGAGCCGTCGGAATTTGCCAATCTGGGAGAAATCCTCATGAAGGGGGAAGAGATTTTTGATATGGCAGGATATCCGATGGCATTTCAGCAGAGGCGGACTTTTTCGAATAAACTGGAAGAAAAAAGACGGAAAGGCCGCCCGGACACATGCGTCTTAAGCGACAGGGAGCTGGGGGAACAGAAAGGCAGGCTGAAGACCTTGGATGTGGTTGTGAATAGCCGGCGACATTCCAGCTGGCAGGGAGTGCTCCTTGGAAGTGACGGGAATTTGATAGGCAATTTTGTCAGTGAATTAGAACTTTTAAAAATGTTAGTTCGGATTTTTATAGAATTGGACACATATTTATGCTAAAATGTAACTATTCCTGAAAGTGAGAGCGGTAATGAGCAAGATGGATGAGAGACTGACCGAGGAACAGTTGAGAAACAGCGCCTTGATCAATTTGATAGACGGTATCGTATTTGAGTACGACGTATCAAAAGAGATTCTCTGGCTCTATACAGAGGAAGGCGAGGAAATATATGAAGGTTATCAGGCTCAGATAGAGCCGGAAGTGAAGAGGAGGATTCACCCTGAGGACAGAGACAATCTTTGCCGGAATATTTTGAAAGGGAAAGAGAAAGCTCCGATTGAGTTCCGAAACCGTATAGGAAGAGGCGGATACGGCTGGTATCGGCTGTCTGCCTTGAGACTCTATGATAAGGGCGGAAGACTTTGGAGAATCATGGGGGTGTTGAAGAACATTGACCATGAGAAACAGCTTTTGAAAGATTATCAGCTGGACGCACTGACGGGTGCGTATAACCGGAGATATCTGGAAGGAGCCCTTCATTTGTATTTCCGGCAGAAACCTCCCAATGCAAAATGCGCTCTGCTTTTGTTGGATATCGATAATTTCAAAGCATTAAACGATACGCTGGGTCATGCAGTAGGAGATGAGGTGCTGAAAGACCTGGTGAAACTCATAAGGCAGTCGTTTCGGATGAATGACGATATTTGCCGACTGGGAGGCGATGAGTTTCTCATTGTTATGAAAAATGTTTATGAGGACGAGGTCGCTGTTGCAAAGGCAAAGAGACTGATTGGGGAGTTCGAGGAATATGCAGGTCAGTATGGCGTTTCCCCTCCGGTCACGATCAGTATCGGAATTGCCATCGCTGAGAGAGAGGAAGATTTGAGGCAGAGTATCTACGGAAGTGCGGATCATGCATTGTATGAAGCCAAGCGACAGGGAAAGAATACCTGCTGCATTTGTACGGGCTGAAGCATAAGACGATAAGAACAGTTCAGTTGACTGAACAGATACCGATAATGAATCAATGAGAGGGCTACAAACAGTGAATGGGAATGATAAAGCGATAACAGTGACGCTTATGGGAAAATTTCAGATAGAGGGTCCCGGCGGAAAGCTGGATGAGAAAAGTCTCCATTCCAAAAAAGGAATGAAGCTTTTGGTGTACTTGCTGCTTCACAGAAAGAGACCGGTTCCCAGCCAGGAATTGGGAGATGTGATTTGGAGTGAAGGGCAGTCTGAGAATCCTGCCGGCGTACTGAAAAATCTTGTCTATAGGCTGAGAATCAGCCTGAAAGTATTAGGGAACGATTCGTATATTGTCAGCAGCCATGGTCTGTATGCCTGGAATAGTGAGATCCCCGTTGTGATAGATTTGGAAGTTTTTGAGGAAGCCTGTGAGAGGATCAAACAAGAGAAACCGGCAGACATAGAGGAGCAAAAGCGTGACTATGAGTATGCGTTGGAGTGTTATACAGGTCCTATGGTGGATACCCTTCAGGAGGAAACCTGGATGATTTCGGAAGCCACCTACTATAACGCCCTGTATATGAACGCTGTGAAGGAGCTGGCAAGCATCTATCAGACCACAGGGCAGTTCGAGCAGATGACGGAGATCTGCCGGAGAGCAGCTTCTTATGATCCCCTGGACGAGGAACTCCATTACTGGATCATCAAAGGGCTTGCCGGCCAAGGCAAAGATGACCTTGCCATCGCCCACTATGAGGAGACGGTTAAGATGCTCCAGGAACGTCTGGGAGTATGGAATCTGGACAAATTAAAGCACGCCTACCGGGAAATCCTTCAGAATAAGAGGATTGAGCGACGCAGCATGGAAGATGTCTTTGAGGAGTTCGGGGAAAAAGAAAAACCTACGACCGTATTTTTCTGCCAATATGAGATTTTTCAGCAGATCTACCGGATGGAAGCACGCCGTCTGGAACGTCTGGGGCTGGCAGAATACGTCATGCTTTTGACTGTGAATGTGCGGGGCAGAAGTCTGGATGAAAAGCAGAAAGCCGACATCGAACAGAAGGCAATGAAAAAACTGAAAGATATCATCAGCACCTCGTTACGCATCGGGGACGTGGCCTCCGAGTACAGCCGTACCCAGTATGTCCTGCTCCTTCCTGCCTGCACGTATGAGGACTGCGCGATAATCGCCAGACGTCTGATTCGGAAATTTGATACCGGTTTCCGGAATTTCTCTGTAACGATTACTTACGAGACGGAAGAAGTTTCTCTCCAAAGCCCAAACGGGATCGTAAACCAAAAATGAATTCAAAATGAGGGAATCTTGATCCCTTGACAATCGCTTCCCGATATGTTAGCTTAGTACATAGGAAAAACGCAGGGAAGAAGAGAGTACCCCGGCATGGACCACTACAGAGAATCCCCGTTGGCTGAGAGGGGAGCGGAAGATCCGGAGGGAAGATGGCTTTGGAGCGGCATTGGTGAGGGAGAGATCCCAAGCTTATGACAGGACCGCCTGTTACAGCGGGAGAGTGTCAAAGGCACTCGCAGAGATCCGCATTGCGAGGTGCGGATGAAGTGAAGTGGTAACACGGGAATCACCCGTCTTCTCAAAGCTGGGAAGGCGGGTTTTTTGTGCGATACGCCCGGAGGGCAGCCGCCTGTCTGTGCAAGCTCGCTTGCACAGGCAGGCGGATATCCGACGGGCAACGGTCAGCGAGTGACGAAGTCACGAGCTGAACAGGAGGGCAGCCGCATGGATGTACAAGTTCGCTTGCACAGACAGGCGGATATCCGACGGGCAACGGTCATCGAGCGGTGTATGCCGCGAGATGGGCGGTACAGGGAACAGCGCCAGCTGTGAGCTGTACGTGGTATCGCAAAGACTGAACAAGACAAACAATGGGGCGGATGGATACGCCCAACAGAACCAGGAGGGAATTCAAACAATGGAAAAGAAAAAATTCTACATGACCACAGCCATTGCCTACACATCCGGCAAGCCGCATATCGGCAATACCTATGAGATCGTGCTGGCAGACAGTATCGCCCGGTTCAAACGGGAACAGGGATACGATGTATTTTTCCAGACCGGAACGGACGAACACGGGCAGAAGATCGAATTGAAAGCGGAGGAAGCAGGCATCACGCCCAAGGAGTTCGTAGACCAGGTGTCCACGGAAATCAAGAGAATCTGGGATCTCATGGATACTTCTTATGACAAATTCATCCGCACCACCGACGACTACCATGAGAAGCAGGTGCAGAAGATCTTCAAAAAGCTCTACGACCAGGGAGACATCTACAAGGGATACTATGAAGGTCTCTACTGTACACCCTGCGAATCTTTCTTCACCGAATCCCAGCTGGTGGACGGCAAATGCCCGGACTGCGGACGGGAGGTGCAGCCGGCAAAGGAGGAAGCTTACTTCTTCAAGATGAGCAAGTACGCTCCGAAGCTGATCGAATACATCAACGAGCATCCGGAATTTATCCAGCCTGTATCCAGAAAAAATGAGATGATGAACAACTTCCTGCTTCCGGGACTGCAGGATCTCTGTGTGTCCAGGACCTCCTTTACCTGGGGAATCCCGGTAAGCTTCGATCCGAAGCATGTCACCTATGTATGGCTGGATGCCCTCACCAACTACATCACCGGAATCGGTTATGAATGTGACGGGGAGAGCAGCGATCTGTTCAAGAAAAACTGGCCTGCAGACCTGCATCTTATCGGCAAGGACATCATCCGTTTCCATACCATTTACTGGCCCATTTTCCTGATGGCTTTGGGGCTGCCGCTGCCGAAGCAGATCTTCGGCCATCCGTGGCTTCTGCAGGGGGACGGCAAGATGAGCAAATCCAAAGGAAACGTGCTCTATGCCGACGATCTGGTGGAGTTCTTCGGCGTGGACGCAGTGCGTTATTTCGTGCTCCATGAGATGCCCTTTGAGAACGACGGTGTGATCTCCTGGGAGCTGATGGTGGAGAGACTGAATTCCGACCTGGCAAATACCCTTGGCAACCTGGTGAACCGTACCATCTCCATGTCCAACAAATACTTCGGCGGCGTGGTAGCGGACAAGGGCGTTTCGGAAGCCGTGGATGAGGATCTGAAGGCAGTCGTCCTCGCCACAGCCGGCAAGGTATCCGAGAAAATGGATAAGCTGCGCGTGGCAGACGCCATCACGGAGATTTTCACCCTGTTTAAACGCTGCAACAAATACATCGACGAGACCATGCCCTGGGCTTTGGCAAAGGACGAGACGAAGGCAGACCGTCTGGCGACCGTTCTCTACAATCTGGTGGAGAGCATCAGCATCGGCGCGTCCCTGCTGGAATCCTTCATGCCCGGAACCTCAAAGAAAATCCTCTCTCAGCTGAACGCAAAGAAACGTACCCTGGAAGAGATGGATACATTCGGTCTCTATGAGTCCGGCGCCAAGGTGACCGACCAGCCGGAGATCCTCTTCGCACGCCTGGACATGAAAGAGGTTCTGGAAAAAGCGGAAGCACTCATGGAAAAACAGAAACAAGAATCGGGTGTACAGGAGGAGCCGGTGATCGACATTGAGAAGAAACCGGAGATCACCTTTGAGGATTTCGAAAAAATGCAGTTCCAGGTGGGAGAGATCATCGAGTGCGAGGCAGTGAAGAAGTCCAAGAAACTGCTCTGCTCCAAGGTGAAGATCGGAAGCGAAGTGAAGCAGATCGTGTCCGGCATC
This sequence comes from Candidatus Limivivens merdigallinarum, assembly GCA_018713105.1. GTDB lineage: Bacteria > Bacillota > Clostridia > Lachnospirales > Lachnospiraceae > Limivivens > Limivivens merdigallinarum. The sequence goes on along the minus strand of DVFT01000053.1, from coordinate 10,695 downwards.
AAGGCACATTATACACCGGAAGAGATGGTAGGCAAGAAAGTCATGGTGCTGGTAAACTTAAAACCCGCCAAGCTGGCAGGGGTGCTTTCCGAGGGAATGATCCTCTGCGCGGAAGATGAGAACGGCGAGCTTTCCCTGATGGTACCGGAGAAAAAGATACCGGCAGGAGCAGAGATCTGTTGAGATGAGAGTACAAGAGAAAAAATGGAAATTCGGCATAGCTGCCATGCTGTGTTTGCTGCTGGGAATCTTCTGCATGGGAAGTGCGCTTCCCGCAAACGCCCAGGAGCTTTTGGAAAGTGCGCTTCCTGAAAGCGCCCAGAAGAACTCCCTTCAGAAGGGCGGTATGACGTATGCCGTGTCAGGAGGAACCTTGACCGTCCAGGGAAGCGGCGAGCTGGCAGATGTGGCTTCGGCTCTGGAGGAGACGGGCGAGGGAAGCGCGGAAGAGATTACGGCAGTCATCGTGGAGGACGGAATCACGTCCATCGGGAGCAAGGCTTTTACTGGTTTTGAAAACCTAAGCTCCATTCAGCTGCCTGACAGCCTCACCTCCATCAAGGAATTCGCCTTTTGGGAGTGCCAAAGCCTGAAATCTGTGACCGTTCCTGACAGCGTCCGGTATCTGGGGATTGGAGTGTTCCAGGAATGTACGTCCCTGGAGAGCGCAGTGATCGGAAGCGGAGTGACGAAACTCCCGATCCAGCTCTTTCGAAGCTGCAGAAGTTTAAAAAGCGTAATGTTCAGAGGCCAGGTGGAAGAGATCGGAGAGCAGTGCTTTTGCTACTGCACCTCCCTCGGTAGCTTTACGGTTCCTGACAGCGTCCTGAACGTTGGGAAAAATGCGTTCTTTGGCTGCCAAAGTTTGACACTTACGATGCCGGACGCCCTGGAGGCAAACGGGGACGGCTCCTATCAGCAGAGAGGCGGCATCCTGGTGGAAGGCAGCCGTCTCTACAGCGAAGCCGGAACTATGCTGAACCTGGTCAACCAGGAGAGGGAAAAACAAGGGCTTCCGGCGCTTTCCATGGATGCAGAGCTTCTGGAGGAAGCCATGGAAAGGGCGGCAGAGCTGGCAATCGATTTTTCCCATGTAAGGCCGGACGGGACGAATTTTTCCACCGTGAGCGCCAAGGTCAAGACGGAGAACATCGCTGCGGGAAACAGCAGCACTCAGGAAATCTACAGTGACTGGATCTCCTCGGCAGGGCACCGGGCAAACATTCTGGATACCGAGGTCAAAAGCATCGGCATCGGCTGTTTTGCCCAGGGGGAAACCCGATACTGGGTTCAGCTCTTCAGCGATGAGGCGGCGGAACGGACGGGCAGCGGCTTAGACGGAAAGGCCAAAGTCAGGATCCGTGCGAGGGCAGGCGCCTATCCCATGAGCTTGGAAAAGGATACCTGGATCCTGGAGCCGCGAAAGAGCGCGGAACTGGTGGTTCTGCTCAAAAATAAAGGAAATCCTCTTCTGACTGCCAAGATCTCACCGGAGACTTTTTGGTGGAGCAGCAGCAATGAGGAAGCCGTCCGTGTGGAAAACGGGAAAATCACGGCAGCAGGTTCCGGAAAGGCGACGGTCACGGCAGCCCTGAAAGATGGAGGAAGTGAGAAGCTGAAAGCTTCTGTGACGGTAAATACCAAGGTGACGAAAATCCGTTTGGAGGATAAGACCATCCGTCTGGCTTTGGGGGAAACATACCGCCTGAAGCCGGAGGTACGCCCAAAGGACGCTTATGATCCCTCACTCTCCTATGAAAGCAGCAAGCCTTCCGTCGTGTCCGTAAACAGAAAAGGTCTCCTCCGGGCAAAGAAGAAGGGGACGGCAAGAATCACCATTGAGAGCAGGGATGGAGGGGCGAGAGTGCAGGTAAAGGTGATTGTAGGAGATTACCCCTCATCCATCCGTCTGTCCGGCGTCCCCCGCAAAATGGCTGTGAAGGACAAGGTCAGGCTTCAGGCAGCTGTCCTTCCTCAAGGAACCAAATATACGGGAGTGCGCTGGTCGAGCTCTGACCGGACCATTGCCGCAGTGAATAAAAACGGTGTAGTGACGGCGAAAAAGCCGGGAAAGGCAACGATCACCTGTCAGGCGAGATTTGGCGCGACTGCCAAAAAGAGCGTGACGATCACGGTAGTTCCGGAGGCGCCCGCCTATCGGGCGACAGCCGGAAAGAGAGAACTCACGCTGAAGATCAAGCCTGTAAAAGGGGCAGTCCAGTATACGGTCTACCTTTCCACAAAACCCGACAGGGGATTCAAGAAGGCAGAGGTCACGAAGGAAAGAACCTGTACCATCGACGGCTTGAGAAAAGGAAAAACCTACTATGTCAAGGTCAGGGCAGCAGGAAAGGCCGGACGACGTCTCCTTGCGGGAGAATTTGGAAGCGTAAAGAAAGTAAAGGTGAAATAGAGATGATATTTGACAGTCATGCACACTACGACGATGAAGCCTTTGACACAGACCGGCAGGAGCTCCTCTCCTCCATGGAAGGGGCAGGGATCGGAAAGATCGTCAATGTGGGGGCGTCCGTCGAAGGGGTCAAGGCTACGGTGAAGCTCACCGAGCAGTATCCCTTTCTCTACGGCGCCGTAGGGATCCACCCCGACCATGTAGGAGAGCTGGATGAGGATAAAATGAACTGGCTGCTTCATCTCACCGGGGAAAAGAAGATTGTGGCTGTGGGAGAGATCGGTCTGGACTACCACTGGGATGTGGAGCCCAGGGAGGTGCAGAAGGAATGGTTTGTCCGCCAGCTTTCCCTGGCAAAGGAGGCAAAGCTTCCGGTGATCATCCACAGCCGCGATGCGGCGAAGGATACCTTTGACATCATAAGAGAGCATCATGCAGGGACAACGGGAGGCGTCATCCACTGCTACAGCGGTTCCAGGGAGATGGCGAGGGATTATCTGGATCTGGGATATTACATCGGCATCGGGGGCGTCGTCACTTTCAAGAACGCCAGAGTGATGAAGGAAGTGGCAAGCTACGTTCCCTTGGAGAGGATCCTGGTGGAGACGGACTGCCCGTACCTGGCTCCGGCTCCCAACCGGGGAAAACGCAATTCCTCCCTGAACCTGCCTTATATCATCGAGGCGATTGCCAGCCTGAAGGGACTTTCCCCGGAGGAAGTGGAACAGAAAACCTATGAAAATGCAATGAGGATGTATGGAATACATGGATAAATTATCGAATCCCCAGAAGACCATCGAGGTGCTGAAGAAATACCAGTTCAATTTCCAGAAAAAATTCGGGCAGAATTTCCTGATCGATGCCCATGTGCTGGACAAGATCATCCAGGCAGCTGAGATCACCAGGGAGGACTTCGTGCTGGAGATCGGTCCGGGTATCGGCACCCTGACCCAGTATCTGGCGGAAGCAGCAGGGCAGGTGACGGCGGTGGAGATCGACGGCCATCTGATCCCCATCCTGGAGGACACCTTAAGCGCCTATGACAATGTGACGGTCATCAACCAGGATGTGCTGAAGCTGGATATCAATCAGCTTGCCATGGAGAAGAACGGCGGGAAACCCATCAAGGTGGTGGCAAATCTTCCCTATTATATTACCACCCCCATCATCATGGGGCTTTTCGAAAGCGGAGTTCCCTTAAAAAGCCTGACGGTGATGGTACAGAAGGAAGTGGCGGAGAGAATGCAGGCAAGACCCGGAGGAAAGGACTACGGCGCCCTTTCCCTGGCGGTCCAGTATTATGCAGAGCCTTATCTGGCGGCGAATGTCCCGCCCAACTGCTTTATGCCAAGACCCAATGTGGGGAGCGCCGTGATCCGGCTGACCCGCTATGAGACCCCGCCGGTGGCGGTCAAGGATGAGCATCTGATGTTCGGTATCATCCGGGCGGCGTTTAACCAGAGGAGGAAGACGCTGGTCAATGCCTTGGCGAACGCTTCGGAGCTTTCCATGACAAAGGAGCAGGTCTTAGCCGCTCTGGAGGCGCTGGGATATTCCAAGACGATCCGCGGGGAGGCGCTCAGCTTGAAGGAATTTGCGGAATTGGCGAATTATTTTGCTAAAGAATGATGAAGAGATGGGGCGGCTTTGCTGCCCCATTTTATGTGAGTGCGCCCGGAGGGCAGTCGTATGGATGGATCAGCTTGCTTGCACGGACATGCGGATATCCGAGTGTTTCCTGGGATGTATATGAAAAATACTTGTAGGAATGGTTAGAATCTGGTAAAGTAATGCTAAGAGCTTTTTTTCTAACAGTACGAATAGGAGCAGACTATGAAAAAAAATAAGATTAAGTATAAGGGAAGGCTGAAGTCCTATTTCCAGTGGCCGGCGATGATCCTGGCGGTCATGGTTCTGGTGAATATTTTGATCTATCTCATTTCCTTTCGCGCAGGAATCGTGGTTTCCCTGTTTGTCCTTTTTCAGCTGATCCTGACGTTCTACCTGATGTTCCGCAGCAGGCCGAGGATCCTTAACGAGATGATTTCCTTTGCGACGCAGTACGGACAGGTCCAAAAGACGCTGCTGGATGAGTTTTTGATCCCCTATGGGATCCTGGACTGTGACGGCAGGGTCATCTGGATGAACCAGACCTTGTGCCATATGGTAGGCAAGGACAAGCGCTACCGCAAGAATATCCAGACTCTCTTTCCTGAGATCCATCAGGGTACCTTGCCGGTTCCCAAGGAAGTGAAGGAAGTGGAGATCCACTACGGGAAGAAGGATTACTGCGCAAGGCTTCAGCGGGTCAACGTGGAGGGGCTGGCGGAATCTGTGGATATGATCGAGATCCCGGAGGGCAGGAACTACCTGATCGCCATCTATCTCTTTGACGACACGGAGCTCAAGCGCTATATCCAGGAGAATCAGGACCAAAAGTTAGTTCCGGGGCTGATCTATCTGGACAACTATGACGAAGCCCTTGAGAGCATCGAAGAAGTGCGCCGTTCCCTTCTGGTGGCGCTGATCGACCGGAAGATTACGAAATATATGGCAAACTATGACGGTATCGTCAAGAAGCTTGAGAAGGACAAATATTTCGTGATCCTCAAATACAAATATCTGAAGGAACTGGAAGCCAACCGGTTCTCCCTTTTGGAGGAGGTCAAGGCGGTAAATATCGGAAACGAGATGAGCGTGACCCTGAGCATCGGAATGGGCATCAATGGAAAAGGCTATCTTCAGAACTATGAATTTTCCAGGATCGCCATTGAGCTGGCATTGGGCAGGGGCGGCGACCAGGCGGTCATCAAGGACAATGACAATATCTCCTACTATGGCGGGAAATCCCAGCAGATGGAGAAGAATACCAGGGTAAAGGCGAGAGTGAAGGCACAGGCCTTAAGGGAATTTATCGGAAACAGCGACAATGTGCTGGTGATGGGCCACAAGATCACGGATATCGACAGCTTCGGCGCTGCCGTGGGCATCTACCGGGCGGCAAGGCTGATGGAAAAACCAGCCCATATCGTCTTAGGTCCTATCAACGGCTCCATCCGTCCCTGGGTAAACCTGTTCAAAGAAAGCAAGGAATTTGAGGACGATATGTTCATCGGCCATGACAGGGCGGAGGACATCGTCAGCAATCAGACGGTTCTTGTGGTCGTGGATACCAACCGTCCGGTTATGACGGAATGTGAGTCCCTCCTGGATATGACGAAAACCATCGTGGTCCTGGACCATCACCGCCGGAGCAGCGATCTGATCCAGAATGCGGTGCTGTCCTATATCGAACCCTTTGCCTCCTCCACCTGCGAGATGGTGGCGGAGATCCTGCAGTATTTCACCGATGAGATCCGCCTGAAGCCTCTGGAGGCTGACTGTATCTACGCCGGCATCATCATTGACACGAACAATTTTGTGACCAAGACAGGCGTGCGTACCTTTGAGGCTGCGGCATTCTTAAGGAGGAGCGGCGCGGATGTGACCAGGGTTCGCAAAATGTTCCGGGATGACCTGCCCTCCTACAAGGCAAGGGCGGAGGCGGTCCGCCATGCAGAGATCTTTATGGACTGCTATGCGGTGACCAAATGCCCGGCGGAGCATCTGGAAAGCCCCACCATTGTGGGCGCCCAGGCTGCCAACGAGCTCTTGAATATCACCGGGATCAAGGCGTCCTTTGTGCTGACGGCGTATCAGGGCAGAGTTTATGTGAGCGCAAGGGCGATTGATGAAGTGAATGTCCAGATCATCATGGAACGTCTGGGCGGAGGCGGCCATCAGAATATCGCGGGAGCCCAGCTTGACGGAATCACCGTCGAGGAGGGAATCCTGAAAGTAAAAGAAGTAATCAAAAAAATGACAGAAGAAGGAGCAATCTAACCATGAAAGTAATTTTGATAGAAGATGTAAAGTCCCTTGGAAAGAAAGGCGAGATCGTCAATGTGAGCGACGGGTATGCGAGAAACATGCTGTTCCCCAAGAAACTGGGCGTGGAGGCGAACGCCAAGAATATCAACGACCTGAAGCTTCAGAAGGCGCATGAGGACAAGGTAGCCCAGGAGGTTCTGGCGGAGGCAAAAGCTCTGGCTGAGGAGATCTCCAAGAAGGAAGTCACCGTTTCCATCAAAGTAGGAGAGGGCGGCAAGACCTTTGGTTCCGTTTCCAGCAAGGAGATCGCGGAGGCTGCCAAGAGCCAGATCGGTCTGGAGCTGGACAAGAAGAAGATCCAGCTTCCAAGCCCCATTAAGACGTTGGGCGTGACCATGGTTCCCATTAAGCTTCACCCCAAGGTAACCGCGGAATTGAAAGTGAAAGTAAAAGAGGCATAAAAGAATGGAAGAAGCTCTGATCAAACGGGTGCTGCCCCACAGTGTGGAGGCGGAGCAGTCTGTGATCGGTTCCATGATCATGAGCCGGGACGCCATCATGGCGGCATCGGAAATTATTACAAGTGAAGACTTTTATCAGCACCAGTATGGTATCTTGTTTGATGCCATGCTGGAGCTTTATAATGAGGGAAAACCCGTAGACCTGGTGACGCTGCAGGAGCGTCTGAGGGAAAAGGACGTTCCGCCGGAGATCAGCAGCCTGGAGTTTGCCAGGGATCTTTTGAATGCGGTGCCCACCTCAGCCAACGTGCGCCACTATGCAGCCATCGTCCAGGACAAGTCCATGCTCCGAAAGATGATCAAGGTCACGGAGGAGATCGCCAACACCTGTTATCTCCAGAAGGAGCGCACAGAGGATATCCTGGAGGACACGGAAAAGAAGATTTTTGACCTGGTCCAGAGAAGGAGCGGGGGCGACTTCGTACCCATCAAGCAGGTGGTCTTGAACGCCCTGGACAAGATCGAGAAGGCTTCCAAGAACAAAGGAAATGTCACCGGTATCCCCACAGGCTTTATCGACCTGGATTACAAGACGTCGGGCTTCCAGCCTTCAGATTTGATCCTGATCGCAGCCCGTCCCTCCATGGGAAAGACGGCGTTCGTCCTGAATGTAGCGCAGCATATGGCATTCAAGGAAGGTCAGACTGTGGCGATCTTCAGCCTGGAGATGTCCAAGGAGCAGTTGGTGAACCGTCTCTTTTCCCTGGAGTCCAAGGTGGACGCCCAGCTTCTGAGAACGGGAAACCTGTCCGACGAAGATTGGGCGAAGCTGATCGAGGGAGCCGCAGTGGTAGGAAAATCTAATCTGATCATCGACGACACTCCCGGTATCTCCGTAGGTGAGCTCCGGAGCAAATGCAGGAAGTTCAAGCTGGAACAGAACTTAGGAATCATCATCATCGACTACCTGCAGCTGATGACCGGAAGCAAACGGGCAGAGTCCCGCCAGCAGGAGATCTCAGATATTTCCCGAAACCTAAAGGCGATCGCCAGGGAGCTGGGCGTCCCCGTAGTCGCCCTGTCGCAGCTCAGCCGTGCAGTAGAGCAGCGTCCGGACCACCGCCCCATGCTCTCCGACCTCCGTGAATCGGGAGCCATCGAGCAGGATGCCGACGTGGTCATGTTCCTCTACCGCGACGACTACTACAACAAGGACACGGACAAAAAGAACATCGCCGAAGTCATCATCGCCAAACAAAGAAACGGTCCCATCGGCACCGTGGAACTGGTATGGCTGCCAAACTATACCAAGTTCGCCAATATGAAGAAGTAAAGGCAGTTTTTTGTCAATACTTGCGATTTATTTTCATATCCTTCCCTTCAGATTTATGATAAACTGTAGATGCCGAATGTTTGTAGGATTGCGGGAGCTGCACAGCAGCGGAGCAATCCGTAGGCATCGTAAAATGGAATAGGGAGGACAAGGAATGGAGGAAAAACGGTATTTGATTTCCGACGCAGCGAAAAAAGTGGAGGTAGAGACACACGTCCTGCGCTACTGGGAGGAGGAGCTCAAGCTTCCCATTTCCAGAACTGAGTTGGGTCACCGTTACTATACCGAGGAAGATATTCTCACATTTCAGAATATTAAGGAACTGAAAGAAAGAGGGCTGCAGCTGAAGGCGATCAAGGTACTGCTCCCGGAGCTGTCCAAACGGCATGGCAAATCTCTCGACAATATCATCAATCTGGAACAAAAACGAAACCAGCGGGCAAGGGAAGGACAGGATCCCGTGCAGGAAGGGAAGAAGGAGGAAGCCCTTGACCTTGAGAAACCCCAGTCGGAGCTGGCACTGCTTCCCGCCGAGGTGGATCTGGACAAGTATCAGCAGTTTGAGACCATTATGACGAATATTTTCAAGAAAACCCTCCAGGATAACAATCAGGAGCTGGAAAACCGGATCTCGGATTCTGTGCTGAAAGGCATGGACATCCTCATGCAGATGCGTGAAGAGAAAGAGGAGGAACGGTACCGGAGGCTGGATGAAGTCATCCGCTCCCACCAGAAACGGGGGCGGGAGGTGGCAGCGACCAGAGAATTCATCCGCTTTCCCTTTTCCAGGAAGAAGAAAAACAAATAGAGAAAACGGAAAACGAAAAGACCAGCGTACCCTTCTGAATACGCTGGCCTTTTATCGTATAAAAATTATTCACCCGGATGGATTGCTTCGTTCGGGCATTCACCTTCGCAGGTACCGCAGTCTAAGCAAGCATCTGCGTCGATCACATATTTGCCATCACCTTCGCTGATAGCGTCTGCCGGACAGACAGCTGCGCAAGCACCGCAGGATACACAATCATCGCTAATAACGTATGCCATAATCTTTTTCCTCCTTTTGATAATTATAACTTCTCGGAATCTTCAGCCCTGATTTTATAAGGCTTTCTGACCCCTATTTCAAAAAAATCACCCACTTTTTTGCAAAAAACGCTTGACAAATCGCTCAAAATTTGCGGCGAAGCCGATTGATTATATTTTATTTCCATCGACTGGAGGCGATTTTTTGTTACCTTGTAATCCTGGCGGCCATGCCGCCTATCAGGATACTTTCGTATCCGATTTCCTGAAATTTTATCCTGATCCCTTTGTGCTTCCTAAAAGCACATGGGAGTATATCATGCAGTTCTGGTATCTGGATCTTTCTCAGACAGATTCCATTATGCAGAAATGTTACTCTGTTTTTGGCCCTGAGCCACGCCTTCCTTCCTGCATGCTGCGTTCCTATCTGCTTGCTTTAAAGCTCAAAGTAACTTCCATCACCGTCTGGTGCCGCATGCTCCGGGAAACTCCCCTTTATGCAATCCTCAGTGGATTCCCTTTCGGAGATACTCCCGGTGTTGGGACTTTTTATGATTTCTTTTCACGTATCTGGCAGGACGACAGGAATAACCTTTCCCCCAAGGATCGTTTCCCTAAAAGGAAACCGCCCAAAGGGAAAAAGAAGGGCGATAAGACTCCCTGTGATTCTTCCAGTACTGCATCCAAACTTCTTCCTTTGCTGGAGCACTGGAAATTCAAGCCAGAAAATCCGTTTTCCCTTGTTTTCCGTCTCTATCAGCAGCAGTTCCTGGACCCTTCTATTCAGAAAGGATTGATTGACCCAGGCCATCTGGCTCTTGCCGGTGACGGCACTCCTGTCCGGACTGCTGCACAGCAGCGGAAAAAACGGATCTGTGATTGCAAGGAAAAAGGCTGTCCTTCCTGTAGCTGCAAACGCCATTATTCCCAACCGGACTGCAACTGGGGGTGGGACTCCCATCGGGAATGCTATTTCTTCGGTTACCACCTCTACATGTATGTGGCCTCCGATTCCTACAGCGATCTCCCGGTATTTCCGCTTTTGGAACGGGCTTCCCGGCATGACATGCTTTCTTTTCTCCATTCCTTTTTCACTATGAAAGCATACCTTCCGGAGCTCCGCATTGAAAAACTCCTTCTGGATTCCGCCCATGATGCGTATCCTGTCTATGAATACTGCAGGCGGGAAAACATCACGCCCTTTATCGACCTCAACCCCGGACATACCGGACATTTTACCTATAAGGACGATTTCACCATTGATGAGGACGGCGTTCCAATCTGTAAGATGGGCTTACGTATGCACAAAGATGGATATGAAGCTGCCAAACACCGTGCGAAATACCGGTGTCCAAAAGCAAACCGGAAACGCGGCTGTTTCTGTAAGCATCCCTGTTCACCAGCGAAATATGGAAGGACCGTACATATCTTTACCGATGACAATCCAAGGTTATTTAACATACCGCCAAGGGACAGCAAAGCATGGGAAAAGGAATATGACAGAAGAACTTCCGTGGAACGCTCCAACAAGCGTGAGAAAGAGGACTATAAATTAGAAGACGGCAGGCACCGCTCTACAAAGATGTGGTACT
>DVFT01000052.1 GCA_018713105.1 Candidatus Limivivens merdigallinarum | reverse complement strand
CCAAGTCAAAAACCCCACAGCAAGCTACGAGGCATCAAATTTGCAGGGCAGCAGAGCTGTGGGTATTTGCACCCAAAGGGCACTTACCCTTAAGGCAGGGCTACGGTCCACTTCGGGCGGCGCAAAACGTGTGTCACCGGCCGCAGCGTGGTCCTATGTCAAGTCGCCAAATGGACATGCTTGCATGTCCGCTTGGCTCGTTACCTGGAGGAATAAATGGGGCGGGGACAAAAGGGAAGTTGTCAAGGTATAGGACGGTCATCTCAGGGGAGTGTTCTGAGCAGCTCTACCATTCAAAATAGCATTATCTCGATTCTGGAGGTAGGAAATCTCGTTACTCTACGATTCATATCTTCTATTTCTCATTCCAGGGGGTACTTTTCCAAGTGACTCTACGATTAAAATCTTCTATTTCCCATTCCAGAGGGTACTTTCCCGGACGACTCTACGATTCAATTCTTCTATTTCTCATTCCGGGAGGTACTTTCCCGGGCGGCTCTACGATTCATATCTTCTATTTCCCATTCTCGGGGGTATTTTCCAGGCGGCTCTACGATTCAAACCTTCAATTTCTCATTCCAGAGGGTACTTTACCAAGCAACTCTACGATTCATATCTTCTATTTCTCATTCCAGGGGGTATTTTCCCAGGCGGCTCTACGATTCAAACCTTCTATTTCTCATTCCAGGGGGTATTTTTCCAGGCGACTATACGATTCATATCTTCTTTTTCTCATTCCAGGGGGTACTTTCCCGGGCGGCTCTACGATTCAATTCTTCTATTTCTCATTCCAGGGGGTATTTTCCCAGGCAACTCTACGATTCACATCTTCTATTTCTCATCCCAGGGGGTACTTTCCCAGGTTACTCTACCATTCAAAATAACATTACCTCAATTCCGGGGGTAGGATCCCACCACCTCTACCATTCAAAATAACATGATCCGATTCTCAGGTTCGGAAACCGTTCACCTCTACCGTTCAAAGCAAGTTCCAAATAAGAAATCCTCCCCTATCCCTCTAAGTATCGCTCAAGCTCCTATAATCCCCACAAAAATTCAGGGACACAGCTCCCGCCATGCCCCATAATCTCCATCGTTCCAACACATTCTCAATATCCCAGCCCCATTTCATCAGCAACAGCGTTAATGAAAGATTCCTCTCGTATACAGGTAAATCCACGTCGCTGCAAATGTGGGCTTTCTTCCTATTATCAAAGGTACGAAATAAATCTTTACTTTCTCTCTAGCCCACTACATTCCTTCTATTCTGTCACCCTCTGCCTTCTGACCATCAGCCAGGAGAGGAGAATCCCTGCTATCCCAACCAAGGCAATGACTGCCGCCTGCCCCGAAAGCCCGATCCCCGTCCACAGGGAAAGCGCATCGCCAAAAACGGTTCCCTGAAGCTGTGACGGGTCGAGATCAGACAGCCTGATGGGTCCAAGACAAATCAGAATCCATGCCACCACCCAGACCACCGTCCCCTTCGTTCCCATTTTCAGCACAATGCTCCCGAGAAGCATGGAGATTCCCAGAAAACAGAGGATCAGGGCGGGATAACACCACCAGTCCAAGGCTCCAAAGAACCCCATCATCTCGTCAAACATCTGCGACCTGCTCTGGGGAAGCACCACGGACAGCACCGCCTGCTCCAGCAGAAAAAGCAAAAATACCGCCAGAAGGTACAGCAGGATGTAGACCAATTTTTCCGCGAGATAGCTCAGGAAAAACTGCTTCCTCGTCCTCTGAAACCGGATCGCCATATTAAACTCCATCGTCATCCCCATGGAGATGGAGATAAAGAGCATCATTCCCGTAATGAGCAGCGCCAGGAGAAAGCCCATCGGGGCAAAACCTTCTTCCTGATCTACATTCATCAGCACCACAGCCAGCACATCTCCGATCAGATAGCACACCACCATAGCTGCCAGATAGTATAAAAAATCCGTATGATTCGCAAGCATCTGTTTTTGTATCTGTTTCATCGTCTTTTCCTCCCTTTCTGCCCGCCTAGAATCGCACTTCTATTTTTTTCATGATCGGCCAGGTCACGGCGGCGCTGAGCACCAAGGCGAAAAGCGCCGTCACTCCCAGGATCGGCAAAATCCCGGTACCGGTAAGAAAGCCGGTAAGGATGCTGTCAAGCTCCCCTTTTCTGCTGGAAGCAACCAGCAGTCCGAAGGTTCCTCCGATGAGGATACAGATCAGGAAGAACCCGATCAGCCCCCACTTGCCGAAACGGAAACAAAGGCATCCCAGCACATTGCCGATGCAGCCTCCCACAAGGAGAACCAGGAACAGAATGCCGGCAACCGACAGGATCCGCACCCACTGGAAGCCATTCATTGGAATCAGGGTGAGCCCTGCCAAAATCCCTGTGGCAAGGGACGTCAGGATCAGTCTGCCATGTTCCAGAAAAAACAGATTTCTCCTGGTCTCCCCCATCGCCAGGGTGGCCGGAAGCTCCGAATAGTAAAAGCCGTAGGAAGAGAGAAGCATGCACAAGACTCCTCCGATCATCACCATCATGGGAAGCAGTACAAAAAACTGCTGAAAAAGATTGGCTCCCTTATCAAAAGCCGCAAAGATCTGAAAAATCATCATATATGCCACCAGCACTGCGCCCACGAAAACGCTGAGCGCCACGCTCATCCCGATATTTTCCAAAAAATATCTGCCCTTCTTCATAAGTTTATGCCCCCTCTCCGCACAGTCCCACAAATACCTTCTGGAGACTCATGGGCTGTACCGTGATTCCTTCCCCCTTGGGCGGATTCTGCCCAGGTTTTGTGCGTACCATCACACTCTTGCTTCTCCCTATGCTCTCCGGATGATGGGTTTCATATCCCTTCACCGCCTCATCTACCAGGTCACCACGGCCGCTCACATGGAAACAGCTCTCCAGAAGCTCCTGGGTATTCTCCTTGAGAAGGATCCGCCCTTTGTCCATGATGATAACCTCTTCCAGCACATCCGCAGCCTCCTCAATGATATGGGTGGAAACCACAAAGGTTCTGCCGGTCTCTGTATATTCTTCCAGAAGCAGGCGGTAAAACCGTTCCCTCACCACCACATCCAGCCCTGCTACCGGCTCATCCAGGAAGGTAAATTTTGCCTTGCTCGCCATTGCCACGATAATGGTTACCATAGAGAGCATTCCCTTGGACAATTTGCTCATCCGTTTCTTCTTGTCCAGACCGAATTCCTCCACCAGCCTCTTCGCCATCTCGCCGTCCCAGTATGGGAAGTACACCGATGCAATCCTCAGATAGTCCTTCACTTTATAGTTTGCCACGCCCATCCCGGAGGAAGTGGGGGTGATTTCCCTGGAAAAACAGATCTCCTTCAGCGCCTCCTTATTTTCCCAAATCCGCTCTCCGTTCAGGTCGATCTCCCCATTCGTCGCCGGGTTCTGGGCGGAGAGGATCGACAGAAGAGTGGTTTTCCCGGCTCCGTTCCTTCCGATCAGCCCATAGATCTTTCCTTCCTCCAGCGTCAGGTCAATCTCTTTTAAAACGGTCTGTTTCCCGTAGTTCTTTTTTAAATTCCTGCACGTAATCATCGCTTCACTCATAGCTCTCTTCTCCTTTTCCCGATGCAATCATATCGATAATTTCTTCCCTGGAAATTCCAAGGCTTTCCGCTTCCACCAGCATTCCCTTGATGTAATCGTCAAAAAAATGATCCTTTCGCTTCTTCCTGATTGTTCCTTTGGCTCCGTCTGATACAAACATGCCAATCCCCCTTTTTTTGTACAAAATTCCTTCATCCACCAGAAGATTGATTCCCTTGGCTGCCGTGGCCGGATTGATCGCATACAGCTTTGCCAGTTCATTGGTACTCGGAACCTTCTCCTCCTCCAGCAGGACGCCGTTCAGAATATCTCTCTCTATCATTTCCTTGATCTGAATATAGATGGATTTCTCCTGTGTCAAGATTTCCTGCAACTGTATTCACACCCCTTTCTGACCTTCCGTCCATTTCCCTTTCCCATCCACTTCTCTCCCTTCAACCTACTTACTTATATGGTTCATTACTTATGTAATTAACCATATCACCAATTCAGCTATTTGTCAATAGAATTCCATAAAAAAACGGCATAGCATTCAACTGCTATACCGTATCACAGCTCCCAGCCGCTTATGGTTTCCGATAACCATTACCGATAACTTTCAAAAAAATCCTTCAGATTGGTGAGGGAACGAACCAGCACCTCCGTCTCGTCCTCCGACAAGCCCTTCAGCAACGCCTTGATCATTTCGTCATGGAATTTCGCATGGTGCCCATAGGCTCTCCTGCCCTTTTCCGTCAGGGAAATCAGAACTACCCTTCGATCCTTCTCACTGCGGTTTCTGCTCACATAACCTTTCTTCACCAGGTTGTTGATGGCAATCGTCAGCGTCCCTACTGTCACGTCCATCGCCTTGGCAACCGCAGACATGCTCTTCGCCTTTGCTATCCCTATCGCCTCGATGATATGCATATCATTGGTGGTGATATCCTTGAACTCCCCGGTGATGATCGCTTTCTCCTCTACGCTTAAGATATCATGAAACAGCTTCACCAGGATGCCGTGAAATGTCTCGTATGGTGTCACGTCCTGCCTTCCCTCCCTTGGTAGTGCTTTCCTTCAGGTTGTTTTGATTATACAACATTTTTTCGGGGTTCACCACTGTTTTTTTGCGGAAATCCGGCGTTTTCCGAAAAACAGGCTGCATCATTTTCCATAATCCGGGCACACTATTTCCAGCATTAACCTGCTTGCAGCAATTCAGGAAAATATGGAGGCATTGGCTTTGATGCGATATTTCTCTGGATTGCTGTCAATACAAACGAAGGAGGCATCACCGATGCAAAACATGTTCCATGATCCCAAAAACATCATTCCGCTGACCCAATTTGCCCAGGAAGGGGCGTCCAGCATCCGGGAGCGGCTGCAAACGGAGGAGCCCCTGATCCTCCTCCAGGATGACCGCCCTGTGGCTGTCGTCCTCTCACCAGAGGAATACCAAAGGCTCGGGGAACTTGCTGCGGAAAACGAACTTCTCCGGGAAGCCAACCGCCGGATGGCAGGGGACGATGGGCTGCCGGCATTCCTGAAGGACCATAGTACCCGTGAGCAATGCTGTCCGTGACCGGGAAGCATGGGAAAAAATCCATTTCCATGGCTGTCTGCCAAGAGCAGCCCGCAGAGCCGCTTTCTACACAGAACCATCCATTTTAAGGCAGTATCCAAAAGAAAGCATGAAAAGAGCAGGTCGGGAAATTCTCTATCCCTGCCTGCTCTCTTTTCCCGATCACTCCATCAGCCTTCCAGTCTCCATGTCGGCTTCCATCTCGGCTTCTTCGCAATCAAGCCATCAGCTTTCCTATTTCCATACTGACTTCTTCATAACTATGCTCCTTGTCATTCAGCCCGTCTATCTCCCCGACTACCTTCTGGTCTTTGAATACCAGGATCCTTCTTGCCAGGGTAATCATCTCCGGCATATCCGATGAAATCAGGATAATGGATTTTCCCTCTTCCTTTGCCAGAGAACAGATCAGCTCATGGATGTATTTTTTTGCCCCCACATCCACGCCTACGGTGGGTTCATCGATAATCAGGATATCACAGTTTGCAGCCAGCCATTTCCCGATGCTGACTTTCTGCTGGTTGCCGCCTGAGAGGCTGCCCACCTTCGTCTCTGCCGTCGGGGTCTTGACCTTCATCTTATCGACCATGAAGCTGACGATTTTTTTCTCCTCGCTGGTCTGGATCTTTCGGAATTTGTCCAGGATCTGGGACCAGACGGTGATCGTGAGATTATCCCCCACGGAAAAGTCCAGGATCAGCCCTTCTTCCTTCCGGTTTTCTGTAACATAGCCGATGCGGTATTTCTCCATACTGTCCTGAACAGAATGGATATGCGCCTTCTGTCCGCGAACCAGGACTTCCCCGGAATCCAGCTTGTCAATCCCTGTGATCACACGGGCAAGCTCCGTCCTGCCGGAACCCACCAGACCATAAAACCCTAAGATTTCTCCCTTTTTCAGCTGGAAACTGATGTCTCTCGTCTTTCCATATGCCACCGCATGTTTGACTTCCAGCACCACCTCATCGCCAATGTCCAGAAATCCCATATGCTCGGCTTCCTCTTCCCGTCCGATCATCATCTTGACAATCTCCTGGCGGGTGATGCCTTTGCAGCTCTTGGTTCCCACATACTTTCCGTCCCGCAGGACAGATACCACGTCGCAGAGATCCAGGACCTCTTCAATCTTGTGGGAGACAAAGATGACTCCCACTCCCTTTTTCTTCAGATCCTTCACCAGCCGGATCAGATTATTGCTCTCATAGGTGGTCAAAGATGAGGTCGGTTCATCCAGCAGGATATACTGTGCCTGCGCAGACAGGGCTTTCGCGATCTGGATCAGCTGCTTCTGCGCCGCTGTCAAATGCTGGATCTTTTCTTCCGGGCTGATGGACAGCCCTACCATATCCAGGTATACCTTCGCCGTCTGATTGATCGCCTTCCAGTCTACGCGGATGCCCTTCCTGAACTTATCGATACGGTCCAGGACGATATTCTCAGCCACAGTGGCGTCCGGAATGATCTGGATTTCCTGGCTGACCATGCTGATCTCATGCTCTACGGCGTCCCGGTAAGACCGCATCTCTACCTTTTTGCCGTCCAGGTATACTCCGCCCATGTCGGGATGGTAGATTCCTGTGATGATCTTGATCAGCGTGGATTTTCCTGCGCCGTTTTCCCCCATCAGCGCATGGATCTCTCCTTTTTGGAAGGACAGGGATACGTCGTCCAGCGCTTTGACTCCCGGAAAAATCTTACTTATGTTCTTTAACTCCAGCATAGTGTTTACCTCAAAACCCTTTATTTGGTCAGATAAGTCGTCGTCAGTTCATCCAGGATTTCCTGGGTTCTGGTTTCCAGATCAGCCGCATAGGTGTCCATGTTGTCTTTGGTTACCAGCACAGTGCCCGCATCGATGAAATACTGGTCGTCCTTCACCTGATAGCCTTCTTCTCCCATGTATTTCAGGATCATGCACGGGATATAACCATGTCCCTTGTTGTTCTGCGCGATGGTAGCGTCCACGATACCGTCCTCAATTCCCTTCATAACGCCGTCATCGGTATCAATTCCGATGGCATAGATATGTTTGTCTGTTCCCTGCTGCTCATAAAAGTCGCCCAAAACCTGGGTCATACCAACGCTGGTCACCATGCCGGTGCAGATGATGCCGTCAATCTCTCCTAAGTTTGCGGTCAGGGCGCTCTCGATCTGGGTCACTGCCTCTTCCTGGTTCTGGATGCCGGCGATCTCCTGGACGATCTCTACGTCCGGATAGTTTGCCACTACCTCTTCCACGCCTTCCTTTCTGAGTGCCGTATTGGGGTCTTCCAGTACCTCCAGCACGTTCAGGATCTTGCCCTTGCCGCCCATCATCTCGATCAGCGCTTCCGTAGCGTCCATTGCCGCCTGCTTGACATCGGTTCCCACTGCAAAGGATGCGGTGGTCGGTTTCTCTGTATCCGTACCAAAGTTGATCACATTCACGCCCATGCTCTCGCTGATCTCTTCGTAAAGCCCGTTTGCGCCGGAAGCGTCGCAGGGATAAATGGAAAGGGCATTGACACCCTGAGCCACCAAAGCCTCAACTCTCTCATTCTCGCTTGCCTGGGTCCAGTCCGGTCCGATCTGCATGATCACTTCCGTGCCCTGCTCCTCTACAAAAGCTTCCACACCTTCCTGAACCTCATCAAAGTAGGGATGGGGAGCCGGTGCATACCATGCGATTTTGGTCTCTCCGCCTTCTGCCGCCATAACAGCCGGAGCTGCTCCCATGCTCAGTACCATTGCGCCACAGACTACCATTGCGATTTTTCTTCTCAGCTTCATATCAGATTCCTCCTTGATATAAGATTATTTTATAATGAGGCTTTTTTCAGCCTGCTTTGCTGTATTGATCCTTCAATTCCTTTTTCAGCCTTCTCTCGCTGATGATCTGCTTGATGCTGTCCAGGGATACCGCCAAGAGCAGGATCAGTCCCAAATACGCCTGCTCAAAGTATACGTTTGCCTGGAGCATAACCAGACCATTTCTCACCATAACGATGAGGAAGCTGGCAAAAAATACGCCCACGGAATTGAATACGCCGCCTTTTAAGAGGGTGCCGCCGATGACTGCCACCGCAAAGGAGGTTACCATCCAGTCGCCTCCTGTGGAAGGCTGCGCGGAACCGGTTCTGGAAATCCACAGGATACCTGCAATGGCTGCAAAGACGCCGGATGCCACGTTCGCCAGGATCACCATCTTGTCCGTATTGACACCGGAAAGCCTTGCCGCTTCCTGGTTTCCTCCGGTAGCCAGGTATCTTCTGCCTGTCACGGTAAACCGGAAGAAATAAGCAAGAACGATCAGAACCACAACCGCAAGCCACAGAAGATAGGGGATCCCTAAGAATCCGCCCCTGCCGATGACAGTGAATCCATCCGGGATCTCATTGTACGGATTTCCCTGGGAAATTCCGTTGATCAAACCTGTGTAAATGAAGGACGTCGCCAGTGTTGCCACGAAAGAGTTCAGTTTCAGTTTGGTGATGATAATGCCGTTGACCAGCCCGGTTGCCACTCCCACCAGAAGCCCGGCAATCACTGAAACTACTGCCGGAAATCCCATGATCTCCATAGTATAACCGGTGATCACCACGGTCAATCCGCCCATATAGCCCAGAGCCAGGTTCATGCCGCCTACAATGACAACTGCCGCCTGCCCCAGGGCGATAAAGATATAAATTGCCGCTGTCCTGCTCATATTGAACAGGTTATAGCTTGTCAAAAAGCTGCTGGAAAATACGGAGAAGATCATACCCAACACCAAAACCGCCAGGATCACGGTCATCTCACTTCTCGCCAGGAGCTTTTTGATTCCTCCGCTTGTCTTTCTCTTATCCATAAATAACCTCCCAGATACACTGCAGTCAGAGCTTTACGTCTGCCACAGCCTTGTACATTGCCAGGATATTCTCCGGCGGCACATCCGGCATGATGTTGTGCTCCTGATTGAAGACAAATCCGCCGTCCTTCATGAAAATATCGATCATCCGCCTGGTATAGTCGTATACTTCCTGGGGCGTAGAACGGTTCAGCACGGTTCTGGTGTTGCAGCCGCCTCCCCAGAAGGTGATATCACGTCCGAATTCCCGCTTGAGAACCTCCGGATCCATCTCCCTGGCGCTGGTCTGCACCGGGTTTAAGATGTCGTACCCTGCTTCGATCAGATCCGGAATGATGGGATAAATCGAACCGCAGGAGTGGAGGAAGGTTTTCATTTTGCTGTGCTTGTGCACATATTCATTCAGCTTCGTATGATGCTTCTTAAAATGCTCCTGGTATTTCTCTCTGGACATGAACATTCCAGTGTCCATGCCAAGGTCGTCGCCGAACCGTAAGATATCCACGATATCCCCCACGGATTCACAGACCTTCTCCAGGGTGGCGAGATGACGCTCCATGAGCTGATCGATCAGCCGATCCACCTCTTCCGGCTCTGAATAGATGTCCATGAGGAAATTATCCATCCGTCTTAAGAAGGTTCCCCACTCAAAGAGGTTACAGCCGCAGGTGATCACCAGGGCGCGGTCCGTGGATTCCCGGAGCTTTAACGTCCTCTCTCTCAGCTGCTGGTAGAAATCCTTTTCCCCGGAATGATCCCAGGGGCTGTGAACCAGCGCGCTCCAAAGCACCTTTCCCATCGCCCAGTCCAGATTCTCATAGGTCTCCGGATAGCCCTCCAGATAGGGGAAGCAGGTCTGGTCAAAAAACGTAGCGCCCACAGGCATCCTGGCAATCTGAGTTCCCTCTTTGTCAAATACCAGGTAATCTCCGTTTTCCTGTTTCGCAGGTTTGAACCAGACGGGATACTGGGCAGCGGAGCCATCCGAAAGGCTGATGTCATACCAGTCGCTGTCCTCAGTGTTGAATACCCTGCCGATGTCGATGGCATCAATCCCGAAGCGATCCAGGATCTCCTGCTCCGGATACACCACCTGCTGGACTACGTCATAGACCCGGGTATGTCCCCCGGTCATTCCCAGATGCTTTTTCAGTCTGTTATAGGCAATGGCTGAAATTCCAGAGCTTGGAGTCGCTCCCAGATCCAGCGGAACCCGATCCGGCTGCTTGTGCGCCACGGAAGCCATTATCCGCTCTCTCGATGTCATAATGTATCTCCTTTCCTATAATCTAAACGTTTAGATTTTTGTTTAAAAAATTAATCCAGATGGTAGACCTCTTCCATGAGCGCCCACCATTCCCCTTCTTTGGCTGTAGGAATCGCTTCCTGGCAGGGGTCTGTCTCCTTCCACCATTCCCTCGTCTTCGGGTCGGCAGCCATCTTCGCCATGTCTGCCTCATAATCGTCGCCCACGTATTCGTAATAGCTGAAAAGATAGCCGTCTCTGTAGTAAATAGAATAGTTTCTGATGTTACACTCCTGAATCATCCGGTTTACCTCAGGCCAGGGATTCGCATGGAGGGCTTTATACTTTTCCAGATATTCCGGCTTTACCTTGATAACCTGCCCGTATCGTTTCATAATATCCGGCTCCTTTCTGTAATGTTAAATAGCTGTCGATAATTCCATTATAGCTTTCAGAAAATGAAAAACAAGACGTTTCAAAAACTTTAAATTTAAACGTTTAGATGATTGACGATAGGATTCCACTGTGGTACAGTGACCCTATAGATGCTTCCATTTGAAAAGCATGGAACAGAAAGGAGGGATTCGAAATGGCAACCTTGAAGGACGTGGCAAAAGACGCCGGCGTCTCCATCGCCACCGTTTCCTACTGCCTCACCGGAAGCCGCCAGGTGAAGCCCGAGACAAAAGCGCGCATCATGGATTCCATCGAAAAATTAAAATACATCCCCAATGCTTCCGCCAGGAGCCTGAAGGCTTCCTCTTCCAACCTGATCGGTGTAGTCCTGACGGACATTGACAATCAGTTTCACTCTGAAATTTTCAAAGGGGTCTCCGACTACCTGCAGCGCCATAACTATGCCATCAGTGTTGCCTTCTCCAACCGCTCCCCTGTCATTGAGCAGGAGAAGATCCATGAGTTTATCGGTCAGAATGCCAGCGGGCTCTTTATCATCACCTCGCAGCCCCAGAACACGGATTTTTTTGCCGCCCGCATCAAAAACTATCAGATTCCCACCGTGTTCGTGGAACGCCGTCCCAGCAATATGGACGTCAGCTTCGCAGGCTTTGACAACTACCGTACCCTCTACTATCTGACCGAACAGCTCCTGATGAAACATTACCGGCGCATCGCCCTCATCACAGGACCGGACCATTACTCCTCGGAGAGCGACTGCATCCAGGGCTACCAGACGGCTTTCCAGACCTACAACATTCCTCTGGATCCTTGCCTGATCCGGAATACGGATATGTCCAAGGAGGATGCCTTCAAAACCGTCTTTGGCAACCTGGATTTGGATACCATCGAAGCGGTGATCGCCACGTCTGAGAATATCGCGGATGGGATCCTGGAAGCTTTGCATATCCTAGGCTACCGGACTCCCGAGGATATCCAGGTGATCACTCTGGGAGAGGAATGCTGGAATCAGTCTGCCCAAAGGCCAGGCATCATCCATACCAGCCGCAACGCCTTCACCTTGGGCAGCGCCGCGGCAAAGCTTCTGGTGGAAAACATAGCGTCTCCTTCTCTTTTTGAAGAAAAAAGCATCAGCTTCACGGACAAGGTGGTTCATACTCCCCTGCCTTTGATGCCTCCGGCACGGAAAACGCCCTTTCCCCTGCCCAGGGACGCAAAGGCTGCCCCGCTGCGGATTTTAATGGCGGATCTTACGACCTCCCATTCTGCAAAGCTGCTCTCCCGTACTTTCACGCACCAGACCGGGATCCCCGTTGAGATCCAGTTCGCTCCCCAGACCTCTCTCCTTCGGCTCATCATGGAGGATATGGAAAAAGCCAGCCACGACTATGACATTTACATGTACGACGTCCCCTGGCTCCAGTACATGGTGCAGAACGGGCTGGTCAGCGACATCTCGGATTTCATCCGCCAAAACCAGGAATTGAAGGATTCCGTCTTCCCGGAAAATATGGACAACTGCCGGCACGAGGGGCGCTATTACGGAATCCCTATCGTGGGCGGCTCCCAGATTCTGTTTTACCGCAAGGACCTGTTCGAAAATCCGACGATCCGTCAGGAGTTCCGAAAGGAGTATCAGATTTCCCTCCGTCCCCCCAGAACCTGGACGGAATTCAATGGGATCGCCCGTTTTTTCACCCGGGAATACAATCCAAATTCTCCAACTCCCTACGGCACGTCCCTGGCTGGGATCATTGATGAAGAGCTGGCTCCCGAGATCCTCATCCGCCTCTGGGCAAACGGAGGGACGATCTGGGACAAATACAACCGGGTTTCCTTAAACACGCCGGAAAATGCCAAGGCTTTCCACAGCATCCTGAACACGGTCCAGTACACCGAAGGCGATCCCTTCTCCACCTCCATCAGCCAGACCGTACAGGACTTTTCCGCCGGAAAGACTGCCATGCTGGTGACCTACTCGGAATATGCCTCCCAGATCAGCACCTCTTTTTTGGGAAACCTCATCGGGCAGGTGGGGTATGAAGCCCTTCCGGGGCGTACCCCCTGCAGCGTGGGATGGAACCTGGGGCTGAATCCCTATACCAACCAGACGGAAGCCGCCTATGCCTACTTCAAATGGCTCTGCCGGAATGACATCAGCTTTTATATGACCATCGTGGACGGACAGTCCCCGGTCATGGCGCCCTACCACAGCCATGAACTCCTGAAGCTCTATCCCTGGATGGAGCTGACGGAAAAAAGCTTTGCCACCTGCCGCAGGCGCATCGGACCCTACCGCCCCAATTCCCTCATCATTCCTCAGAACAAGATGGAATCCATTCTCTGTTCGGTGCTCAAAAATATTATGCAGGAGGGTATGAGCGTCCAGGAGGCTCTGGATGCGGGACAGGAGGAGATGGAGCTTTTATTCAAATCTTATGGGTATCCGAAGCCGCTGCATTTTATCTAGGAGATTTAAAACAAAAATATTGTTTTAAATCTAATTCTAGGATATACTACAAGTGGAGGTGTTTATTGTGAAGCTATTGAAAGTAAGTGCAAATCATTTCAAAAACTGCGCCGATCATTTTACCATAGACC
>DVFT01000051.1 GCA_018713105.1 Candidatus Limivivens merdigallinarum | reverse complement strand
AGGCGGATTTGCAATTTTCGGGGGTAGTGATATGGAGCGAGCTACGATTTAAAAAATGGATTTGCAAATTCCGGGGGTAGTATTTCAGAGTAAGCTAACATTCAAAACCCGGATTTGTAATTTTCAGAGAGAAGTATTTCAGACCATCCTACCATTCAAAATTCGTATTTATTGATGCTAGAATATAAATAGTGCAAGTCAAAATGAGAAAATCTAAATAGATAATAAGTGACATAATAGAAGTATCGTATTGAAGGAAGAAGCTATTTCTGAAGGCAATGGTTCAGAGCACCTTACTATAATAAGAGTTATTAAAAAGAAGAGACAATTCCATAGAGAATTTCGGTTTTGAAAAAGTCCGAATTCTCTGGGATTGCCTCTTCCTTTCCTATCAGGGGGAAAAATCGGTATTTCCCGATAGCCCCCTAATAGGTCGGGATGTTACAATCAATATTTCCCGACCGCCTCTTTTTTAAAATTCAATTTCCTTCAGATATCTCTTCACCGCATCCTGCCAGGTCGGAAGGCGCTCAAAACCGTTCTCCGTCAGTTTCTCCTTGCTCATCCGGCTGTTGGAGGGGCGTTTTGCCTTGGAAGGATACTCGTCAGCCGAAACCGGAGTCACGGTCAGATGATCGGCGTCGTATTCCGTGTGTCCCATGGCGGCAGCCTGGCGGAAGATCTCACAGGCGAAGTCATACCAGGAACAGATCCCTTCATTGGTGGCATGATAGCGGCCGTATTTGTCCGTCTCAATCATATCTACCAGAAGGCGAGCCAAATCGAAGGTGTAGGTAGGGCTTCCGATCTGGTCGTTGACGACGGTGAGCTTGTCATGGGTCTTCCCGAGATTTAACATGGTCTTGATAAAATTCTTGCCGTTGATGCCGAACACCCAGGCGATGCGGACGATGAAATATTTGGTGAGCAATCGCTCAATGGCGATTTCCCCTTCGTATTTGGTCTGTCCGTAGACGTTTAAGGGCTGGCGGTCCAGATCATCGGGCTCCCAAAAATTGGTTCCTTCGCCGTTGAACACATAATCGGTGCTGATATACATCATTTTGATGTCCAGCTCTTTGCAGACTTTGGCGATGTTTTCCGTGCCGGTGGCATTGACCAGGCGTACCTTGTCGATGCAGTCCTCCGCAGCGTCCACAGCGGTCCAGGCGGCACAGTGGATGACGGCATCGGGAGCCGCCTCCTTGATCACTCTGTCCACGGAAGCCATGTCCGTGATGTCCATCTCTTCAATGTCTACGCCGATGGGAGTGTGGTTTCTCTTGGTCAGTTCATTGACGACGTCGTGCCCCAGCTGACCTTTGATGCCGGTTACTAATACTTTCATACGTTTCACCTTTCCTATTTAGCGGTTTCCATACATTTTTTCGTAGTAATTCTGATATTCACCGGAGATGATGGTCTCCCACCATTCTCTGTTGTCCAGATACCACTGGATCGTTTTCTTGATGCCGTCTGCAAATTTGGTCTCCGGAAGCCATCCCAACTCATTGTGAATCTTGGTGGGATCAATGGCATAACGCATGTCGTGACCCTTGCGGTCCGTCACATAGGTGATCAGGCTTTCCGGTTTGCCAAGTTCCTTGCAGATCAGCTTTACGATGTCGATGTTTCTCATCTCATTGTGACCGCCGATGTTGTAGACTTCACCTACACGTCCCTTGTGGACGATCAAGTCGATCGCCTTGCAGTGATCCTCCACATAGAGCCAGTCGCGGACGTTTTCGCCCTTTCCATAGACGGGAAGGGGCTTGTCGTTCAGGGCGTTGGCGATCATCAGCGGGATCAGCTTTTCCGGAAAATGATAGGGACCGTAGTTGTTGGAGCAGCGGCTGATGGTCACAGGAAGTCCATAGGTACGGTGGTAAGCCAGCACCAGGAGGTCAGCGGATGCCTTGGAGGCGCTGTAGGGGCTGCTGGTATGGATGGGGGTCTCTTCCGTGAAAAAAAGATCCGGGCGGTCCAGAGGAAGATCTCCGTACACCTCATCGGTGGAAACCTGGTGATACCGGGTGATGCCGTATTTGCGGCAGGCGTCCATGAGGACGGCGGTTCCCTTGATATTGGTGTCCAGAAATACTTCCGGATTTTCGATGGAACGGTCCACATGGCTTTCGGCAGCGAAGTTCACCACCATGTCCGGGTGCTCCTCTTCGAACAGCTTGTATACGGCTTCGCGGTCGGTGATGCTTTCCTTCACAAAACGGAAGTTTGGATTCTCCATAATCGGCGCCAGGGTGGACAGATTTCCTGCATAGGTCAGGCAGTCCAGGCAGATGATACGGTAATCCGGATATTTCTTTAACATATGGAAAATAAAGTTGCTTCCGATAAATCCGGCTCCGCCGGTTACGATGATTTTCATAATGATTGATTCTCCTTTTCTTCTTTTCACGGACAGGGGACAACGTCAGCTGTCCGTGGTATGGCGACGGATCCGTTCCGATCCGCCAGGCGTGATCTTTTAGTGCTGCAGCACGTCCAAATATTTGCCGTCCAGCACATCCTTTAAGTATTGCCCATACTGATTTTTCTTCAGAATTTCATAGACCTTCAGTACGTCTTCCTTGGAGATCCAGCCGTTTAAGTAGGCAAGCTCTTCCAGGCAGGCAATCTTGCGGTGCTGATGGGATTCCATGGTCTTGACGAAGTTGGTGGCTTCCACCAGGCTTTCGTGGGTTCCGGTATCCAGCCAGGTGAACCCCTGTCCAAGAAGCTCCACATTCAGGTTCCCGTTTTCCAGATAGATACGGTTCAGATCCGTGATCTCAAGTTCCCCTCTGGCACTGGGTTTTAAGTTCTTGGCGTAGTCCACCACCTTGTTGTCGTAGAAATAAAGGCCGGTGACACAGTAATTGCTCTTGGGATGTTCTGGTTTCTCCTCGATGGAAATTGCTTTGCCTTCCTTATTAAATTCTACGATTCCGAAGCGCTCCGGGTCGTCTACATAGTAGCCGAATACCGTGGCTCCGTTTCCGCTCTCCGCGTTTTCCACAGCGGCTTTCAGACGTTTTTTCAAACCGTTCCCGGCAAAGATATTGTCGCCCAGGATCATGGCGACGGTGTCATCTCCGATAAAGTCTTCCCCAATGAGAAATGCCTGTGCCAGTCCGTCCGGGCTTGGCTGGACTGCATAGGAAAGCTTCAGCCCATATTGATGGCCGTCTCCGAAAAGCTCCTCAAATCTGGGGGTGTCCTGGGGGGTTGAGATGATCAGGATGTCCCGGATACCTGCCATCATCAGGACAGACATTGGGTAATAGATCATCGGTTTGTCATAGATAGGAAGTAACTGTTTGGATGTTACCATGGTAAGGGGGTAGAGGCGGGTGCCGGAACCACCTGCTAAAATAATTCCTTTCATGATCCATGCTCCTTTCGTTTTTTATGGTAGTGCCCTGTACACTAGTATGCTTTTGTTCTGTCACGTTTACTCAGCTTGTTGGTCTATACAGGCATTATAAAAGGTGACGTAACGTCACCTTCAAGTGTTTTTTTCAAAAAAATTACAAAAGTTTTAAACAGGGGAAAGCTTGGAGGCGGCAAAAATGCCGGCATCCTTGGTGATGGCAAAGCCTTTCCGGGTTTTTTTCTCTACAAAGCTCCGGAATTCCTTGTAGCGTTCCAGAATATACTGGTTCTGGTTCCCATGGCAGGAGAGGATGTATTCGATTAGGGGCTCCGGCTGATCGACCAAAAGCCCGTCCTCATAGCGGATGCACTGGACGGATTCAAAGTACGGGGCGAGGATCGACGCTCCGTTTTCCAGACCGAAGCGTTCATAGAGCTTGTCAGCGGAGAGCGCGATCCTGCGGTCAAAGCCCTCCACCAGCTCGCTGATCTCTTTCATATGGCGCCCGCTGTAGGTGCTGCAGACAAATCTGCCCCCCTCTTTGAGCACACGGCGGACCTCCCGGCACACCTTGTCGATCTGGCTGCAGTAGAACAGGACATGGTTGGCGATCACCAGGTCAAACTGCCGTTCTCCATAGGGCAGCCGATGGCAGTCGAATGCCTGGAAGGTAAAGCGCGGATCCTCCCCGCCGATCATACGCCGGGCATCCCGGAGCATTCCCTGGGAGATATCCGATAGGGTGATGGAGACGTTTGCAGGAAGCTTTTCCAGGTTTTCCGTCCAGAGGGCGCCGTTCCCGCATCCCAGTTCCAGGATCCGCATCCCGTCCTGAATCCTGCAATGCCCATAGATAAAGGGAAACCAGCCCAACGGATTCTGGGTGTACAGCCGGTGGAGGTTGATCCGGGCGGAAATATTGGTGGCGTTCTTGTACTGCCCTTTCAGGCTTTTTTCCATGTTGGTCAGGTGGATCAGGTTCAGCATCCGGCTCCAGTTGATATCTGACTCGGATTCGATGGCAGCGGCGGTATCCGCAATGGCTTTCTCCACCAGCTGCATCTGCTCGATCTTGTCCTGGATAAGCTTCCTCTGCATATTCAGGGAGTTTAAGAGAAAGTGATAGTCCGCGTCGTCGATGGTGAGGTCACGGATGTCGTCCAGGGAGAAACCTAAGTATTTCAGGAGCAGGATCTGCTGAAGCCGGGCAAAGTCCCCTTCCGAATAGAATCTGGCGCCGGAGGGGGAGACATAGGAAGGCTTCAGGATATTCTGCTTGTCGTAAAAGCGGATGGTCCGGATGGAGACGTTTGCCATGCGGGCGAACTCACCGGAGGTATAGTAGCCGGAAGGTTTCATGGGAGGTTCCTTTCTGGATTCAAAAGGTCTTTTTCACATATTATATATAGAAAAAAGTTCTCTTTCAAGAGGATTCTCTTTACGAAGCGGCAAGAGGAGTGTATAGTGTTGCTGAGGAGTGAAAAAATGGTTTATCGAAGATCAACGGATTATGAAAAATTTGCCTGCCTTGCAGGAAAATGCCCCGATACCTGCTGCGGCGGATGGAATGTGGGCATTGAGGAGGAAAGCCTGGAATGGTATGCCTCTATGGAAGGAGAGCTGGGAAAACGGATACGCAGCGCCATCGACTGGGAGGAGGAATGCTTTATCCAGAAGGACGGGCATTGTGTGCTCATGGATAAGGAAGGACTATGCCCCATCCACCGGGAACTGGGCGGCGATGCACTGCCGGATACCTGCCGCGAATATCCCAGGCATGTGGAAGAATATGAAAATGTGAGAGAATACTCGTTGTCCTTATCCTGCCCGGAAGCAGCAAGGATGCTTCTGGAGAAGGAAGAGAAGATGAGCTTTTACGAGGAAGAGGATGAAAGCGGAGAAGAGTTTGAGGAGTTTGACCAGGAGCTGTTTGGGGAACTTCGAAAAGCCAGAGAGGTTTTTCTTAAGATTCTGCAAAACAGGAATGTTTCGGTGGAAACAAGAATAAATACGTTCTTGAGGCTGGCATCGGAGCTGCAGAATTGTGTGGATGAGGACAAGCTGGAGGAGATGGAGGCTATTCTGGAAAACTTCAGGGAAGCGAAAAGATCCATAGAAGGCAGAGCGGAGTATGACGGGAAGCGTGTGGATTACGCTGTTTTTTACGAAATGGACTGGCTCCGCCCCCAATGGGGCGAGCTGGTAGAGGATACCTGGAAGGGTCTGTTCGCTAAGGGCGAGGAGGAATATGGAAGGCTCTGGGAGGCATTCCACGGGGACAAGGAGAGAGAGGCGAGGCTGGAACTTATGAGGGAACAGCTTCTCGCAGCCTATGTGGATCTTTATGTTTGCGGAGCGGTCTATGACGGCGAACTTTTCTCCAAAGCTGCCCTGGCGGTATTTAGTACCCGCTGGATCGAGGAATTCCTGCTTTTCCGGTTTTCCGTTTCCGAAAAAAATTTTTCCCTTTTGGAGGAGGCATCCGTGGTAACTTACCGTTTTGCAAGGGAAGTGGAACATTCGGACAACAACCTGCTATTATTGGAAGATTGGGCGAAAAGCAGAATAATGGTGCAAAAAATCTAGCCAAAAAGATAAATTTGTGATAGGATAGAAAAGGTATTGTAATAATCTTGTAACAAGATAAATAGATCATGATGAGGAGAATTCGTATGGGAAAATATTTTGGAACAGATGGCTTCCGGGGAGAAGCCAATAAGGATCTGACGGTGGAACATGCTTACAAAATCGGACGTTTCATCGGCTGGTATTACGGCAGAAACAAGAAAGATGAGAAATGTAAAGTAGTGATCGGCAAGGACACCCGCCTGTCTTCTTATATGTTTGAATATGCTCTGGGTGCAGGACTGACGGCTTCCGGGGCAGATGCCTATCTGCTTCATGTAACTACTACGCCATCCGTCTCCTATGTGGCAAGGACGGAGGATTTTGACTGTGGTATCATGATCTCCGCCAGCCATAATCCCTATTATGACAACGGTATCAAGCTGATCAACGGCGCAGGGGAGAAGATGGACGAAGAGACGATCCTGAAGGTGGAGGCTTACCTGGACGGGATTTCGGGCGAGATTCCTTTTGCCACAGGGAACAGCATCGGAAAAACCATCGACTATGCAGCAGGCAGGAACCGTTATATCGGATACCTGATCTCTCTAGCCACCCGTTCCTTTAAGGGAAAGAAGGTAGGGCTCGACTGTGCCAATGGAAGTGCCTGGATGATCGCCAAGAGCGTGTTCGATGCCCTGGGCGCCAAGACCTACGTGATCCACAACGAGCCGGATGGAACGAACATCAATACCAACTGCGGCTCCACCCATATTGAAAGCCTTCGGGAACTGGTGAAGGAGAAAGGGCTGGACGTGGGCTTTGCGTTCGACGGCGACGCAGACCGCTGCCTGTGTGTGGATGAAAACGGGGATGTGGTAAATGGAGACCTCATCATCTACATCTATGGTTGTTATATGAAAGAACGAGGCAAGCTGCAGGGGAACAAGGTGGTCACCACAGTGATGTCCAACTTTGGGCTCTATAAAGCGTTGGATGAAGCGGGAATCGAGTATGAGAAGACTGCAGTAGGTGATAAATATGTATATGAGAATATGTCAGCCAACGGCTATCGTATTGGCGGTGAACAGTCTGGCCACATTATCTTTAGAAAGTATGCCACTACGGGCGACGGTATTCTGACAGCTCTTAAGATGATGGAAGTCATGCTGGAGAAAAAGAAAACGTTGTCTGAGCTGGCGGAACCGGTAACTATCTACCCGCAGGTATTGAAAAATATCCGTGTGACCGATAAGGCGGCAGCCCAAAATGACCCTGACGTCCAGGCAGCCGTCCAGAATGTGGCAGGAAAGCTGGGGAGCGACGGACGTATCCTGGTGAGAGAGAGCGGTACAGAGCCAGTGGTGCGCGTTATGGTAGAGGCGCCAAAACCTGATATCTGCGAAGCTTATGTGGATGAAGTGATCGATGTGATCGTAAAGAAAGGGTACAAGGTGGGCTGATATGTGCGGCATCGTAGGATATACAGGGGAGTGGAATGCGGCACCGGTCCTGCTTCAGGGCTTGTCAAAGCTGGAATACCGCGGTTATGATTCCGCAGGGATCGCGATCTCCCATGTAGAAAACGGTGAAAACAAGATTGAGGTCCTGAAAGCCAAGGGGAGACTCCAGGCGCTGAAAGAGATGACCGACAACGGAAAGGCGGTTACGGGGAATACGGGAATCGGGCATACCCGCTGGGCAACCCACGGGGAGCCCTCCGTGGCAAACGCCCATCCCCATTTTTCCAAGGACAAGCGGATCGTGGTGGTTCACAACGGGATCATTGAAAATTACAAGGATCTGAAGGAGCATCTGCAGAAAAAAGGCTATGAGTTCCTCTCCGAGACGGATACCGAGGTGCTGGCTCATTTGCTGGATTACTATTATAAGGGGAATCCCCTGGAGGCGATTGCCAGAATGCAGGGCAGGATCCGCGGATCTTACGCGTTGGGGATCCTCTTTGCCGATCAGCCGGAGACAATCTATGCGGTGAGAAAGGACAGCCCGCTGATCGTCGGCACCTCGGAGAAAGG
Organism: Candidatus Limivivens merdigallinarum; assembly: GCA_018713105.1. Classification (GTDB taxonomy): domain Bacteria; phylum Bacillota; class Clostridia; order Lachnospirales; family Lachnospiraceae; genus Limivivens; species Limivivens merdigallinarum. The sequence goes on along the minus strand of DVFT01000051.1, from coordinate 31,172 downwards.
GCAGTTTATCGCCTCTGACGTTCCGGCAATCCTGAAATATACCAAGACGGTTTGTTACATTTCGGACATGGAGATTGCCAAATTGACGCCAGGGAAAATCACCTTCTACGATGTGGACCAGGAGGAGATCGACAAGGAATTCAAGACCGTGGAATGGAATGCGGAGGCAGCGGAAAAGGGTGGTTTCCCCCACTTTATGCTGAAGGAGATCTATGAACAGCCCAAGGCGGTGTTGGATACGCTCTCTCCCCGGCTCCGGGACGGCGAGATTGTGATTGAGGAGCTGGGCATGACGGAGGAGGAGATCCGGAAGGTGAAGAGAATCCAGATGGTGGCATGCGGTTCCGCCTACCATGTCTGCATGGCGGGAAAATACGTCCTGGAGCAGCTTTGCGGCATACCGGTGGACGTGGATCTGGCTTCCGAATTCCGTTACCGGAAACCTATCCTGGAGGAGGACACCCTGGTAGTGGTGGTCAGCCAGTCCGGCGAGACGGCAGATTCCCTGGCAGCCCTCCGGGAGTCGAAGAAGAGAGGCTTCAAGGTTTTGGGAATCGTGAATGTGGTGGGAAGCTCCATCGCCAGGGAGGCGGACAGCGTGTTTTACACCTGGGCGGGACCGGAGATTTCGGTTGCCACCACCAAGGCATACAGCACACAGCTGATCGCCGTCTATCTCATCGGAATCCTCTTCGGCAAGGTTCGGGGTATCATTGAGCAGGACGCCTGCCAGAGTTATATCGAGGAACTGGGACGGCTCCCTGACAAGATCCAGAGGATCCTGGATGAAAAAGAGAGGATCCAGTGGCTTGCCAACAAATTTTCCCATACCAAGGACGTCTTCTTCATCGGAAGAGGTTTGGATTATGCGATTTCCATGGAAGGTTCCCTGAAGCTGAAGGAGATTTCCTACATTCATTCAGAAGCCTATGCAGCCGGAGAATTAAAGCACGGCACGATCTCCCTGGTGGAGGAAGGAGTCCTGGTCGTAGGCGTTGCCACCCAGCCGGCGCTCTTTGAAAAGGAGATCAGCAACCTGGTGGAGGTGAAAAGCAGGGGAGCTTCTGTGATGGGATTGACCTCTTATGGCTGTTATTCCATGGAAGATATCGCGGATTTTACCATCTATGTGCCAAAAACCATCGAATATTTCACTACGAGCCTGGCAGTGATTCCGCTGCAGCTTCTCGCCTATTACATTTCGGTGGCGAAGGGGCTGGATGTGGACAAGCCGCGGAATTTGGCGAAGAGTGTGACGGTGGAGTAAGGATACAGCTTACGGAAAGGATAAAAGATGAAAAAATTAGCAGGGCTGATAGCTGGCTGTTTGATTATGTCAACTTTGGTCATGCCGGTGTCAGCTTACACGGAGGAGGAAAAAGCGTTTGCAAAATCGATGCTTCAAGCTTACGGTTATTCTCCGGACTGGGCTGGGGCAAATCAAGCCTATCAGGATTATTTAAGCGGAAAATACAATGATATCTGTGAGCAATATGGACTGCCGAAACAGAATGTCCAAGAAGAACCGTCAAGTGACGGCTCGGACGGTGCTGACGGGGAGCAGGATCAAGACGGAAAAAGCCAGGAAAAGCAGAGCGGTTCTGGGACTGGGCAGGCGACGGATCAGGGAGCAGGAGATAGCGCGGAAGATGCGGCTATGCCTGTGACCGGAGAAGAGAATACAGTGGATGACGGAAGGTTTCACTTCAATCAGATCCGAAGTGCAGAGGGGATCGGAAACGCAGAGCTTTTGGACATTCTGGTGGGAAACACGGTCATGGCGCCCATTTCCCTGGAAGGAGCGGAATGCATGAGTGCCTCTGAGGGCATGGTGTATATTGATCTGGTCTTTGAAGTCACTAACGAAGGAGAAGCGCCCATGGAAGCTGACGATTTTCTGGAAATTTCGGTAAATGACGGCCAGAATGAATATCCGGGAACAGGGGTGCTGGCGGAAAATGAGAATGCAGACGGCTTTTTGGAGAGTGCTGTTTTGAACCCGGGAGAAAAGAAGGTGCTGCATTGTTTGGCAGAGGTACCTGAAGAAAGCAGTGATTATGTGGGAATCGTGAACTTTGCAGGAGACAGCTATGAGGTTTATTTTGACAGAGATACACATCCCAAGAATCGAAAACGATTGGAAAAGGGAAGTCCGGTTCAGAGACCAGGATTCGGATTGATCACAGTCGATGGAGTTTCCGTATCAGAGAGGGAAGAGGGAACTGTCAGGATTGAAGTACCAGTGTCATTGACGAATCTGAGAGAAGAAACCATTGACCCGCATAACATGGCAGGAATGCTGGCTGCATCTGGAAAGGGGATATACCGTGCAGCTTTGAACATGGGAGAAGGACAGACCATTGGAAACCGTGAAGAAGCCAACGGAATGTTTGCCGTGACACTACCGAAAGGAGAGTGGGAAGCCGGAGGAAGGCTGTTCGTCTATTTTGGTGGAGTCTGGTACCAAATTTCTGCGGAAAATGATTGACAGCGCAAAACAGGGTGATATACTAGATTAGTGTAAATATATTTATTCAGGAGGTAGAATAAGATGAAAAAAGTTGTTTCCATGATGATGGCAGCAGTTTTAGCACTGGCGTTTGGTCTGGTGTCTATGGCTGCACCGAGCCCGGCAGCAATGCCCACCGTTGAGAAGGTGATGATTGATGGCGTGGAGGTTGATGCTTCCAGTATCCAAATTGAGGAGTATGAGGTTCCGGAGAATTTCGATCTGGCAGAGGTTGATGAGACTCTGAAAGATATGACCATTTTCCAGGCAGTTGACATCCAGACAGATCTGGAGTTTGAAGAGATGGATTTAAGTCTTAATGTCCCGGGAATCAAAGCGGATGATACTGTAAAGCTGATCCAGCAGGATACGGAGACTGAGGAATGGGCGCTGATTGAGGACGAGAAGGTGACCGTTGAAGATGATACCATTGAGGTAACACTGGAGAAAGCCGGTCCTCTGATGGTACTTGTGGAAGCTTAAAAACAGAGTGATTCCCGTGCGCAATGAGCCAGGTGGACATGCTGTACAAAGGAGAATGAATGAGGAAGGGCAGTCTGGTGTAAATGCCAGGCTGTCTTTTCTGCTTCAGACGGGATGATTAGTTTAACAGGAGGTAGCTACGTGAAGAAGTGGTGCGGAAAGTGGATGATACTTTCAATGCTGATGCTGCTTTTGGGATCTGGAATAACGGCGGCGGCCAGTGATTTTGGAAATACGGAAAGTACGCAGGCAGCCGGAAAGACAGGCGAGGTCACTACGGAAGATAAAAAAATTACGACAGCCTTGTTTATCGGTGTAGACAACGAGAACAACCGTCAGGAAAAGGGGAGCGACGCATCCGCCGATACAGAATCCGGAAGTGGGATGGCGGATTCCCTGTTTTTGGTGGTCATGAATGAAGAAAAGGGCAAGACCACGATTGTGGGAATTAATAGGGATACCATGGCAGATGTGGATATTTACGATGCCTCCGGCGAGTATTTCAGGACAAGCCGTCTGCAGATTGCCCTGTCCCATGCATATGGTGATGGTCAGGAAGAAAGTTGTGAGAATACGGTGAAGGCGGTTTCAAAGCTGTTTGGTGGGATCGATATCGACTATTATGCCGCATTGAAGATGGCAGCTATTCCAGAGTTGAATGATGCGGTGGGTGGTGTACAGGTAGAGGTTCTTGAGGATATGACCGCTTTGAATCCAGAGTTCTGGGAAGGAAATACCGTGGTGCTGGAAGGGGATATGGCGCTCCAGTATGTACGCTGGCGGAACACGGAGGATTTGAACTCCAGCAACCTAAGGCTTCAAAGACAGAAACAGTATGTCTCTGCGTTCAGCGATAAACTGGTGGAGACAGTATCCGCAGATCTGGGGAGCCTTTTGGATATGAAGGAAGAGATCGAGCGTTATATGGTTACAAACTGTACGGATGAAGAGCTGCTGACATTGTTCAATAGCTTTCGCAATTGTACGGATGAAGATTTCTGCACAGTTCCGGGGAGCATACAACAAGGAAAGGTGTATGCGGAGTTTATTGCAGATGAACAAGGACTTCAGGAACTTCGGGAGGAGCTATGGGGAACCGATCCTACAGAGTAGAGGAATTGACTGCCCGCGGAGGGCTGTATTTTGAAAACATTCAGCAAGGTTTTTCAGACTGCCGCTTTCGGATTAGGAAGCTGAATCAAGAGAAGGCAGTGGAATATTTGAGAATTTTGTGGAAAAGAAACGGGGAAGAGGATTCCTTTGTGGATTTTTATTACGGAAGCCTTCAGGAAGAGGAAAGGCGCCGTGTAAGAGCAGAGATTACAGAGGAAGAGGCGGCATATCTGGATCAAATTGATATTCCGGATGCTCCGGTGTTTTTGCGGCTGGATGAAAAGCTTCTTGAAATCTGCGCAAAGCTAAATGATAAGGAAGCCTTGTTTTCTACCTTCTATTTCACCAGATATCCCTGTACCCTCTGGGGAAATTATAATCAGGAATATGTGGAGTTTTGCCCGAAGAAGAGAAAGCTTGGAGCAGTACTCTTTGACATGGATGGGCTGATGTACGATACGGAGCGGGTGGTGAAACGTTCCTGGGATGAGGCAGGAGAGCGGATGGGATGTGGAAGGCTGGGAGATCATATCTTCCACACCCTCGGCATGAACCTGAAGCGCAGAAGAGAATATTTCCGTTCCGTCTATGGACAGGAGTTTCCCTTTGAGGAGTTTACGGAAATCTACCGGGCCATCAGCCATAGAATTCTGGAAACAGAGGGGATTCCGGTCAAGAAGGGGTTGTATGAGCTCTTGGACTATCTGGATCAGAAAGGAATCCTCTGCGCAGTGGCGACCTCATCCAGCAGCCGTCATGCCTTTGGCAACTTGGAAAAGACGGGGCTCAGGAGCCGTTTTCGGACCGTGATCAGCGGGGACGAGGTGACAAAGTCCAAGCCGGATCCCGAAATCTATGAAAAAGCAATGGCAGCCCTCGGCGTGGAAGGCGGAGAAACGCTCGTTCTGGAGGACTCCAGAAACGGTCTCTGTTCGGCGCTGGCAGCCGGAGCGCTGCCGATCATGATTCCGGATTTGCTTCGTGACCTGCCCGATGTGGAGCCCTTTCTGGAAGGGAAGCTTCAGGATCTGGAAGCTGTGATCGAATATCTGGATGAGAACTTCGGCTGAAATGTCTTTTGGATGTGCTGTGTTCAGAACGCAGTATGGTCAAGAGCGTTTTGGACGGATGCCCTCGGAAAAATGTGAAAATCATCGAAAAAAGGGTTTTCAAAAAAGGGATTTTGTGCTATAGTTAGTACATACAAAAGAGAACTTTACGAAAGAGAGTATTACAAAAGAGAGCATTACAAAAGAATGAAATACATAACATACCGAAGATGACGATACGAAAGACAAGAGGAGGGGATGTATGGAGACATATATCCTCTCCATTTTTTATTCCCGCGAGCAACGAGCCAAGCGGACATGCTTGCATGTCCATTTGGCGACTGCCGCGAGGGTCAAAGACCCCGCAGCTCTGCTGCGCAGCAAGTTTGATGCCCCGTAGCTTGCTGCGGGGGGTTGACTTGAAAGTCGGAGGGGGTATGTGTCCTGCTGTTTGACATAGGATCATGCCGCAAAAGGAGGAGGGAACGATGCAGTCTCAGGAAATTTTGAAAATTTACGGAACGGATTATAAAGAGATGACGAAAAAGCTTCTGAGGGAGGCGGATCTGAAAGGAGAGATTCCTTCGTCAGATACCAAAATTGGGATCAAACCCAATCTGGTCTCTCCCACGGCAGCCTCCTACGGCGCGACTACGCATCCAGAGATCGTGGAAGGAATCGTGGAGTATCTGAAAGGAGAGGGATTCTTTGATCTTCGTATTTTAGAAGGCTCTTGGGTGGGCGACCAAACCAGTGAAGCGTTTGAAGTCTGCGGATATCAGGAACTATCAGAGAGATACGGCGTCCCCCTGGTGGATACCCAGAAAGACAGCGCCGTGCTCACGGACTGTCAGGGAATGCAGCTGAAAGTGTGCAAAAGCGCTCTGGACGTGGAATTCCTGATCAATGTTCCGGTGCTGAAAGGGCACTGCCAAACAAAAGTCACCTGTGCCCTGAAGAATATGAAAGGGCTCATACCGAATTCGGAGAAACGGCATTTTCACACTATGGGGCTTCACAAACCCATTGCCCATTTGAATGCAGTGCTTCATCAGGATTTCATCGTGGTGGATCATATTTGCGGGGATCTGGATTTTGAGGATGGGGGAAACCCAGTGGTGAGAAACTGCATGATGGCAGCCAAGGATCCTGTTTTGGTGGATGCCTATGTCTGCAGCCTTCTCCATTATCGGCCAGAGGAGGTTCCCTATATCGGTATCGCCCATAGCTTGGGCGTAGGAGAAGCAAATCTTGATCGGGCAGTGATCCGTACCATTGGCGGGACGGAGCGTGAGGAGGAACTTTTGAAGGCAGACCGGGTGGTGAAGGTGCGGGACGTTGTGGAAGAGGTGGAATCCTGCAGCGCCTGCTATGGCTATCTGATCCCCGCGCTGGACAGGCTTCGGCAGGAGGGGCTTTTGGAACGGCTGAAAGAGAAGATCCATATCGGACAGGGATACCGCGGCAAGACGGGAGGGCTTGGGATCGGAAGCTGCACGGCACGATTTCGGAAAAGCCTGAAAGGCTGTCCGCCCACCGAGACGGAGATCTATGAATTTCTGAAGGAATATCTCCTGGAGAAGGAGCCCTGAAGCAGAAATATTTTGAACCGGGATTACTTTGGAACAAAATGGTCTTGAGTGAGAAGTTAAGCAGGCATATAAATCATGAGAAAACCCGCATCGCCGGATCTATGGGTGATAGGATACCAGGATCTGGGATGCGGGTTTTTGCCGCAGGTGGGAAGAATTATTTCAGCGCTTCCATGCTCATTTTTTCCAGGAGATCTTTCTTCATCAGGTAGAGCTTATCGGAGAGATCCACATACACCTCGTGGGGATTGATGAGACGCTTGGTCTCATCCCAAAGGGTGGACAGCTCTGTCTGGCAGAATTTCCGGATTTCCATGACGGAAGGAGATTGGTAGACGCATTCTCCGTCTTTGAAAACTGGAACCATGAGGTTTTTCAAGCGATAAGTGTTCCGGCGGATCTTTGTCTTTTTCCAGGTTTCCAGAGGATCGAAGATAATCATATCCTCTTTCTCGTCGAACTGTTCCCCTACCAGGCAGATCAGGTCTGCGCGGATCTTTCCGGTCTGGCGGTCGTAGATCCGGTAGATAGTCTTGTCTCCGGGGTTTGTGATTTTTTCTGTATTCTCAGAGAGTTTGATCTTGGGGATAAATTCTCCCGTAGTCTCATCTTTAATAGCAGCCAGCTTGTACACGCCGCCGAAGGCTGGGTTATCCTTGGCAGTGATCAAATTAGTGCCGACACCCCAGGAGGTGATGGTGGCGCCCTGTGCCTTCAGGCTGTCGATCAGATATTCGTCCAGATCGCTGGAGGCTGAGATGTAGGCATCCTCGAAGCCTGCCGCGTCCAGAAGCTTTCTGGCGCGCTTGGACATGTAGGCAAGATCCCCGCTGTCCAGCCGGATTCCATAATTTTTTAAGGGAATTCCTGCGTCACGCATTTCCTTGAAGACCCGGATTGCGTTGGGAACGCCCGATTTCAGAGTGTCATAGGTGTCTACCAGAAGGCAGCAGGCATCCGGATAGAGAGAAGCGTACGTCTTAAACGCTGTGTATTCATCCGGGAAGCTCATGATCCAGCTGTGGGCATGGGTTCCTTTTACCGGGATATCGAAAAGTTTTCCTGCCAATACATTAGAAGTGCCGATACAGCCGCCGATCACAGCCGCTCTGGCGCCGTATACGCCAGCGTCCGGCCCCTGGGCGCGCCGAAGACCGAATTCCATAATGCCGTCGCCTTTGGCGGCATAAACCACGCGGGCGGATTTGGTCGCAATCAGACTTTGATGGTTAATGATGTTCAGGATGGCAGTTTCTACTAATTGGGCTTCCATAATAGGCGCGATCACCTTGACCAGCGGTTCCTTCGGGAAGATCACCGTTCCTTCCGGAATGGCATAGATATCGCCGGAAAAACGGAAACTCCGCAGATATTCCAGAAAATCGTCGTCAAACATGGAAAGGCTTTGGAGATAGGCGATGTCCTCCTCGCTGAAGCGCAGGTTCTTGATGTAGTCAATGACCTGCTGAAGTCCTGCCGCAATGGCATAACCGCCGCCGCAGGGATTCTTGCGGTAAAAAGCGTCAAAAATCACGGTCTCACGGTTTTGGGATTTGAAATACCCCTGCATCATGGTCAACTCATACAGATCTGTGAGCAGGGTCAGATTCATGGTACTCATTGGATTCACCTCATTCTTTTGATACGAAGCTTTTGTCTATAGTTATAACACATTGGTAGCGTTTATCCAAGGCAGAAATTTCCGCCATGATGGCAGCAGTGAGCTGATGCGCCTGATCCTCCGGGTAATCTGCCGGCACAACGAGGTCGAAGATCAGGTTGATCTGGTTTTCCCCGTCTACCATACGGAGGTCATGATAGGTGAGGGCTGGGTCTGTCTTTTGGAGGATAGCTTCCAGCTCTTCCTTGATATGGGCAAGCTTTGGGTTGTTGATATCGACAGGATCCATATGGATGACCAGCAGAAGACCTAGTTTCTTGCTGACTTCCCGTTCTGCCCGGTCGATCGTTTCGTGTGATTTTTCAACATCCGTATCTTTTGGAACTTCGGCGTGGATGGAGGCAATGCTCCTTCCAGGACCATAATTGTGGACGATTAGGTCGTGAGTACCCAGGATTCCATCGTAAGACTCCACCAGACTGGTGATTTCTCCGGCAAGAGCGGGATCTACAGGAGCGCCGATCAGGGGCTCCAGCGTATCCCGGGCAATGCCGATCCCTGCCCACATGACAATCGCAGCTACCAGAATTCCCACATAGCCGTCCACATTGATATGGAAGAAATAGAATATGACGATGGAAAGGATGGTCACGCCTGTTGTGATGGCGTCGCCGGTAGCGTCCGCTGCAGTAGCAAGCATTACCTTGGAATCAATCCGTTTGCCCAGAGTGCGGTTAAAATGCCCAAGCCAGAGCTTCACGGCGATTGAAAGCACCAGGATTAGGACGGCACTGAGTTTGAAGACCAGTTCTTCCGGGTGAAAGATCTTTGAAAAAGAGTCCTTCAGGAAGGTAAATCCAACCTCGATGACCAAAAAGGCTACGATCAATGCCGCAATATATTCAATCCGTCCGTGGCCAAAGGGATGATCCTTATCTGCAGGCTTGCCGGCCATGCGGACACCTACAAGTCCGATAATGGAGGAACCGGCGTCTGAGAAGTTGTTGAAAGCATCGGCGGTAACGGAAACACTGTTAAGGACTAGACCAACGACAAATTTCACAGTGAATAGCAGCAGATTGCAGGCGATCCCTACAATGCTGGCGAGGCTGCCGTAGGAGGTGCGGACGGCCAAATCCTTGGTGTTCTGATAGTCTTTGACAAAATGTTTTACTAGAAATTGTGTCATGAAACTCTCTCTCCTCATATTAGATAGTAAACGATTTGTTATTTCCGTGGAAAATGAGCCGGCAGAAATAGGGTACAGCTCTTCCACGTTAGCCAGCAAGCCTGGAGCTGTACAGCTTAACAAAGCTGGGGATGATGGCTAAGGGTATAAATAGAATTTTAGCATTGTTTTGGGGATTTGGCTATAGGGAATGTTGTACGTGGTTGAACGGCCGGGAGCGTCAGGAGCAGGGGTGGAAAGGGAAATTGCACTGCCATTCTGTAAACTCCGTTTTTCCGAATCCCCATCTTTTGAAGCAATTTTTTGAAAAAATTTGAAAAAAGGGGTTGACGAATGCGAAGACATGATATATAATTCTCAGTGTTGTGAGGGAACAACGAACGAGAGACGGAAAACAACATGATGGGCTATCGCCAAATGGTAAGGCAACGGACTCTGACTCCGTCATTTCAAGGTTCGAATCCTTGTAGCCCAGTTGAGGATTGTCGAAAGACAATCCTCTTTTTTTAACATTACGCAAATAAGAACCAATAGCAGCGCTTTTGCAGAGAGGTTGGGGGCAAAAGGAAGCGATGCACACAGATTAGAGAGACGATATCTAAGAACACGGACGGGGGGATAGAAGGATGGTTTTTGGGTTTGACAGCAGGGTGCGTTACAGTGAGGTGGACGAGAACCAGCAGATGACGCTGGGGGCTGTGGTGGATTATTTTCAGGACTGCAGCATCTTTCATTCGGAGGCAGTGGGGCTTGGGATTGACAGGCTGGAAGAGGAGAAGAGGGCTTGGATTCTTTCTTCCTGGCAGATCGTGCTTCATCGGCTGCCTCATTTGGGAGAAAAGATCCGGATTGAAACGAGGGCTTACGGATTTAAAGGTTTTTATGGATACCGGAATTTTCAGCTTTTGGATGACCAGGGGCGGGGCTTGGTAGATGCCAATTCCATCTGGGTTTTCATGAATACAGAGAGCGGGATGCCCACAAAGGTGTCGGCAGAACACGGTGAGAGATATGGAGTAGAAGAAAAGCTTCCTATGGAATATGCGGCAAGAAAGCTTCCAAGAAAAGAGGGGGCTGTGGCGCTGGAGAGCTTTCCGATTATGAAATATCAGCTGGATACCAACCATCACGTCAATAATGCCCAGTATATTAAGATGGCTTTGAAATATCTGCCGGAAGGATTTTCGATTGGTCAGGTGCGGGTGGAGTACAAAAAAGAAGCGTTTCTTCATGACCTGGTGATTCCGATGGTTCTGGAGGATGCGGAAGGCGTTACAGTGACCCTGGCTGACCAGGAGGGGAAGCCGTATGCGGTGGTGCTGTTTATGGAAAATCAGTGAGAAAAAATAAGGGCAGACATAACATACAGAATGCCGAGAAAAAAGGAGTAAAGAAGGATGTTGGAAATTGGAAAGAGACAGGTATTGTCAGTGGTAAAGAAAGTGGATTTTGGAGTGTATCTGGCAGAGGGGGATAAAGCTGAAGAGAAGGTTCTGCTTCCGAAAAAAGAGGTGCCGGAGGGAACAGAACTTCACGACCAGATGGATGTCTTCTTATATAAAGATTCCAGTGACCGTTTGATTGCTACGAGAGAGGAGCCCAAGCTGCATTTAGGAGAGCTGGCAGTTTTAAAGGTGGTGGACACGGGAAAAATCGGCGCCTTCCTGGATTGGGGGCTTCCGAAGGATTTGATGCTTCCCTTCCGGGAACAGACGGCCAAGGTACAGCCGGGGGACGAATGCCTGGTAGCTTTATATCTGGACAAAAGCCAGCGGCTTTGCGCTACCATGAAGGTGTATCATTATTTGAGAACGGATTCACCCTATGAGAAAGGGAATACCGTAGAGGGGAGAATCTACGAGATCAGTGACAATTTCGGGACCTTTGTTGCCGTGGACGACTGTTATTCCGGGTTGATTCCCAGGAGGGAGAGCAGGGAGCCGCTTGCGGTAGGGCAAGTGCTGAAACTCCGGGTTAGCGGGGTGAAGGAGGACGGAAAGCTGGATTTGAGCACCAGGGAACGGATTCCGGTACAGATGGAGAAAGATGCGGCATTTTTGTTGTCCATGATGGAACAGAGAGGCGGAGAGCTGCCCTTTACTGACAAAGCGGAGGCAGAGCTTATCGTAAGGGAATGTGGTCTCAGCAAGAATGCGTTCAAAAGAGCAGTAGGACGCCTCCTGAAACAGGGGAAAATCCAGATCGAAGAGAATAAAATTGTAAAAAAGAATTGATTTCTTCTTATGTTTCGTATATATTAGAAAAGGAGAGGAAAATCTCTTCGCGATCTTTGAGAAGCAAGAAAACTGAAAATAGAAAGGAGTCATTGTAATGAAAGTACAGAACATTACTGACATTAACAAATTTTTTGAAGTAGTAGACAGCTGCAAGGGACGTGTCGAGCTGGTAACCGGTGAGGGTGACAGGCTGAACCTGAAATCCAAGCTCTGCCAGTATGTGTCCATGGCAAATATTTTTTCAAACGGCGAGATCCCGGAGCTGGAGATTGTAGCCCATGAGAAAGAAGATATCGATAAACTGATTCAGTTCATGATGAATTATTAAGTTTAGAAGAGGGATAGACGGTAAAAGTCCGTCCGGCCTTATTAAACGAACACAAAGCTGCCCGAAAGAGAGACTTTCGCGGCGGCTTTTTCAATCAGATGAGTGATTGGCACGAACACTAGCTGAAAGAAGGGCGTGTCGCTACACTAGAAACAAGGAGAAGAAAAGTTGGATTCAATAGATTATTACGAGCGGTATGGCAGTGCTTATTTTGAGAATACGGTGAACCTGAGTATGGAGGAGCAGCTGAAGCAGTTCCTTTTATACCTTCCAGAGAATGCGGAGGTACTGGATCTTGGATGCGGCTCGGGCAGGGACGGGAAATATCTGGAGGAGTCAGGATGCTACGTGACGCTGATGGACGGCTCCAGGCAGATGTGCAGGCTGGCGGAGATCTATACCGATCAGGAAGTTCTGTGCATGACGTTTACGGAGATGGTGTTCGATGAGGTCTTTGACGGGATCTGGGCGTGCGCTTCCCTTCTGCATGTACCTGGCAATGAGATGGATGATATTCTGGAGAAAGTCATCAATGCGTTGAAACCCGGCGGGATCCTTTATATGTCCTTCTACTACGGAGAATCAGAAGGAATTCGGAACCATCGTTTCTTCCATGACTATACGGAACAGACCATGACGGAGCTGCTTCGGAGACATCCCGCTCTTGAGATGCTCGGCATGTTTACCACCAGCGACATCAGAGGAGATCACAGCGGTATGAGATGGCTTAACGTATTCGCAAGAAAGGAAGGCGGAGAAGAGGATGACGACTGAAAACCGGCAGGTTAGGAAAATCAACAGGCTGTTCCTTCTCCAGATTGTCTTTATCATTTTGGTGTCCCTGTTGGGAGGGAGGTTCCTTTCTGAACTTCCTGCTAGAGGAAGTCTTTTGGCGAGCCAGCTGATCTATGCGTTTCTGCCGTTCTTGTTTGTGATCTTGTATTACCGGAATATGGAGTTTGGGATTCCTTTGGGGAAATTTCGAATTTCGACGCTTCTGATGACACTGCTGTTTACGGTACTGCTTCTTCCGGTGATCTCGGCATTGAATGCATTTTCCATGATCTTTGTGGAAAATTATGTGGTAGAGATGCAGACAGGGCTAGAGAGTGTCAGTATGGCGGAGGCTCTGTTTGCAGTGGCGTTTGTTCCTGCGTTTCTGGAGGAGCTGGTATATCGCGGAATCTTTTTTGGCTGTTATCGGAAGCTTGGCATCGTAAAAGGAGCGATCCTGGTGGGAATTGTATTTGGCGTTCTCCACATGAATTTTAATCAGTTTGCTTATGCATTTTTTATCGGAATTGCGTTTTGCTTTTTGATGGAAGCTACCGGAAATATTATCTACTGCATGATTGCGCATTTTTTTATCAATGGCTGGAGTACGGTGCTTTCAAGCCTTGGCGGTGGGGCAGAGGCGCTGGGTACGGCGGCCGCGGCACTGACCCGGGAAGATATGGTCAATGCTTTTTGCGTTTATGCGGTAATTGGGGCAGTGACCGGAACCTTGGCAGTCTGTGTGCTCGTCTGGATTGCGGATCATAACGGTACGCTGAATGATATGAAAGGAAACCTTCGGGGAGAGAAGGGAGGGATCACGCTGCCCTTTATCCTGGCAGTTGTGATCGGAGTTGCCTTCATGGTGCTGCGGGAGTTTTTGTGATCCGCGCCCCCGGTCAGTAACGACTTTTTATAGAAAAGAGGGGAAACGTGAATTTTACGCATTTGCACGTCCATACAGAGTACAGCCTGCTGGACGGTTCCAATAAGATCAAAGAATATGTGGCAAGAGTCAAGGGGCTGGGAATGGACAGCGCTGCCATCACAGACCACGGGGTGATGTTCGGGGTTATCGACTTCTATAAAGAAGCGAAAAAAGCCGGCATCAATCCGATCCTGGGCTGCGAAGTCTATGTAGCACCTGGCTCCCGCTTTGACAAGGAAGCCTCTGGCGGAGACGACCGGTATCATCATCTGGTTCTCCTGGCAGAGAACAATCAGGGATATGCCAACCTGATGAAAATCGTATCGAAAGGCTTTGTGGAAGGCTTCTACTACAAGCCCAGGGTAGACATCGAAGTACTTCGGGAGTACCACGAGGGGATCATCGCGTTGAGCGCCTGCCTGGCGGGGGAGGTGCAGAGATACCTGGTTCGCGGGATGTACGAGGAAGCGTGCCGCGCAGCAAAACGGTATGAGGAGATTTTTGGAAAAGGCAATTTCTTCCTGGAGCTTCAGGATCACGGGATTCCCGAGCAGAAAATGGTCAATCAGCAGCTTTTACGTATGAGCCAGGAACTTTCCATTGATTTGGTGGCGACCAACGACGTCCACTATACCTATGAGTCCGATGCCGAAGCCCACGATATCCTGCTTTGTATTCAGACCGGAAAGAAACTCCAGGATGAGGATCGGATGCGCTATGAGGGCGGGCAGTATTATGTGAAATCCCCCGAAGAAATGGCGCGTCTGTTTCCATATGCCCCGGAAGCGCTGGAGAATACCCACAGGATTGCAGAACGCTGCCATGTGGAGATCGAATTCGGCGTGACGAAGCTGCCGAAATACGACGTTCCGGAAGGATACACCTCCTGGGAGTATCTGAATAAGCTCTGCCGGGAAGGGCTTTTGCGCTGCTATGAAAATCCAGGGGACGATCTGAAGGAGCGTTTGGATTATGAGCTGAACGTCATCAAAACCATGGGATATGTGGATTATTTTCTGATCGTCTGGGATTTCATCAAATATGCCAGGGATCATGACATCATGGTAGGTCCGGGCAGGGGTTCTGCCGCTGGAAGCCTGGTGGCATATACGCTGGGGATTACAAGGCTGGATCCCATCCGTTACAATCTGCTCTTTGAGCGGTTCCTGAATCCGGAGCGGGTATCCATGCCGGATATTGACGTGGATTTCTGCTTCGAACGGCGCCAGGAAGTGATTGACTATGTGGTGAGAAAGTACGGCAAAGACAGGGTGGTTCAGATCGTAACCTTCGGTACGCTGGCAGCCCGCGGCGTGATCCGGGATGTGGGCAGGGTGATGGACTGGCCTTATGCGAGGGTGGATGCCATTGCTAAGATGATTCCCACAGAGCTGAACATTACCATCGACAAGGCGCTGGAAGAAAACAAGGAGCTGAAAGACCTCTATGAACAGGATGAAGAGGTGCGAAAGCTAATCGACATGTCCAAGAGGCTGGAAGGCCTTCCCAGACATACCTCCATGCATGCCGCCGGCGTGGTGATCAGCCAGAAGCCAGTGGATGAGTACGTACCTCTTTCCCGGGCAAGCGACGGATCAATCACTACCCAGTTCACCATGACGACTTTGGAGGAGCTGGGGCTTTTGAAAATGGATTTTTTGGGGCTCCGGACTTTGACGGTCATTCAAAATGCTGTGAAATTGGCGGAGAAGAGCACTGGACATAGGATTGATATTGAGAAAATCGATTACAACGACAAGGCGGTGCTTCAAAGCCTTGGGACAGGCAAGACCGATGGCGTGTTCCAGCTTGAGAGCGCAGGCATGAAAAATTTCATGAAGGAACTAAAACCGGAGAGCTTAGAAGATATGATTGCCGGTATCTCTCTGTACCGTCCAGGTCCTATGGACTTCATTCCACAATATATCCAGGGAAAGAACCATCCAGATTCCATCACCTACGACTGTCCGGAGCTGAAGCCAATTCTGGAGCCCACCTACGGCTGTATCGTTTACCAGGAGCAGGTCATGCAGATTGTGCGGACCCTGGGCGGGTATACCTTGGGACGGAGCGATTTGGTGCGAAGGGCGATGTCCAAGAAAAAGACGGATGTCATGCAGCGTGAACGGCAGAATTTTGTCTACGGGAATAAGGATGAGGGCGTACCTGGCTGTATTGCCTCCGGGATCAGCGAAAAGGTGGCAAATAAAATCTTTGATGATATGATCGACTTTGCCAAATATGCGTTTAACAAGTCCCACGCGGCAGCTTATGCCGTGGTATCCTACCAGACGGCATGGCTGAAATACTATTATCCAGTAGAATTTATGGCGGCGCTGATGACCTCTGTGATTGACAATGCATCCAAGGTGGCGGAGTATATCTATACCTGCCGGCAGATGGGGATTGTGATCCTGCCGCCGGACGTGAATTCCAGTGAGATCGGCTTTTCCGTGGAGGAGGGGAAGATCCGCTACGGGCTGTCTGCCATCAAAAGCGTGGGACGCCCGGTGATTGAAGGTTTGGTGGAGGAACGGGAGAAGAAGGGACGCTTCCAGTCCCTGAAGGACTTCATCGACCGGATGGCAAGGCGGGATATCAACAAGAGGGTCATTGAGAACTTCATCAAGGCAGGCGCCCTGGATACTTTGGGCGGCACCAGAAAACAGTTCATGATGATC
Organism: Candidatus Limivivens merdigallinarum; assembly: GCA_018713105.1. Taxonomy (GTDB): domain Bacteria; phylum Bacillota; class Clostridia; order Lachnospirales; family Lachnospiraceae; genus Limivivens; species Limivivens merdigallinarum. The sequence continues at coordinate 14,668 of DVFT01000051.1, read as the reverse complement.
TATGTGAAGCTTCTGGATCAGGTGAATCAGGAGAGGAAAACCTCACTGACAGGTCAGATGAGCCTGTTTGACTTCATGGGCGAGGAGGAAAAGAAGGAATTCGAGATCCGCCTGCCGGATGTGGGCGAGTACGGGAAAGAGGAGATGCTGGCATTTGAAAAAGAGGTCTTAGGAATCTATGTCAGCGGCCATCCCCTGGAGGAGTATGAAGCCATGTGGAAGAAGAATATCACGGCGGTGACCAGCGATTTTGCCCTGGATGAAGAGAGTGGACACACCAGGGTGGCAGACGGCAGCAGGGCGGTGATCGGCGGTATGATCACGGCGAAAACCGTCAAGTATACCAGGACAGGTCAGCCCATGGCGTTTCTGACCCTGGAGGATTTGCTGGGAACGGTAGAGGTTATTGTTTTTCCAAAGGATTATGAAAAATACCGGTCTCTCATGGAGGAGGAACGTAAAGTCTTTATCAAGGGGCGGGTGTCCTGCGAGGAAGACAAGGCGGGAAAACTGATCCTGGAACGTGCCTATGGCTTTGAGGAAGTGCCCAAGGAACTGTGGGTACAGTTCCCCAACAAGGAGGAGTTTGACAAGAAGGAGAGAAGCCTTTACGACATCCTGCGGGGCTCCGACGGCAAAGACCATGTGGTGATCTACATCCGTTCACCCAAAGCGGTCAAAAGGCTGAACGGCAGTTGGGACGTGAAGGTGGATGAGGAACTTTTTCGTGAAGTTGCTGGGCAATTTGGAAAAGATAACGTAAAAGTTGTAGAAAAGTGTATTGAAAATCTGGGGAAAATGAATTAGAATGTTTTCGAGATGAGAATATATATATACGACAAAATATACCTTAAAATGGAGGTTCAATCATGGCAAAAGGAATTAAGACGATCGGCGTACTGACCAGCGGAGGAGATGCACCGGGAATGAACGCGGCAATTCGTGCCGTAGTCCGCAGCGCGATTTCCAAAGGAATGACGGTCAAGGGTGTACTGAAAGGCTACAATGGTCTGATTAATGGTGAGATCAAAGAGCTGACTGCGAGAGACGTATCCGATACCATTTCAAGAGGCGGTACCATGCTCTACACCGCGCGCTGTGCAGAGATGCGCACCAAGGAAGGGCAGGAGCAGGCAGCTAAGATATGCCGGGAAAATGGGATCGAAGGATTAGTAGTGATCGGCGGAGATGGTTCTTTTGCCGGAGCTCAGAAGCTGGCGGCTCTGGGAATCAATACCATCGGTGTTCCGGGAACCATTGATCTTGACATTGCCTGTACGGAGTATACCATCGGTTTTGATACGGCCGTCAACACAGCGATGGAGGCCATCGATAAGGTAAGGGATACCTCCACCTCTCATGAACGGTGCAGCATCATCGAAGTAATGGGAAGAAACGCAGGTTATATCGCGCTTTGGTGCGGTATCGCCAACGGAGCTGAGGATATCCTCCTTCCTGAGAAATATGATTACGATGAGCAGCAGCTGATCAACAACATCATCCGCAACCGGAAACGCGGCAAGAAGCATCACATCATCATCAATGCAGAAGGCATCGGACATTCCACCAGCATGGCAAGGCGTATCGAGGCAGCCACCGGCGTGGAAACCAGGGCAACGATCCTGGGTCACATGCAGCGCGGAGGAAGCCCCACATGTAAGGACAGGGTATATGCTTCCATGATGGGTGCCTATGCGGTAGACCTTCTGGCAGAAGGCAAGAGCAAGAGAGTCGTAGGCTACCGGGAGGGTGAGTTTACCGATTTTGATATCGATGAGGCTCTGGCAATGCAGAAGGAGATTCCGGAATACTGGATTCAGGTAAGCAAAGCGCTGAGCGTCTAATATGGAGAAAAGTCCTAATATGCAAAGGATAGGAGATTGAGGAGAAAGCTATGTCGGCAAAATCATTTGTAGTATTCGGTCTTGGAAAATTTGGTTACAGCGTAGCTGTTTCTTTGTACAAGAATGGCTGCGATGTTCTGGCAGTGGATTGTGACGAAGAGAAAGTAGAGGATATCGCAAGGGATGTCACTTACGCGGTGAAAGCGAATGTCATCGATCCGGACATTTATGAAAGCCTTGGGATCGGAAATATGGACGGCGCGGTAATCGCGATCTCGGATAACATTGAAGCAAGCATCATGGCGGCGATCCACGCCAAGGAAGCGGGAATTCCCTATGTGCTCGCCAAGGCTGCGACGGAATCCCACGCGACGGTACTCCGCAAGGTGGGGGCAGATCAAATCATTTTTCCAGAGAAGGCAATGGGTGCCCGTGTTGCAAAGAATATGGTATTCGGAAAGTTTGTGGACACCTTTGAACTGTCAGAGACCTACAGTATGGTGGAGATGAAGGTTCCGCCCAGCTGGTACAACAAAACCCTTCAGGAATTGGATGTCCGCAAGAATTGGGGAGTCAACGTGGTTGCTGTGAAGGATGGGGACAACATCGATGTGAACCCCAATCCCAACGAACCTATGAGAGCGGGACAGATTCTATTGACCGTAGGAAACAACAACAATTTAAAACGGATTGGCTGATAGATAAAAAGGAGCTGTTTGATTCAGCTCCTTTTTTTCCGCAGACAAAGAAGCGGATGCCCAGACGTGTCAGGGAAAGGAGAGGACAAGATATGATTACCAGTACGTCCAACAGTCAGGTCAAGCATGTGATGAAGCTTAAGGGCAAGAGCCGTGACCGGAAGGAAGAAGGGCGCTTCCTGGTGGAAGGAACCAAGATGTACGGGGAGGCGCCCCAAGGATGGATTGAGAAAACCTATGTCTCCAGAGAGTTTCTGGAAAAGCCGGAGGCAAGGTGCCTTCGGGGGCGTGAGTACGAGGTGGTGGAAAACCACGTATTCCGCGCCATGTCGGATACGCAGACACCCCAGGGGATCCTGTGCATCGTGAAGATGCCCTCCTACCGGCTGGAGGATCTGCTGAACCGGGAGACACCGCTGCTGATGATCCTGGAAAACATCCAGGATCCGGGAAATCTGGGAACGATTATCCGGACGGCAGAGGGAGCGGGGGTGACCGGAGTGGTGATGGGCGGCGGGACCGTCGATCTTTTCAACCCCAAGACGATCCGGAGCACCATGGGAAGTATCTACCGGGTGCCTTTCCGATATGAGGAGGATCTTACCGGGCTGGTGGAACGGCTTGCCGACAGCGGCATCACGTCCTATGCGGCGCATTTGAATGGAACATTCTGTTACGACGAGATGGACTATCGGAAGGGAACGGCGTTTCTGATCGGGAATGAGGCGAATGGGCTCAGTGATCAGCTGGCGAAAGCAGCAGGAGCCTATATCCGGATCCCCATGGCAGGAGAAGTGGAATCCCTGAATGCGGCGGTGGCGTCTTCCATCTTGATGTACGAGGCTTCCAGGCAGCGGAGACAGGCGCCAGGACGGCTTGGCAGCAAAGGTTGTTAACAAAAACAGAAATAACTTGACAAACAATCTTCATTAGTATAAAATACTCCTGTAACATTGATTAACAATTTTGTAATAATTTAGCCGGAACCGTAAAACAGGGATTCGGTTATGAGCAAGATACAGGAGGTTATCATGAAAGGCAAGATGAAGATGGCGGTTGCGTTTGCAGCGGCAATGATGGCGATGTCATCCGTTACAGCGTTCGCAGACGACGCCACCGGAAACAGTACGACAGATGAGGTATGGACATATCGGGCAGTAGCGGATGTGACCTCGGCGGTGAATATCCGGGCGGCTGCTTCCGAAGACAGCCAGGTGGTAGGCACCCTGTCTACGGCAGCTTCAGCAGATATCATCGAAAGAGGAGAGGAATGGTCCCATATCATCTCCGGAGGAGTGGAAGGCTATGTGAAGAGCGAATACCTGGCTTTCGAGAGTGATGCGGCTTACCTTGCCAGCGTATACGGGACTGCAGGCGTGAAGACCTATTGGGACGGAGTCAATCTGTTCGCTGAACCCAGCGGCTCTTCAGCGATTTTGACGACGGTGGACGCAGGCGCGGAATATGAAGTTCTCAGCAATGACGGTTCCTGGATCTGTGTTCAGATGGACGACGCTACGGTTGCATATGTTCCGGCAGAAGACGTGGAGAACACGACGATCCTGGAAAAGGCAGTGCCCATGGACAGCAACGGAAGTACTTACGGCAGCAGTTCCAGCGAGAGTGATACAGACACGAGCTACAGCGATAGTTACACAGACGGCAGTTATGACACAACGTATAGTGACGGCTATACAGATGGAAGTTCCGATACGAGCTACAGTGACGGCTATACGGATGGCGGCTATGATACTAGCTACAGTGACAGCTATACAGACAGCAGTTCCGATACGAGCTACAGTGACGGCTACACGGATGGCAGCTATGATACCAGCTACAGTGACAGCTATACGGATGGCAGTTATGACACGAGCTATAGTGACGGCTACACAGACGGCAGTTCCGATACAGGCTACAGCGAAGATTATACAGACAGCAGTTCTGACGGAAGCTACGACACCAGTTACAGCGACGGCTCTACGGACGGAAGCTACGATACCAGCTACAGTGAGGACTATACAGACAGCAGTACAGACACCAGCTACAGCGACGGAAGCACCGATACCTCCTACGAGGACACTTCCTCAAGCTCTTCTGCAGGCACCAGCAGCAGCGACCTGGATCTTCTCGCGGGTCTGATCTACTGCGAGGCAGGCAACCAGAGCCGTGAGGGCAAAGTGGCAGTCGGCGCGGTGGTGATGAACCGTGTGGCGAGCGGCTCCTTTGCGGATAGCATCAGCGGGGTCATTTACCAGAGCGGTCAGTTCACACCGGCAGGCTCCGGATGGCTGGACAGCGTGATCGCCAGCGGCTCCATTCCCAGCGACTGCTACGAAGCAGCGCAGGCGGCTTTGAACGGGGAGAACCCGGTAGGGGACGCACTGTACTTTAATACGGGATCCGGACAGGGAATCCAGATTGGAGCACATCAGTTTTATTAGAGGTTTCAAGAAAAGCGTTGTACAGCAACGCTTTTTTTGTTATACTAAAGGCGAACGTTACTGAAAGGACAGAAGACAAAGAGCATGGACAGAGAAACGATTTTCTGCAAAGCGGATGAAGAGGCAGTCAGGAAAGCCGGGGAGATCCTAAGGAACGGCGGGCTGGTTGCCTTTCCCACGGAGACGGTCTATGGTCTTGGGGCGAATGCCTTGGATGAGAAGGCAGCCGCCAGGATCTATGCGGCAAAGGGACGTCCCTCGGATAATCCGCTGATTGTACATATTACCAGGAGAGAAGCGCTTGGGCGGATCGTAACGGAAGTGCCGGAGGCTGCAGAAAGGCTGATGGATGCGTTCTGGCCGGGTCCTATGACCTTGATCTTTCAGAAAAGCCCTGAGGTTCCCTATGGGACCACCGGCGGGTTGGACACCGTAGCTGTGAGGATGCCCTCCCATCCGGTAGCGCGTGCCGTGATCGAGGCAGGGGGCGGCTATATCGCCGCGCCAAGCGCCAATACGTCGGGACGCCCAAGTCCCACGAAGGCATCTCATGTGGCAGAAGACCTTATGGGAAAGGTGGACATGATCCTGGACGGAGGCGAGGTGGAGATCGGTCTGGAGTCCACCATTGTGGATGTGAGCGTGGCGGAGCCGGTGATCCTGCGTCCCGGATATATCAGCCTTGAGATGCTTCAGGGTGTCGTGGGAAAGGTTTCCGTAGATCAGGCGCTTTTGCGTGACGATGCCGGCATCCGGCCGAAGGCACCGGGAATGAAATATAAGCATTATGCTCCCAAGGCGGATCTCAAGATCGTGGAAGGCAGTGAGGAAGCTGTGGCAGCCAGGATCAATGAGCTGATCCGGCAGGGAAGGGAGAAAGGGAAACGCATCGGTGTGATCGCGGCGAAGGAGAGCGCTTACCGCTATCAGGGCGGTATCGTAAAGACCGTCGGGAGCAGGGAGGAGGATCTCTCCATCGCGCAGCATCTTTTCGGAATCCTAAGGGAATTTGACACGCTAGGAGTTTCGGAAATCTACTCCGAAGCCTTTGATACGCCAAGGATGGGACAGGCGATCATGAACCGCCTCATGAAGGCGGCCGGACATCAGGTGATTAAAGCATAGGGTGATGATATGAAACGATATGATAAACTGATATTTGTGAGCAACAGTAATACTCTGCGAGGTCCCATGGCTGAGGGAATCATGAAGAGCAAATATCTGTTGGGGGATTTGGAAATTGAATCGAGAGGCTTGGTGGTACTATTTCCCGAGCCGATCAATCAGAAAGCGGAAGCCGTTTTGAAAAGCCATGGAATTTCGATGAAGAATCATAGGGCAGAAGTGCTGAAGGAGGAGGATTTCGACGAGAGAAACCTGATCTTGGCTCTGGATGAGACGGATAAGCTGAAAATTTTTGAAAATTATGAGAACGCAGTCAACGTCTATCTGCTCTCTGCCTTTGTGGGCAGTACCGAGGAGATCCAGAATCCGCTGGGCGGCACCCTCCAGGACTACGGAGCCTGCTATGAGCTGATAGAGAGCCTGATTGCGAAGCTGGTGATTAAATTAAATGAGGAGGAGCTGTTATGTTAGCACTGGGCAGTGACCAGGGAGGATATGCATTAAAACAGGAAATTATCAAATATCTGGAGGAGAGGGAGGTCCCCTATAAGGATTTTGGTTCCTACAACGAGGAGTCCGTGGATTATCCAATCTACGGCAAAGCGGTCGCCAAAAGCGTGGCGTCCGGTGAATGTGAGAAAGGAATCCTGATCTGCGGGACAGGGATCGGAATCTCCATCACAGCCAACAAGGTGAAAGGAATCCGGGCGGCGCTCTGCACAGACTGCTTTATGGCGGAGGCGACCAGGCTGCACAACGATGCCAATATCTTGGCATTGGGCGGAAGGGTAGTGGGACCCGGACTGGCAGTCAAGATCGTAGACACCTTTTTGAATACGCCGTTTTCGGGGGAAGAACGCCATCAGAGAAGGATTTCCATGATTGAGGAGGAATAAAAGGAGTAAGGTGATATGGGAGGAAAACGCAAAGACTATATCAGTTGGGATGAATATTTCATGGGGGTGGCATATCTTTCCGGTATGCGCTCCAAAGACCCCAATACACAGGTGGGAGCCTGTATCGTAAGCCCCGACAACAAGATTCTGTCTATGGGATACAACGGCTTTCCCATCGGATGTTCCGACGATGAGTTTCCTTGGGAGAGGGAAGGGGAACCTCTGGAAAACAAGTATTTTTACAGCACGCACAGTGAGCTGAACGCGATTCTGAATTACCGCGGCGGAAGCCTTGAGGGGGCAAAGCTCTATGTGACGCTTTTTCCTTGCAACGAGTGTGCCAAGGCGATCATCCAGGCAGGGATCAAGAAGGTGGTCTATGACTGTGACAAATACGCAGACACGGCATCCGTCATCGCGTCCAAACGGATGATGGCAGCGGCTGGCGTGGAGTTCTGCCGCTACAAGCGGACAGGACGGAAGCTTCAGATAGAGGTATGAAGATACAAAGCGGAGATGAGAAGGAGTAAATCATATGAATGGAAACAAAGCGGCTGCCATCATGGCAGAGGTGAAGAAAGCAGTCATCGGAAAAGATGACTGTGTGGAAAAGATTCTGATGGCAATCCTGGGAGGCGGGCATGTACTGATGGACGATATCCCAGGGGTAGGAAAGACAACCATGGCACTGGCTTTTTCCAGAAGCTGCTCCCTGGAGGAGAACCGTATGCAGTTTACGCCGGATGTCATGCCTTCTGACATCACAGGATTCTCCATTTACCGGAAGGATACCTCAGAGTTTGTCTACCAGCCGGGACCTATCATGTGCAATCTGTTTCTGGCAGATGAGATCAACCGGACCTCACCGAAGACACAGTCCGCTCTCCTGGAGGTTATGGAGGAAGGGAACGTGACGGTGGACGGTGTGACCAGGGAGGTGCCCAAGCCCTTTATCGTGATCGCTACCCAGAACCCGGCGGGTTCTTCGGGAACCCAGATGCTTCCGGATTCCCAGCTGGATCGTTTTATGATCTGTACCTCCATGGGATATCCCGATGTGGAGCATGAGATCGAGATCATCAAGAACCACAATGGGCAGAATCCTCTGGAAAATATCGTACCCGTGGTAAACGGCGAGGAGATCTTAGAGATGCAGGCAGAGGTGGAGCAGGTTTTCATTCATGATGTGCTCTACCAGTACATCGCCCACCTGGTGGCGGCGACCAGAGAGCATCCGATGCTGCAGCTGGGAGTCAGCCCCAGAGGAACCATTGCCCTGACCCGCATGGCGAAGGCTTCTGCCTATCTGAATGGGAGAAATTATGTGGTGCCCTCCGATGTATCGGACGTATTTAAAGATGTGGTAATCCATAGGATCATGATGAACGCCAAGGCAAGGGTCAACCATGTGACTGCGGACGGAATCATTGAAAATATCTTGGAAAGCGTACCCAAACCGGTACCTGGGAAAAGGCAGGGATGATATGAGAAAGATCGGATATCTCATTCTGGTGCTTCTGACCCTGTACGTTTCCATCATGTATGACGGGGATGCCGGAATGTTCCTGCTGGCATTTGAGCTGATGCTGGCAGTGTTCCTCTATATGGTGTCCTGGTATTTCAAATTCCATGTGAAGGCAGAGCTTTATGTGCAGATCCCCGTTGTAGAGAAGGGAAAGGAGTTTCCGGTGGAACTTCGGATTACTAACACAGGGATTCTGCCTATCCCTATGCTCAAAGCCCGGATGTATTATGAGAGCGATTATTCCAAGGATGTAGGGAAACACGAAATTACTTTGGGGCTTGGGCCAAAGGGGAGCGTCCGCCATAAGGAACTGTTTACCATGTCCTACTGCGGAAGAATCTATTTCTTTATTGACACCTTCCGAGTCTATGACTATCTGAAGATCTTTTCCAAAAAATTGAAATTTTCGGACAGCATCTTTGTCAATATTTTGCCGAATATCCAGGAAATTCCTATGTTCATCAGCCCGGAAACCAGGCTTTATATGGCGGACAGCGACGAGTACGATCCCCATCAAAAGGGGGACGATGTCACGGAGATCTTTGCACTCCGGGAATATCGTCCGGGGGATTCCATGAAATCGATCCACTGGAAGCTGAGCGCCCGTCTGGAACAATGGATGGTCAAGGAATTCAGCAAACCGGAGGGCGTGCAGGTTCTGCTCCTACTGGATCTGTACCATGACCGCGCTGAAACCTATGGGGCAAGGCGGATGGACAAGCTTCTGGAGACTTTTGCCTCCCTGTCCTTTTCCATGATGGAGCAGGGAGTGCGCCATACCGCCGCATGGTTTGACGATACGACGGGACAGCTGATGAAATGCCTGGTGGAGAACGAGGAGGATGCCTACGAGATGGTAGACCTTCTGCTGGCGGCGGTGCCCTATATCCGGGAATACGATATCTTGGAAGGTTATGACAAGGAATATCCGGGAGAGAAACCAGCAGCCACCGTGCTGCTCAAGACCAGCCATGAGCTGATTGTGAACGGCGAGAGCTTCGCGGATTTCGGCGGTAAGGAAGAACAGGTGATACTATGAGGCAGGATTTTTTTACGTTTCTTACAATTTTGAACGAGGGATTCCGATGGGTCTTCAGTGTTGACCTGAATTACTGGTGGCAGGGAATGGAGGAGAGAGGGCTTGCAGGCTTTCTCACAATCGGGATCGTCATTGTCCTTGCGGCTATCCTGATCGGCGGTTTTTTCCTGGGGGTCTTTCGGGTGCTCGCCTATTGTATGATGGCAGGCTTTTTGGTTCTGGTGCTTTTGGGCAGGCAGACGCCCTCCTTGGCGACGATCAGCGTCATGGTGCTCTATATTCTGGCGACCAAGACGGTGGGACACAGCCGCCACCATTACAAGGTAGCACTCCAATGTGGGGCAATCCTGGTTCTGGTAGGCAGTATTTTCCTGGCAGTCAGCTATTACGTGGGGATCCCCACCCTTGAGGCAGCCTTCGGTGACGTGAAGGAACTGCGGGCAAGGATCCAGGATACATCGCTTTTGGACGTGATGGAAGAGGTCGTGCCGGAAGAACTGCAGTCCCCCGATATGGACGGGGTATATTCCGGAGGAAGCCTGGAATCCATGCCAGACGGTCCTCAGTTTACCGGCGATGTGGCGATCCATGTGGAACTGGAGGAGCAGCCCACGGACTATGTCTATTGGGGGCGTTTTATCGGCAATACATACAGGGGAAGCTATTGGGAAGAATCGGGAGATCCTTACCTTCCGGAGAACTGTCTGGATTATCCTTCAGACAGCCTGTCCCGTCTTGTGGCATTTTGTCAGGAGCACCCTCAGGACAACATCGAATCGGCCAACCAGTTTATCCTGGAGACCCTGGCAAGCCAAACGACCTATAATCTGAAGGTCGGGGAATTTCCTTCGGATGTGGACTGTGCGGAGTATTTCTTCTTCGACAGGAAGGAAGGCTACTGCATTCACTATGCCACCACAGCGGCGCTGATGTTCCGCATCTATGGGATTCCGGCTCATTATGTCACCGGCTACCTGATCCCGGCAGATATGTTCTATCTCACGGAGGAGGGTACCTACGCGGCAGACGTGCCGGACAGCCAGGCGCATGCATGGATCGAAATTTACCAGGACGGGGTAGGCTGGGTGACCATCGAGACCACCCCTCCAAGGGTCATCGAGGACAACGGCGGCTCCAGCTCCCAGGATCTGAGCGCACTGGGAGAAAACGGAGGCGGAAGTGCAGTGAGCGCGGAAGGGCAGTCTTCGGAGGTGCAGCCCTCCGATCCCCAGACAGCCGTAGCTACAGCTGAGACGGAGACGGAGCAGCAGAGTGAGTTTTCAGGAGAACCGTCCATTGCGGCGCCGTCGCTTCTCTGGATCTTTCCCATTCTGCTCCTCTGCATTGTGGGAATGGCTGTGGGGCTGGTGCTGAGACGGGAATATTTAAGGGAAAAGCGCAAGAAAAAGAACAGCAAAGAGCTGTTCCAGGATCTGTACGAGGTCATGACGGTCCAGGGGCTGGACCGGGAGGCAGATACCTCCGATATGAGTTTTGTGGAAGCGGTCATGAAGGCGTTCCCGTGGCTGAACCGGGAAGAGATGACGCAAGTCATGCGCCTGGTGCTGGACTTAAGCTATGGTCCTAAGGAGGAGACGAAGGAAGATACCACGCGGGTGCGGAATTTCTACAAGGCATTCTGCCAGCATATCGGGGAAGGGCTTGGCGGCATCAGCCGGTTTACCTTCTATTTTGTGGATGCGTGGATATGATAAATATAGAAAAGCGGAGAGCCGCCTAAAACGGTTTCTCCGCTTTACCTATACGATCAGCAAGTTTTATGCTTCCCGCTCCTCGATCCTGCGGGTGAGTTCCCCGAATTCCCCCCGGTAGATCCGGTTCAGCAGCCAGTCCACGATGCGCAGAGCCTGGTTCAGCTGCACCGGCGAGATGATATGCGTCTCATTGGCGATGGCAAGCTCATCCAGATCCACCACCTTCACGAATCCGTCCGGGTATACCAGCACATCAGCTAAGAGATCCGTAAAAATGTAGGTATCCGTATCCGGGGCGTAGGTGTAGGAGACAATGTCACAGTACCAGCAGATCAGGTGATCCTCATGGTCATAGAATTTGCTGACCTTCACTCCGTGATCCAGGAAATAGCAGGAATACCCATGCGCCAGATTCTTCTTCGGCTTCAGGGTGTCCCACTTGGTGACGATGATGCGGTCGTCCCGGTACAGGAGCACGTCGTCTTTCAACAAAATACACTCCTCCGGGATCAGGCGTTTTCGATACAAAATCGGTGTTTTCATAGGCTCCTCCTTAGGATTTGTTCCTCACCAGAGTGAGGGAATCATTTTCCACGAACTCCCGTTCCGGTGATTTCCGCTTGTAGTAGGACAGGTTGATGGAATCCGGATCGGTCAAAGTCACGAACTGGCTGGGGGTGTATCCGGTGATGTCCTTGAATACCCGGTTAAAGGTGCGGATATTGTTGAAGCCGCAGTTCAGAGCGATTTCCGTGACCTTTTGGCTGGTATTTTTGAGAGCCTGTGCTGCATGCTCGATGCGGACCAGATTCAGGTAGCTGATGAAATTGATCCCGATGATGCGCTTGAACACTCTGGAAAAATAGCTTTCGCTGAAATTCATTTTCTCGGCAGCAAAGGAAAGGGTGATATTGTCTGCATAATGGATGTCCATATAGGAGAGGAGTTTCTGCATATCGAAGAGCATCCTTGAATGACCGCTCTCTTCCTGGTCCTTTAGATCTCTGGGAATACGGCGGCGGATCCGGTACCAAAAGGAACGAAGAGTGGCGGTGACGATCTCTTTGTAATATTTGTCCTGATTCTCAAGTTCCCGGTGGATGGAGGCGTAAAGAGTTTCCACATCGCCTGCCAGATCCCATTCTTTTAGTGATTTGCTTGAGATCAGGGGATGCGCAAAATTGGAATGATGGTAAAAAGAACTCACCACACTGGGATCGAAGATCAGAAAATCCAGCTCGTTTCTGGCATTGCGGGAATCACAGTAGTGGAAATCCCCCGTATCCACAATGACCAGGTCGCCTTTTCGGGCGGTGAAGGTATGCTCGTTGATGCTCATATGGGCGGTTCCGGAACGGACGTACATCAGTTCAATTTCCTGATGCCAGTGCGCCACAAAGCTGATGTCCCGGTAAGCGGACTGCCATACCATGAAATCGGAATGGTAAGTCCTCACCTCGTGAAATGCCTTCATGGAACCCTTCCTTTCTGTCTGCTTCATAGGTTATTGACATCATATCAAAAATGACAAAATTTGTCCATATATAAGCATAATTTTGCGTGCAAAGAAGAAGAAAATGTTGTATAATTAGTACACAATCGTGAGGTTCCAATGTGAACCATTGTAAAAAATTTATAAAATATGGAGGTAATGCAAAATGGCAGAAAGCAGATTAATTGGCGGCTATCCGGTAATCGGTATCAGACCTACCATTGATGGACGTAAAGGTGCATTGGATGTAAGAGGTTCCCTGGAAGAGCAGACCATGAATATGGCGAAGAACGCCGCAAAACTCTTTGAGGAGAATCTGAAATATTCCAATGGCGAGCCGGTGAAGGTTGTCATTGCTGATTCTACGATCGGACGTGTTGGCGAGAGCGCTGCCTGCGCTGAGAAATTCAGAAAAGAAGGCGTTGACATCACCCTGACCGTTACTCCGTGCTGGTGCTATGGTTCTGAGACCATGGATATGGATCCCCAGACGATCAAGGCGGTATGGGGACTGAACGCTACGGAAAGACCGGGCGCAGTCTATCTGGCATCTGTTCTTGCTACCCATGCACAGAAGGGACTTCCTGCATTCGGTATCTACGGACATGACGTTCAGGATGCGGACGATATGACTATCCCGGAAGATGTAAAAGAAAAATTACTGAGATTCGGACGTGCTGCAGTAGCAGCTGCAACCATGAGAGGAAAATCCTGGCTGCAGATCGGTTCCGTTACCATGGGTATCGGCGGTTCCATCATTGATCAGGACTTCATTGAGTCTTATCTTGGCATGCGTGTGGAATCTGTGGACGAGGTGGAAATCATCCGTCGTATGACAGAGGAAATCTATGACAAGGCTGAATATGAGAAAGCTCTGGCATGGGCAAAAGAAAAATGCCACATCGGATTTGACAAGAACCCGGTTGAACTGCAGAAATCTCAGGAAGAGAAAGAAAGACAGTTCGAGTTCGTTGTAAAGATGGCTGTTATCATCAAAGACCTGATGAACGGAAACAAGAACTTCCCAGAGCATCTGTCAGAGGAAGCCATCGGCCACAACGCAATCGCGGCAGGTTTCCAGGGACAGAGACAGTGGACAGACTTCTATCCCAACGGCGACTTTGCAGAGGCTATGCTTAACACGACCTTCGACTGGAACGGAGCACGTGAGCCGTACATCCTGGCTACCGAAAACGACGTTCTCAACGGTCTTGGAATGCTGTTTATGAAACTACTGACCAACCGCGCACAGATGTTCGCAGATGTTCGTACATACTGGAGTCCGGAAGCTGTTAAGAGAGTGACCGGATATGATATGGAAGGCGTTGCAAAAGAGAACGGCGGTATCATCCACCTGATCAACTCCGGAGCATGCTGTCTGGATGCAAGCGGCGCTGCAAAGGACGAGAACGGCAACGGTGTGATGAAAGAGTGGTGGAATGTGACGGAGGAAGACCAGAAGGCTATCATGGATGCAACCACCTGGAACATGGCAGACCTCGGTTACTTCCGCGGCGGCGGATACTCCAGCCGTTTCGAGACAAGAGCTCAGATGCCGGCTACCATGATCCGTCTGAACCTTGTCAAAGGCCTTGGACCGATGCTTCAGATCGCAGAAGGCTGGACAGTAGCGCTTCCGGAAGATGTATCCGATACTCTGTGGAAACGTACCGACTACACCTGGCCGTGTACTTGGTTCGCTCCGAGATGCGACGGGAAAGAAGGCCCGTTCAAGTCTGCATACGATGTAATGAACAACTGGGGTGCTAACCACGGTGCAATCTCCTATGGACACATTGGCGCAGATCTGATCACCTTCGCATCTATGCTGCGTATCCCCATCGCAATGCACAACGTACCGACCGAGAAGATCTTCCGTCCGGCTGCATGGAA
>DVFT01000050.1 GCA_018713105.1 Candidatus Limivivens merdigallinarum | reverse complement strand
TGGATCAATTATTTTTTGTAAATGATGGGATTGTATTCTCAAAAAGTCTATGAGTTATTAAAAGTATCAGAGAAAGATGAATTAGAAGGAAGTCTGTCTTATTTGAACATAAAAGAAAAAGAATTTTTAGTATTCCTGCTAAAAAAACGATTATACGAGTTTACACCGATTGAAGTAAGTAAGATGATTGGTGTAACAAACAAGACGGTTATTAATAGATGTGTGAAGCTTGTAAATAATGGTTTTTTAATTCCTATCATTGTCAAAACAAGGGTTCGTTCCTATCAACTAAGCGATTTTTCCAGGTCAAATGAAAAAAAGATTTTGAAAATATTAAAGAGGATTCCATGAAATTGCGATGGAATCCTCTTTTCCATGCCGTCACTGGCAGTATTCATTCATTAATTTCCGGTATAACATATAGTTTTCAAAAGAAACCTCTTCGGGGACTCCATGATCGCAGGTGGGAATATAGCCGCCTCGTTTTCTCATGGCAGGCATGATGTAATCCAGATGGCGTTTGATGTCGTCGCCGCCTTTGGCGATGATTCGTTTGTCAATACCTCCGGACATGCGGAGATCGGGATATTTCTGCCCGAGCTTGACCACGTCGCAGTTGGAGGCCACTTCAAAGGGGCTCATATAGTCGCAGCCGATTTCCTTGTAGATCTCGATCACATCGCCGCAGTATCCATCGGTATCAATCTGAAAATGGATGGTTCGATTGGGATCCAGGTTCCGCTTTTTCATATTGGTGTAAAGCTGATGATAGTAGGGAAGGAGAAATTCCCTCATCATATCCGGAGAGATCAGGGCGCCGTGGTTGTAGCAGATATCCTCGCCAAGGAAAAGCTCGTCAAAAACCAGCTGTTCCTGATGGCGGGCAATCACGGCGTCTGCCAGCTCAAACCAGGTTTTCATACAATCATGGATCAAATCGGGATCATCGTAGAAAAGATACAGAAGATCCTCAGGACCGATCAGACTTCTAAGATACATATAACCGCCAACCATGCACTGGACGGTAGCGTTTCCCTTGGCGGCTCCCGCTTTGGCTTTTTCAATTTCAGCGGCAGTCTGTTCCATTCGTCCGGGGGTGGAGGGATCAAGTCTCCATTTTACATTTTTTTCCCAGGTCTCCCAGTCCTTTACAGGATGATCTTTGTATTCGGGCATGAAGCCGTCCCGGCGGCCTTTAAAATACAGGACGCTCCGGCCGGCGAAGTCCTGTACCAGCTCATAATCTCCCAGATCCTCCAGAATTTTTTCTTCAAAGCACGGGAAAAAACCGGCTTCGCACCAGCCCAGGCTGTATACCTGATCTATCGCAGGCTCGTCGTATCCGAATACCTCCCGCAGATATTTGTCATAATCCTCTACCTGGTGTCGAGGTTTGAGATAACCTTCTTCAATCCAACGATCCAGCACGTAGTAACCAAATTCCTTTTGATAGATGGGAGCGTCCGGGCGGATGGCGTAAAAATCACGGATCTTTTTTGCAGAAGGGCTCATTTTTTCATAATCCACAAGGGTATAAAGATTTTCTTGCATGTCATTTACCTCCTGTATTATAGTACTATATGCGGATCATTCTTACCGCGTATGCCACAGACCGTTTCCAACCGGGAAAGCCGTATTGGTCATGACCATATCCGGAAAAGGATTTCTGGAAAACCAGGGCTTCCGGTATACGCTGGAACCGGGAAGCGTTTTGCTGTTTACACCGGACCAGGGAGAATTTTTTTATCATACGGCGGAAGAGATATGGGAATTTTGGTGGTTTGAGATTTCGGAAGGCCATAGGCTTTTGAAACAGAACGTGGTTCATTCCGTAACGACAGACCGTCTGCTGACGCAGATGTTTGAAGCCTGTTTAAGCTCTCTGCGCCAGGGAAGAAAGGAATTGGCTTCTTCTATGTTTCTGGGGATAGAGGCTCAGCTGGTGCATCGCGTTTGGCAGAATATGAAAAGAGATGAAAAACAGGAGTTATTTCAGAAGGCCTGTGAGAAGATTCACCAGCAGCTTGGAACGATCACGGTTGCGCAGGCTGCAGAAGAGGTTGGCATGGGAGAGAGGGAGCTGCGGACATTGTTCTGGAACCAGGGGAATTGCTCGCCGATCCAGTATATTACAGAGGCGAAAATGCAGATGGCTTGTTTTATGCTGAAAAATACCAGTAAGTCCATCGGGGAAATTTCAGGGGATCTGGGGTATTCCAGCCAGTTTTATTTCAGCAGGGTGTTCAAGGAACGGTTTGAGTGCAGGCCCAGCGAGTGGAGAAACAAATAGCAGAAATCTGCTTGACTGTAAAGTTTCTTCACACCTTATAATCAGTGATCATAGAAAAGGAGACGGATACTGATGACGATAAAAGAGATGGAAGAGCTTTCAGGAATACCCAGGGCCAATATTCGGTTTTATGAAAAAGAAGGACTGATCGCACCGCAGCGCAATGCCAACGGATACAGAAATTACTCAGAAGAGGATCTCAATACACTGAAACGTATCCGGCTTCTCAGGATGGTCCATATCAGTCTCGAAGACATCAAAGCTTTGAACAGGAAAGAATGTGAGCTCACAGATCTGCTCCTGAAGCATTTGAAAACGCTGGACAGTGAGCGGCAGAATTTGGAAGAGTCCAGGCGGATCTGTGAACAGCTTTTAGGAAGCAGGGCGGCGTATGACGGCTTTGACGCACAGGATTATTTTGAGGAGATGAATACTTCGTCCCTGGAAAAAACGGCAGAGATGAAAGAGGATTCCCTTCCCAAGGTGACGGCGCCGTGGGTGAGATACCTTGCACGCATGATTGATGAGACGATCTATTCCATTCTCTGGTATCTCCTGCTCTCTCTGGGGTTTCATGTCAATATTATGGGAATTGCAGGAGTATGGGCGTTGATGTTAGGAGCAGGAAGCCTCCTCTTTGCAGAGCCCGCCATGCTTTCCTTGTTTGGCACAACACCGGGAAAATTCCTGTTTGGGCTTCGTGTATCTGCGGAAAACGGCGCGCGGCTTACATGGAACGAGGCGTTTCGAAGAACATGGACGGTGTGGAGAAGAGGAATGGGATTTTATATTCCTGTTTACAGACTGATCCGGCTGTATCGATCCTACAAAGACTGCAAAAGCGGAAAATACCTGGAATGGGAAGAAGAAACGGTACTCTGGCTGGAAAACGGACATATGCAGCGGAAAACAGCCGCAGCGCTTGCCCTGCTGGCTGGTCTGAATGTGCTGATCCTTGTCATCTGGCAGGCAGGCGCGCTTCCGCGAAATCAGGGAGAGATTTCCGTGCAGCAGTTTGCTGAGAATTTTAATGATATGCAGAGCTTCTATCAGATTGACCGTCAGCTCAATCTGCCCGAGTTCTCCCCGGCGGTTGGCATGGAGGATTCACGTATGATCTTGAATGAGCAGGGAAAATGGGAAAAGCTTCCTTCGACCTCCTACATTATCGGCACAAGCGTGAAGTATCAGGAGCTCCCCCAGCTTTCCTTTACAGAAGCAGATGGAACGGTGGCAGGAGTATCTTTTTCTGCTGCCTATGAGAATGAAAATGTGGAAATATCATCCTATGGGGATCTCATGGCGTTGACGGCGCTTTCTTATATTTGTGCACAGGAAGATTATTCGTTGCTGCGTGATCCGCCTTCGCTGGTTTATGCACGGATCAAAAGAAGGGCTGATGGATTTCAGGATTTTGAGATTTCCGCAGGCGGAGTGACGGTAAAGGCGTCTTTTGAATACAGCGGATATGAACTGCGGCAGGCACAGTATGGCAGAGGGGGCGTACTGGTTCCGGTGTATGGGGAGGAGGCTTCTTTTTGGGTGGATTATGAGGTTTGCAGAGAGTAGATAAAGAATTTATGTTTTGTATAATCTGAAATAAGAGTCAATGAAAGAAGACGGTCACGCAGAAATTCGATATTTTCAAAAGTTTGAATTTCTACGTGACCGTCTCCTTTTTAAGTATCAGGAGTTAAAAATCGGCATTCCGTGACAGAGCTTTATAACCTTTAATACTTATTTCTTCTCCGTATCTTCCGGCAAAATTCCCCTGGCCGAAGCCTTCAAAGCCTCCGAAGCCTGACGAAGCTCCGCCGCCTGCTGTTCGGTAACATTTTCCGGTTTGATCTTTGCAGTCAGCCTTTGCAGTTTATGGAGATCTGCTTTGATCTGCTTGATGGTGGATTTGTCGATGGATTTGGCTTTCTTTGCCGCTGTGAGGGCGGCGTCGGTCCGGCGGATCAGCACATCTGCTTCATTTCTCGCGTCAATAAAGGATTTGCGCTGTTTGTCGCCTGCTTCATATTCTGCGGCTTCCCGGATTGCCCGTTCGATCTCATCCTCGGACATATTGGAGTTGGAGGTCACGGTGATCTCCTGCTGTTTTCCGGTGGAGAGATCCCGGGCGGATACCTTGACGATGCCGTTTACATCAATGTCAAAGGTGACTTCAATCTGGGGAACACCTGCCATGGCTCGCTGGATGCCTCGTAAGTGGAAGGAACCCAGAAGCTTATTGTCACGGGCAAATTGGCGCTCTCCCTGGAGCACTTTGATCTCCACCGAACTCTGAAAATTGGCTGTGGTGGAAAAAATTTGACTATGCCTTGCGGGGATTGTGGTATTCCGCTCTATAAGGCGGGTAGCGATGCCGCCCACTGTCTCGATGGAAAGGGATAGGGGAGTGACGTCCATGAGGATCAGGTCAGCACCAGCCCCGGTGGTCAGCTCTCCGCCCAGCTTTCCTCCCTGGATGGCAGCGCCCAGAGCCACACATTCGTCCGGGTTTAGGTTTCTGGAAGGCTCTTTGCCGGTGAGCTCCCGAACCTTTGCAGCTACAGCGGGCATACGGGTGGAGCCGCCTACCAGAAGAACCATGCCCAGATCCCGGGCAGAGATCCCGGCGTCACTCAATGCCTGGGTTACAGGTCCGGCAGTACGGTCAATGAGATCCCGGGTCATTTCCTCAAAGGCTGCCCGCGTGATCTCCATTTCCAGGTGTTTCGGCTCGCCCCGGACGGTGGTAATGAAGGGGAGATTGATGTTTGCCACCGTGGAGGTGGAGAGCATCTTCTTCGCCTTTTCCGCTTCCTCACGGACACGGTAGAGGGCAGTGGTATCTTTGGACAGATCTACATGCTCCTTTGCCTTGAATTCACGGATAATATAGTCTGCAAGCCGCTGGTCAAAATCATCGCCGCCCAGGTGATTGTCTCCTGCAGTGGCGAGTACCTCGATCATCTGCTCTCCAATCTCAATGATGGAGACGTCGAAGGTACCTCCGCCCAAATCGTAAACCAGGATATTCTGGGTATCCCCGTGATCCAAGCCGTAGGCGAGGGCGGCAGAGGTGGGCTCATTGATGATGCGGAGCACATTCAAGCCGGCGATCCTTCCTGCGTCTTTGGTAGCCTGACGCTGGGCGTCGTTGAAATAGGCGGGGACGGTGATCACAGCCTCCGTCACCGGCTCTCCCAGATAGCTTTCTGCATCCTTTTTTAATTTTCTCAGGATCATGGAAGAAATTTCCTGCGGGGAATAAAACTTTGTCCCCACCTTGGCACGGAAATCCGTTCCCATTTCACGCTTGATGGAAAAAAAGGTACGGTCCACATTGACGGCTGCCTGACGCTTGGCCGTCTCGCCCACCAGACGTTCCCCGTCTTTCGTGAAAGCCACGACGGAAGGGGTGGTTCTGGAGCCTTCCGCATTGGTGATAACCACCGGGCCGTCGCCTTCCAGAACGGCTACACAGCTGTTCGTAGTACCCAAATCTATACCGATTACTTTACTCATAAAAAAAGTCCTCCAAAATTCATTGCCGCAGACAGCCGGGAAGGTGCGCAAGAACCCGGCTGCCGCTGTTTTTCTAATAGTATCAGTTTAAGACTGCAAAATGGGATTGTCAATTTGTGAGGAAACGATTTTAGAGAAAGTTTAGTATTATGAAAAACTATAAAATAAAAACAAAAACTATAGAATTTTTCCATAATAAAACAAAGGGAAGTATGTTATCTTATAGATAGCAGTATCGAAGAAACAAAGGGAAAAGTCGTAAAAACTGATGGCAAACAGGAGGAAAACGTATATGTACTTTGGAAAAATCCTCTACGGAGGGGACTATAATCCGGAGCAGTGGCTTGCCTACCCGGAAATTCTAAAGAAAGATATCGAATACATGAAAGTGGCTCAGATCAATCTGGTATCGATAGGTATCTTTTCCTGGGCGATGCTGGAGCCGGAAGAAGGAACCTACGATTTCTCATGGTTGGAGGAGCGGATCGAGACTTTGTATCAAAACGGAATTTCTGTATTCTTGGCAACCCCATCCGGAGGAAAGCCCAGATGGATGGCGGAGAAATATCCGGAAATCTGCCGGGTAGACGAAAACCGCGTAAGAGAGCTGTACGGAGGAAGGCATAACCACTGCTATACCTCGCCGGTCTACAGAGAAAAGGTAAGAAAGATCGATCAGGAACTGGCAAAGAGTTTTGATCATCATCCTGGCGTGCTTGCCTGGCATATTTCCAATGAGCTGGGAGGAGAGTGCCACTGTCCGCTTTGTCAGGAGGCGTTCAGAAAATGGCTGAAAGAAAAATATCAGACCATAGAACAGCTGAACCAGTGCTGGAATACGGCATTTTGGAGCCATACATACCGAAGCTTTGACGAGGTGGAGAGCCCTTCCCCAAAAGGAGAACAGTCCATCCATGGACTGAACCTGGATTGGCGCCGCTTTGTGACGGATCAGACCGTGGACTTTGTGAAAGAGGAGATCCGGGCAATCCGGGATGCAGGTGGGACGAAACCTGCGACCATCAATATGATGTACCATTATAAAGGACTGAACTATCACAAATTTGCGGATGTGATCGATTTCGTGTCCTGGGATAATTATCCGCTGTGGCACAAGCGGCCGGAGGCCGAGATCGCCCTGGACTGCGGAATGCAGCATGATATTATGAGAAGCATCAAGAAGGAACCATTTGTCCTCATGGAATCCTGCCCCTCCTCCACCAACTGGCAGAGCGTCAGCAAGCTGAAAAAACCGGGGCTTCTGAATGCGGCGTCCATGCAGGCGGTCGCCCATGGTTCCGACAGTGTCTTGTATTTCCAGATCCGGCAGAGCAGGGGCGGAAGCGAGAAATTCCATGGGGCTGTCATTGATCATTATGGCGGAAACGATACAAGGGTGTTCCGGGAGATCACGGAGCTTGGCGCAGATCTTTTAGAACTTGACGAAGTCGCTGCAAGCAATGTGAAGGCGAAGGCGGCGGTGATCTTTGATTGGGAAAACTGGTGGGCGATGGAGGACGCGCAAGGTCCCAGAAACAATGGATTGTATTACAAAGAGACGGTGAAAAAATGTTACCGGGCGCTTAGAAGATATGGACTGGATGTGGATATCGTGGATATGGAACAGTCTATTGAAGAGTACCAGATTGTGGCGGCGCCCATGGTGTATCTGTTCCGGTGCGGGTTTGAGGAGAAGGTAAGGAGTTTTGTAGAGCAGGGAGGAATCCTGGTCATGACTTACTGGAGCGGGGTCGTGGACGACACGGATCTTTGCTACCTTGGTGGAACGCCCCACGGGCTTCTGGACGTGCTGGGGATTCGGATGGAAGAAATCGATGGGTTGTACGATTTTGAAGAGAATGAAGGGATTCCGGTACCCGGCAATGAGCTAGGTCTTGAGAAAAAATATCAGGCAAAGCATCTCTGCGAACTGGTAGAGCTGCGGGGAGCTCATGTACTGATGACCTATGGAAAAGATTTCTATGCGGGAAAACCGATATTGACACAGAATTCTTATGGGAAAGGAACTGCCTACTACGTTGCCGCGGATATGGAAACAGCGTTCTATGAGGATACCTTCCGGAGTATTTTGGAAAAACAAGGAATTGAGCCGCTGCTTCCGGGCGTGAAGCTTCCGGAGGGCGTCGGGGTTTCCAGCAGGGAGACGGACAATGCAAAATTTTTATTCCTGCAGAATTTCAGCGGCGGGGATGTGAAGGTTCCGTTGCCGGAGAATGCGGAAATTTTGCAGGGGTCAAAGGACGGAATCTTGAAAAATTTGGAGACGGTGATCGTAAAAGTGTGAAAATGGGAGGAAGCTATGGAATATAGTTTAGATTTAAGGAAGATCAGGAACCAAAGGACGGAACGCCTTTCGGATAAGTTTTTCGGAAAAGACCCGGAGGGGAATGAGCTTGGGTTTAACACTTATTATATGGAGATCAACGGACAGCCGTTTTTCGGCGTCAGCGGCGAATGCCATTATTCCCGCGTCCATGAAAACCAGTGGGAGGACACGATCCTCAAGATGAAGATGGGCGGGATCAATGTGGTTTCCACCTACATTTTCTGGAACCATCATGAGGAAGAAGAAGGAAAATTCCGTTTTGACGGAAACCGCAACATCCGGAAGTTCCTGAAGCTTTGCGAAAAACACGGGATGTACGTGATCGTAAGGATCGGGCCTTTCGACCACGGCGAAGTCAGAAACGGCGGGCTGCCGGACTGGCTTTACGGCAAGCCTTTTGAGGTGCGAAGCGGCAATGAAGGCTTCCTCTCCTGCACCAGGAAACTTTACCGGAAACTGGCAGAGCAGTTTGAAGGCCTGTATTTCAAGGACGGCGGACCGATCATCGGAACCCAGATCGAAAACGAATATATGCACTCCGCTGCTCCCTGGGAGATGACCACCGGCGTGACCAACGAGTGGCTTCCCGGAGGGAACGAAGGCGTGGAGTACATGAAGAAGCTCAAAAAGATCGCCCAGGAAGAAGGGATCATCACGCCTTTCTACACCTGTACCGGATGGGGCGGGGCGGCGACGCCCACAGACGAGATGCTGGCGCTGTGGGGCGGGTATGCTTTCTGGCCGTGGATTTTTTACGATTACAGGGGAGAACATCCGGCGACCCCGGAATACATCTACCGGGACAACCACAACAACCAGGTTCCGAAAACTTATAATTTTGAACCGACCTATGAACCGGAAAGCCTGCCTTATGCCTGCTGTGAGATGGGCGGAGGAATGGCATGCTATTACCACTACCGTTTCCAGCTCCCCTACGAGAGCGTGGACGCCATGGCGAACATCAAGCTGGCCAGCGGATGCAATTTCCTGGGGTATTATATGTACCGGGGCGGAAGCAACCCGACCGGGGAGAAGATCCCGTATCTCAATGAATGCCAGTGCGCGAAGATTTCCTATGATTACCAGGCAGCCATCGGGGAGTACGGGCAGCTTCGCCCAAGCTACTACCGGCTGAAAGCGCTGCATCTCTTCCTCCAGAATTTCAGGGATCAGTTCTGCAAGACAGTTACCGTGCTCCCGGAAGGCTCCCAGGAGATTGACCCCAAGGATGTGGAGACCCTCCGCTTTGCGGCGAGGACGGATGGCGAGGGCGGCTTCCTCTTTTTGAATAATTACCAGGATCATGTGGAATGTAAGGAGAAAAAGGACGAGAGGATCACCCTGCATTTACCGAAAGGGGATATCACAATCTCAGGGATCTCCATGGCGGCAGGCGAGGAGGCGATCCTGCCTTTCGGGATGGATCTTGGCGGTGTCCGCCTGGTTTATGCGAAAGCACAGCCGTTATCTGTGGTGAGGGAAGAAGGGAAGACCGTGTATTTCTTCTTTACGCCGGAAGGGATGGAGGCGGAATACTGCTTTGATCAAAAAACCGTGGCAGGCATCGCCGGAGTTGTGCCAGAAAGGGGTTTATCGGAATACTCCGCAGAATGTCCGAACGGACATAGGACAGAGAATTCCTGGATTGTGGTCAGACCTCAGGCGGGGAAAAAGTTTTCCTTTGTAGTACATGGCGGCAAGGGAGACGTTGAAATCGTTACGCTGACCAGAGAGGAGTCATTAGGATTTTATGAGATTGAGAAAAACGGAAAAAAAAAAGTGCTGATCTCAGAAGCTCCGATCTTGTATGACGGGGAGAAGTTTTCTCTGGAAAATTCAGATGGAAAGGCGGAGACGATGGAGATCGCCGCATATCCGGCGATGAAGCTGAAGGCTCAAAAAGGCGTAAAAGAAATCCGGACGGAAAAGGAAGGGATCTGGACTGTTGCAAAAATGGAGTGGGGAACGGATCATCCTAAGGAGACAGAATTGACTCCAGTGCAGTGCGGTCCCTACCGCTATACCGTACAGATACCAGAAGGATATGAGGACTGCAAAGACGTGATGCTTCGGATCCACTACCAGGGAGATGTGGGTCAGGCATTCATCGACGGAAAACTGGTATCGGATAATTTCAGCAACGGAGCCGTATGGGAGATCGGGCTTCGTGAGGTATGGAAGCCGGAGATGGGAAGAGAAGTTGTGATCCTGATCACACCGAAAAAGAAGGATGCTTCGGTAAACGTCTCTTCCACCATGGCAGGAAGGACGGAGATGTTGAAAGACGCTGTCGCGGTTCTCGAACAGGTGTCAGTGAGAGCTGTGCTGGACGCGGAGATTGTGATCGAGAGTTAGAAAGGGAAAATCTTCATAAGACCGTTGACTTTCCGACAGTCTATGGTATGATGGAACTAAGCATTCAATTTCTATTCTTCTTTGCGGCGTCTGCCGCTCTGTAAATCCTATCGACGA
The DNA here is from genome assembly GCA_018713105.1 of Candidatus Limivivens merdigallinarum. Classification (GTDB taxonomy): domain Bacteria; phylum Bacillota; class Clostridia; order Lachnospirales; family Lachnospiraceae; genus Limivivens; species Limivivens merdigallinarum. Next base: position 6,361 of record DVFT01000050.1, on the reverse strand, counting down.
TGATTCTTAGAAATTTTCAATGCGACCCCCCAAAACAGCAGAGAGGATTCTAAGAGAACGGTACGGTTTCAGAGTCCTCTTCAAAACAAACGAACAGGAGGACAAGGATGAATCAAAACAAAAATATTTTTTTATCGGGAGAAAGACCGCCAGCCCGGGAATACAAAGACCGCCTTTTCCGCATGGTCTTCAAAGAAAAGGATCAATTCCTGGAGCTGTATAACGCGCTGAACGGGACGGCTTACGACAACCCTGATGATCTGACTGTCACCACTCTGGAAAACGCCATCTACATGGGGATGCGAAACGACGTTTCCTATCTTTTGTATGACCGGCTTGCCCTGTACGAACACCAGGCGTCCATCAACCCCAACATGCCGCTCCGGAACCTGTTTTATGTATCGGACATCTACTCAGGCCTGACAAAAGATACCAACCTTTATGGATCCAAGCTGGTCCGGCTTCCGGAGCCGCAGTTTGTCGTTTTCTACAATGGGGCGGACGAGCTTCCGGAACGGTCCATCCTCCGCCTGTCCGACGCGTTTTCCCATAAGGGCGGAGAACCGAAGCTGGAGCTGGAGGTACTGGTGTTAAACATCAATCCCGGGTTCAACCTGGATCTGATGGAACACTGCCGGACCCTCCGGGAGTATATGGCCTATGTGGACACGGTACGGAAATATGCAAGGGAAACCGACTTTCCGGAGGCAGTGGACCGAGCAATCCGGGAGTGTCTCGCAAAAGGAATTTTGGCGGATTTTCTCTCCAGGAACTGGGCGGAGGTGAAAAAAGTGAGCATCTATGAATACGATGAAGAAAAACATATCCGGCAGGAACGGGAGGATGCTATGGAGGAAGGCTTACAGCGGGGTGAGACACTTAGGCTGGTAACTCAGGTTCTAAAAAAGTATGAAAAAGGGCTTTCTCCTAAGGAAACGGCAGATATGCTGGAAGAAGAGCTTTCTGTGATTGAAGAAATTTATTTGCTGAAACAAAAATTTCCTGAGTGGACGGAGAAAGAAATAGTGAACAAGATTTTAGAAAAAGAGATAGATGTTTGTAGTTAGGGCTGCCGACTGGCAGCCCTTATTCTTTGTATAACAGGCTTATCCTGTATGTCCGTCAGCTCTGGCAAGACGCTTTGGGAGTATAGGAATTAATAAAAGGGGAGCGATGATTTCGAAGCGCGCAGACAATGGGTATCTCCCCATTGCGCCAAATGTTCTACCTTGTGAAATCCTGCAAGCTCTAATACCTGCATCTCATGCGCTGCGGTAAGCGGCGTATCATAGTGATAAAATTCCTGGTCAGAAATGCCCTGTTCTGATTTCAAGCGTTCCAGCTCCTGAAAGAAGAAAACTTCATCCTTCTCGGAGGCGGCAAAGTAATCTGTGAGAATAAAAAAGCCGTCTCGTTTCAAGGCCTGGCAGACTTTGGAATAGAGAGAAAGCTTCTTTTTTTGGGTAAAATGGTGCAGAGATTCCACAGAAACGACGGCATCGTAACACTCATGCCCTAATGGAATGTCAAAGTAAGAACCCTGGGTTAAGGTGATATTTTTGCCGGGAAATTTTGCTTTGAGGGCAGACAGCATTCCGGGAGCCAGGTCAATGCCAGTCACAGTGGCATTCGGGTTTTGCCTGTAGTAGAAGTCCAACTCTAATCCTGTTCCGCATCCCAGATCCAGAATGGATACCTGATCTCCTTGTGGAAGAAGGCTGGCGGTAAATGGATAAAATTCCGCTGCGGAACGGATAGCGTTCATTTGATGTTCTTCGTATTCTTCAATACGGCTGTCAAAAAATTCAGCCATTTTCTCAAGCATCAGAATTCCTCCTTTATAAGCCGGATAAAATCTTTTAAACAGGGCTGGCTCTGTATGGATTTGTAATACAGCCCAAAGGGAATCAATTTTGTCTTTTTTAACGGGCAGATATGAAGCCCGCAATCCTTGGGGACGTGGAGTTCAGGAACCACAGTGCCCCCAAGCCCTGTTCCTACGAGGAGCATCGAGGTTTCTGAGGATTCACAGAAATACAGCTTGGAAGCCTCCTTATCCTTTGCCCATTTCCATTGCCCGGCAATGGCTTCCGGGATCATCATGGCTCCAGGGTCATAGACAACCATGGGATAGGGACGAAGGTCATCTGTGGAGATGGAGTCCGGCTTCTTTTGTGCAAAACGGCGCACTGCCCTTTTGGATGCGGAGACGATTGTTTGGGCATCCGTGAGGAACAGCCGTCCTTCGGCGGTGAGCTTTACAGAACGGGTACTGCGGTAAAAAAGTTTTACATTCAATTCTGTCTCCAACGTCTGGATCTGGCGTGTGATGGCAGGTTGGGAGATGTGCATTTGCTCAGCTGCCTTGGCAAAGTTCAGATGCTCCGCGACAGCGAGAAAACATTCGGCCTGAAAAATAGTCATGGGGGCGTCTCCTTATCAGATTCATGCAATTATGTTATTAATAATAACATAATCTGAATTCAAAAACCAGGCTGGCAGCGATAAAATAGGACAGATCAAGCAAACTATTTCATAGAAAACGGAGGAGAAAAAATGCCAAGACATAAAAGAGAAAGCCTTATTTACACGATCATGATGTGTTTTACCATGGTGTTCTGGATGAGCATGTACAATGTTTCCCTTCACATGGGAGCGCTGAACCTGGAAACGATCAAAGAAGGATGGCTGGGATTCCCAATCGCCTATCTGGTAGCGATGTGCCTGGACTGGTTTTTAGTATCCAGGGTGGCGAAAGGGTTTGCGTTCCGCTTTCTGGTCACGCCAAAGAGCAGCGACCTGAAAAAAGTGCTCGCAATTTCCTGCTGTATGGTCGTTCCCATGGTGATTTTCATGTCCCTTTATGGCGCGTTGGAGGGCTGCGTAAAGAGCGGCGCATGGGACAGCCTGTTTTTCATCTGGATGGGCAATATTCCCAAGAACTTTATCATGGCGCTGCCGTTCCAGCTGATAATCGCAGGACCTTTGGTGAGGACGTTGTTCCGGAAAGCATTTCCAGAGGGGACGGTGCTGGCGGAGCCGGCTGGAAGTAATCTCCAGTAAATAAGAAAAACGCAAGATTTTACATAGGATAGAATCGCGGTATATGGTACACTTGAAAAAATGCGAATATTAATTTGGGGATAGTGCCGTACTTATTACCGCGAAGGTTACATACCCCACAGCTTTGCAGTGCAGCTTGCTGTGGGGTTATTGATTTTCAAGAAAGTTTACGGGGTGAATGGTAAGTGAGGCAGTATGCCAGGAAGGAAAAAGCTATGAAGATGAGTTTACTGGAAGTAAAATGTGTCAGTTCCCTATCAAAAGTATTTCCGGACAGTGAGTGTATGGAAGAAGAATATACCTGCGGTTCCGCCCTCCGGGGAGAAGTATTTTCTTTCCAGGCAGCCTACCGCGCGGAGCGCATGGTAAAAGGGCTGCATGTGGAGGTGGATACCGGGGCGTTGAAGGTACAGCCGCAGGTCAGGAGAGTCGGCTTGGCTCCATCGGAAATGCCAACCTATGGCGGAGGGGATGATTTTGTCCTTAGGGATACGCCGGGACTTTATCCGGATCCCCTGTTTCCTGTCAGTCCGGCGGAGGAAATCTATGCCTATCCCGGACAGTGGCGTTCCATCTGGGTGACGCTTTCGGTTCCTGAAGATGCAAAAGAGGGCAGCTATCCGATCCGGATCAGGATCAGCGGAACAGATGATCCCTATGAGGAAAGCGGGCGGGAATGGTACGGAGAGCAGCTTTTTACCCTGCAGGTGCTCCCTGGGAAATTACCGAAAAGCAAGCTGTTTCACACAGAATGGTTTGCGGCGGACTGTATCAGCACCTGGTATGGGCTCTCGCCTTTGACGCCGGCCTGGTGGGAGATGATCCGCGCTTATGTGAAAAACGCGGCGGAACATGGGATCAATATGCTTCTCACCCCGCTGTTTACGCCGCCTTTGGATACCCGGATCGGCGGGGAACGGCCGACGGTTCAGTTGATGGAAATTACAAGGGCGGATGGCCGGTATGACTTTGATTTCGAAAATCTGGGAAAATGGGTATCCATGGCAAAGGAAGAGGGAATCGAATATTTTGAAATTCCCCATCTTTTTACCCAGTGGGGAGCGAAATTTACGCCAAAAATCATCGTTCGTGAAAACGGAGAAGAGAAAAAGCTGTTTGGCTGGCATGTGGAATCAGAATCCCGGGAATACCTGGATTTTCTGGAACAGCTTCTGCCCAAATTGATTGATTATCTGAAAACATACGTCCGGGAGGATCAGATCTTTTTCCATGTTTCCGATGAACCCAAAAATGACAGCCTGGAAAGGTACGGAAGGCTCAGTAAAGTGGTCAAGCGGCATATCGGAGACTGTCCGGTGATCGACGCGCTGTCGGATTATGAGCTGTTTGAGAAGAGCCTTCTCACAAGCCCGGTCACGGCAGTGGACAGCGTAGATCCGTTTTTCAGGAAGAATGTGAAAAACATGTGGGTCTACTATTGCTGCGCCCAGTACCAAAACTGCGTGCCAAACCGTTTCTTCGCCATGCCCTCCAGCCGGAACCGGATCCTGGGAATGCTGATGTACAAGTACAATATCCAGGGATTTCTCCATTGGGGATATAATTTCTGGTATTCCGGGCTGTCTGTGAAGAAACTCAACCCATTCCTGGATACAGACGGCGACGGTTCCTTCCCCTCCGGCGACGCCTTCCTGGTCTATCCGGGCGGGAATGGTCCGGTCAATTCTATCCGCATGGAAGTGTTGAGGGAAGCTTTTCAGGATTATAGCGCACTGTGCCTTCTGGAATCCCTGGTGGGAAGGGAAGAAGCCATGAAGCTTTTGGAAGAAGGAATTCCGCCGCTTACCTTCCAGCAGTATCCTCGGGAAAAGGAATGGTTGTTGGGGACGCGGGGGAGGATTAATGAGAAGATCAAGGATGCTTTGTATACCTGTGGACAGCCAGTAGCTGGCAGCGAAAGATAAAACAGGCGAAAGGAAATATTACGCTGTGAGTTTTGTAAATGGATTGACTTTCTATCGGCATATGATATGATAAAGACAAGCATTCAATTTCTATTCTTCTTTGCGGCACTTGCCGATCTGTGAATCATATCAATGATTATTCTTAGAAATTTTCAATGCGAAAACCCACAAAACAGCAGAGAGGATTCTAAGAAGACGGTATGAATTCAGAGTCCTCTCAAAGAAATGAAAAAGGAGGACAAGGATGAATCAGAGCAACAATAAGTTTCTATTGGAAGAAAGACTGCCAGCCCGGGAATACAAAGACAGGCTTTTCCGCATGATCTTTAAAGAAAAAGGGAAATTCCTGGAGCTTTACAACGCACTAAACGGAACGGATTACGATAATCCCGATGATTTGACCGTGACTACTTTGGAAAATGCGATTTATATGGGAATGAGGAATGACGTATCCTATCTCCTATATGACCGCCTGTCGCTGTATGAACACCAGGCGTCCATCAACCCTAACATGCCGCTTCGGAACCTGTTTTATGTGGCGGACATCTACTCCACCCTTACAAAGGATGCAAACCTCTATGGTTCCAAACTGGTCATGCTTCCAGAGCCGCACTTTGTGGTATTCTATAACGGAATCGAAAAGCTGCCGGAACAATCCACTCTCCAGCTTGCAGACGCATTCCCGCAAAAATCAGGGACACCAAAGCTGAACTTAGAGGTTCTGGTGCTGAACATTAACGCGGGGTACAACCAGGAACTGATGGAGCACTGCAGGACATTGCGCGAGTACATGATCTATGTGGATACGGTGAGGGCTTATGCAAAAGAGATGCCATTCCAAGAGGCTGTGGATCGGGCAATCAGTGAGTGTATTTCTACAGGCATCCTGGCGGACTTTCTTTCCAGAAATCAGGCGGAGGTGAAAAAGGTGAGCATCTACGAATATGATGAAGAAAAACATATCAGGCAGGAGAGGGAGGATGCCATGCAGAAGGGAGAATTTTTTAAATTGGCTACTCTGGTTTTGAAAAAATACACCAAAGGACTTACCCCCGAAGAGACTGCAGATATACTGGAAGAGGATCCTTCTCTTATTGAGAAAATCTATGCTTTAAAACAAAGCTTCCCGGATCTGACAGCGGAAGAGTTGACAGACAAGCTTTTAGAATAACTATAATTGTAATATATGTAGATCAAGAGACCTGCTGCAGAGTTTTCGACCCTTGCGGCAGGTCTCTTGCTGACAGTTTCATGGAGTTGTTATCTACAGAGGACTATTTGGCTTCAAACTCATGCTCCACAGTAAGCAATGGATGCGGGGAGGATTAATAAGAAGATTGAGAAAAGCCTGGAATAGTGATTTAAAATAATAA
>DVFT01000049.1 GCA_018713105.1 Candidatus Limivivens merdigallinarum | reverse complement strand
ATTTGCCGGAAGAACACCGGAAAATGATCAGCGGATGGAAACGGTGTGTCAGGGGAAAATTTGTTATGGAGCGGCATCTGAAGAACGGTTCCATTTTTATTTCTATGGAAAATGAAGAAGTTTATCAGGTTTGTGGGATTATTTCCAGTTGGGAAGAAATGTTTCCTTTTGCGCATCTGCCACTACTGATTGAGAGCCAAAAAGGCAGGAAACTTACATAAAACTCTGTAGTGTGTGAATTATCACAAAATCCTCACAGATTTTACACAAATTTAGCATATACAAACTTCATAGATATGATAAAATAAAATAGAAAGCATCTGATTCAGAGCAGGAAAAGAGAACAGTTCATGGAAACAACGGTCTGTACTGAATCAGATGCTTTTTATTCGTATCTTTTTACCCTGAAGAAACAGGAGCATTCAATATGAAACAATCAAAATCCAAAAAAATTTGCAAAGCGCTTATTTTTGTACTTATTTTCATTCTGGTCGGCAGCTGGCTTACGTCCGTACTTCAGCCGGACTGGACAGACTGGAATAATTACGATACCACCAGAGGTTTTTATGAACAGCCGGATAATACCTTGGAGACAGTTTTCTTGGGAGCGAGTATCGCGGTCAATGGATTTACTCCCATGGAGCTGTATGAGGATTACGGGATCTGTGCCTGGAATATGGCAACGGAGCAGCAGCCGATGCTGGCATCCTACTACTGGCTCCGGGAGGCATATCAATATCATGCCCAGACCTTGAAGACGGTGATTCTGGATACCTCGATGCTTCGGTATTTACCGGATGAAGCTTATTATGAGAAGGCTCTTCTGGGAATGAGGATGTCTTCCAATAAGCTGCAGGCGATCAAGGATATCTCAGATAGCTCGGACGCTTTCTTCTCTTATCTGTCGTCCATGTTCGCCTATCATACCAGATGGAAGGAGTTGACGGAAAGCGATTTCCAGATCCTGGATCATGAGACGAATACCAGTGTCCGGGGATATAATTTTGTGACGGATCGGGTGATCGAGAATTATACCTATAATCAGATCGGGATTCCCTCCTATCTTCCGGATGAGGAAGCAGGGATCCTAACCCTGGCGGATGAGGCACTGTTCTATCTGAATAAAACGGTGGAGTTCTGTGAGGAAAATGGGCTTCAGCTGATCTTGATCAAGACGCCGGGAAGCGTCAGCTGGTCGGATGCTGCACATAATGCGGTTCAGGAGATTGCGGATGAGTATCAGCTTACCTTTATTGATTTTAATTATAGCCCTTATCTGGAAGAAGTCGGTTATTGTGAAGCTACGGACAGTGTGGATATGCGGCATATGAATTATTATGGCGCGGAAAAGATGACGCAGTGGATCGGGGAATATCTAGTGGAAAACTGTGGAGCCACGGATGTCCGGGGGGATGAGAGGTATGACTTCCTGGAAGGGGAACTGGAGGATTATGGAAGAAATATCTACTCGGTAGAGCTGAATGAGATCTCAGATCCCGTAGAATATTTAAACACAGTCAATGAGGATGGGGATTATACGGTTTTGATTTCCGTCCGGGACGATGCAGCGAATTCCCTGACCGAGGAGCAGCGAATGGGCTTTGCGGAGTTGGGATTGACGGAGCTGTCCGGGCTGCAGTTTCGGGATTCCTATCTGGCAGTGATGGAAAATGGTACGGTAATTCATGAAGAGGTGGATCACTACGAGGAAGAGACGGAAGCAATCAGCGAGCAGCAGGAGACAGAGACGGAAGCTGCGAAGCGAAAGATCAATGATCTGGATACCATTGAAGAATCTTTTGAATATGAAACAGAGACACAGAGTGAGGAGGAAACCTCCTACCTGGAATATCAGGGAAAAACGCCGGATGGAAATCTGTATACGCTGATCAGCGGCGGGGCATATCTGGGGGATCTTTCTTCCTGTATGCTGGAGGGCACGGAATATTCGTCCAATGAGAGAGGGCTGAATATCGTCGTCTATGATAATAAGCTGGGAAAAGTAGTGGATACGGCTTCCTTTGATACCTGTACGTCGTCGGAGAGGAGTGTGTTAACTTCGGATGACGTTAGCCTGGCATCGGCGGAAAGCGGGACATCTTCTCAGAGTTTGACGGGGCTTGCAAGACAGCTGTATCTGTACAACCTTAGATGTTCGGATACTTATGAGATTAAGGAACTGGAGGATCAGACGGATGCCGAAGGGTTATACCAGTGCATGGAGGCATTTATCCGGGAAGGTTATCGGGTCTATCTGTCCGTGAAAGGGGACGCAGCCAGTGGTTTGGATGAAGAACTGAGGCAGGCGTTCCGGGATCTGGGGCTGACAGAGCTCTCCCAGCTGGAATATGGCGACTCTTATCTGGCAGTCATTGACAACGGAGAGGTTCTTTCCGAGGTACGGGATCACGGGAGTACGGCGCTTACGGAAAGTGGAAACGGCTACCAGATTGTGAGCGGAGGAGTGGATTCCGGCAACCGGTCGTCCATTAAGATCAACGGGACGGAATATTCCCCCAATGCCAATGGCATGAATGTGGTCATTCACAATCGAAATACCCAGCTGATAGCAGCCAGCCTCACCTTTGAGTAAGAGAGTAGTTTGGCTGAACAAGGGAGGATAGAACAGATGCTGAAAGAAACCTGGAATGATACGTGGCTGGAATATCTGGCAAAAATTTTTGGCGGCTCGGAGATGGCGTATAATACAACGGTATTTTTCCTTTTTCTGGCAGTTTTTCTTTGCGTATATTTTTTGCTGAGAAAGCCAAGGGGAAGAAGAAACTGGATCCTGATCGGCAGTTTGGTGTTTTACGCCTGGTCAGGGTGGGAAGCGTTGATCATCGTCCTATTTACCGCAGTGGTCGTGTATTGGACGACCCGAAGGATGGAGAAGGTATACGGGAAGTATGAAGCCCAAAAGGAACAGTTCTCCCCCAAAGAGCAGGTCAAGTTGTTGGCGGGATATAAAAAGAGGACAAAACAGTATTTTTTGACTGCCCTTATTCTGATCCTTGCTATCTGGATCTTTGTGAAAGCTGGACGGCTGATGGGATGGGAGACTGTCACAACCTTTGCGGAGGTTTGGCAGAGAAAAGGGATGATCGTACCTTTGGGAATATCCTACTATAGCCTGTCGGCGATTGGTTATATGCTGGAGGTTTACTGGAGAAGGGTGAAGCCGGAACACAATTTTTTGAATTTGTTTACGGTGATGATCTATTTTCCACATATTGTACAGGGTCCCATTAGTAGGTATGACGGTCTGCTGAAGCAGCTGAAGGCTCTGCCGTCTTTTCAATATGAGCGAGTCTGCCAGGGGCTTCAGCTGATGCTGTGGGGATACATAAAAAAGATGGTTATTGCGGACCGCCTGGTCGTCTACACATCAGCGGTGTTTGGAGATCCTATGAACTTTGCCGGTGTGGAGATGCTGCTGGCGGTGATTTTAAGCGTATTCCAGCTCTATGCGGATTTCAGCGGATGTATGGATATTGTCCGGGGAATTTCCGAGGCAGTGGGGATTGACCTGGACGAAAATTTTCGCCAGCCGTTGTTTGCCAGGGATGCGCAGGAATTCTGGTCCAGGTGGCACATCACATTGGGGGCATGGTCGAAGGATTATCTGTACCTTCCCATTGCCTTTAATCCCAGATTTATGAAAGTGACCAGCCGTATGAAAAAAGAAGGAAAGAAAAGGCTGTCCGCCTTTCTTCGCGGCTTTTGCCCGCTGATCGCCGTTTGGCTGTTTACAGGGCTTTGGCACGGTACGGGGCTGGACTATCTCGCCTGGGGAATGTACTGGTGCCTGCTCATGGCCATTGCCCAGGAGGGCAGACCTTTGTTTCAGAAATTGACAAAATCCCTCAAGATCAACCCGGATACGGCAGCTTACAGAATTTTCCAGGCAGTGAGGACCAGCATGCTGTTTGCAGTAGGAAGGACGTTCACCGTGGCAGGTTCCCTGTCGGGCTTTGTGATGATCTGGAAACAGATGTTTGCGGAAAGCCGCGTATGGACACTGTTTGACGGAAGCCTCTACCAGCACGGGCTGGACCAGAAGGATTTCTATGTGGCACTGTTCGGCATCGCGCTCATACTGCTGGTGGATATGCTGCATGAGCGGGGAATTTCCATACGAAAGAAAATCGGGGATCAGAAGCTGGTGGTGCGGTGGATGATCTATTATGGGGCGCTGTTTGCTCTGATCGTTGTGGGTGTGTATGGACCGGCGTATGATGCGGCGAGTTTTGTGTATGGAGCTTTCTAAAAATGGCATAATCTATAACTTAGGGCGTTTAAGACTGTGCGGAATCGGGTGCTTTCTCTAGCTTTTCTCCTAATATTCTGCTAAAATAAAAGAAAAAACAGAAAAACAGGGAGGAATGGCAGATGACCTGGGAAGAAGTGGATCAGGAACAGTTGGAAAAGCTGTACTATGAACAGGAGCTTTCTGATAATGAGATCGCAAAGCTCTATCGGGTGAGCAGAGGACAGGTTCAGTATAAACGAAAGAAATACGGGATCTTGGCAGCAAACAAATTTTCCTGGTACTTATCCAGGGAAGACGACAGGATTCTTGGGACGCTGAACCAGGGATCCAGGGAACGGCTGTGCAAAAAGGAGAACATTGATGGTATTTCCAAAGCGCTGACCCATTATATTTTCCGAAACGGACCGGTGGAGGATATGCATGCCGCGGGAAAGCTGGATCAGGAAGATATGAAGACACTGAACAAATATATGGTCAACCGGATCGCAGGAATCTTAAGCGCAGTGGAAGCTGGGGAATGGCTGAAGCTGGAACTTTTGTATGCCTACTATCAGTACTTCGGGGGAAGCTGGGATGAAGCGGAGCCGGACAAACAGGAAATGGATCAGGTGTATCAAGAGATTTGCTCAAATACGCCTGGGATCCTTCACAGATCATCAGATCATGAGGAAGAACGGGAGTAATAAGAATGGCATCGGCATATTAAGAGAAAGGAAGGTCAAGGATTATGGGAATTTGGGAAAACCGATACTGAGCAGGGCTTAAGTATCGGAAAGCCTTGCTAATCAAAGAAAAAGAGCGTTAAAGATTAGGAGGCAGAAAGATGGCTTACTTTATTTACAAATCTAAAAAAATATTTTACAGGGAAGTCGGAGAGGGAGTGCCTGTTGTATTTCTTCATGGGAACACGGCATCTTCCAAGATGTTTGAACCGCTGCTCCCCTTCTATCAGGAACATGCCCATGTAGTCTTGATCGACTTCCTGGGAAACGGGAAATCGGAGCGGATCAAAAAGTTCCCGCATGATTTGTATCAGGAAGAGGCTAGGCAAACGATTGCCCTCATAGAGCATCTTAACCTGAAAGAGACAAGTCTGGTGGGGACGAGCGGCGGCGCCTGGGCAGCAGTGAATGCGGGGCTAATGAGACCAGACTTAGTGAAAGGTGTCGTGGCAGACAGCTTCAGCGGCAGGGCGTTTGGCGATGGATTTGCAGAGGCATTGGAAAAAGAACGGAAGGCTGCAAAGCAGGATGAATGGGGGCGCGGCTTCTACCAGTGGTGCCAGGGAGAAGACTGGGAGCAGGTCGTGGATTCAGATACAGAGGCACTGCTTCAGTGCGCCAGAGAGAACTTGCCCTTGTTTGTGAAACCGATTTCGGAGCTGAAACCCAGGCTTCTCCTGCTGGGAAGTCTGGAAGACACGATGGTGGGAATCGATATGCGGAAGGAATACGAGGAGATCGCCAGACAAACAGGCGGTCAAATCCATCTTTTCCGTAAAGGAGACCATCCGGCAATTGCTTCAAATGCAAAAGAGGCGGCGGAGGTAATTTTAGATTTCCTGGGACGAGAGGAATAAGCATAGAAAATAGTTTAGGAGATCGCTTTTGCGGTCTCCTAAATGGCTTCTAACATTCTTTTTTGCCATGGATTTTTTTAGAAATGATATAACGGGGACGGTTCTTTACTTCCTCGTAAATCTTGGAAATATAGATTCCGATAATTCCAAGACTGATCATGATCAGACTTCCGATAATCAGAATTAATAAAATGACAGTAGTAAATCCCTCTACGGCATGTCCGAGAAAATATTTAATCAATGACTGGATTCCAAGGATGATCCCGAACAGCAACATCACCCCGCCTGCCAATGTTACCATCTGCAAAGGAACAGTAGAAAACCCCACAATATTACGCACCGCATACTTCACCAAAGACCAGGTAGACCATTTGCTTTCACCTTCCGTACGTTCCTGCACATCGAACTCCACGCTGGTGGAGCAAAATCCGACCCAGGAAGAGAGCGCCCGAAAGAAGGCGTTTCGTTCCGGCATCTCCAGGAGGGCATCTACGACCTTGCGGTCCATGAGTTTGAAATCCGAAGCACGGGACATATCGATTTTGACGGCGCTGGACATGATCTTGTAAAACAGACCAGCGCTTGCTTTGTGGAGTGCGCTTTCTTTGCCGCGGCTTCGTTTGACTCCTTCGATCACTTCATAGCCCTGTTCCCACAGGCGATACATTTCCACCAGTGTCTCCGGGGGGTGCTGAAGGTCGCAGTCCATGACGGCGATGCAGTCTCCGGAGGCATTGGCAAGCCCGGCGAAGATGGCAGATTCCTTTCCGAAGTTCCGGGAAAAATGAATCCCGGTTACGTGGCCGTCTTTTTTGGCAGCGTTCTCGATTTCTGCCCAGGTATGGTCCCTGGAGCCGTCGTTGACAAAGACCAGCTCGTAGGGGATCTTTGCCTTCTGTAAGATGGATCCGGTTACAGATGTAGTTTTTTGGATCATCTTTTCTTCATTATAGGCGGGAATTACTACTGATAACATCTAGTTTGATCCTTTCCGTATGATATAGTCCGCTTTTCAATCGCTTCCTATTCTATCACAGAATCGCACAAAAGGCAAAACTCTTTACTTTTTCCAGGAAAATTACTATAATAAAGCCAAAATGACGATAGGAGGTTTTCCTATGAAAATGGCTATTTTGGGTGCCGGTCATATCGCGGGGACGATGGCATCTACGATTTCGGCGATGCGGGAAGTGGAGGCATATGCCATAGCTGCCAGAGATCTGGACAGGGCAAAGGCATTTGCCGAGAAGTATCAGATCCGGAAAGCGTTCGGTTCCTATGAGGAGATGCTTCAGGATCCCGAGATTGATCTGGTGTATATTGCCACACCGCATTCCCATCACTATGAACAGGTGAAGCTCTGTCTGGAGCATGGGAAGAATGTCCTTTGTGAAAAGGCGTTTACCGTCAACGCCAGGCAGGCCAAGGAGATCCTTGAGACTGCCAAAGCTAAGGGGCTGCTTTTGACGGAAGCCATCTGGCCGCGGTATATGCCCAGCAGAAAGCTGCTTACGGGGCTTTTGGAGGAGGGAGCGATCGGGACGCCCCATTCCCTGACAGCGAATTTCTGCGCTCCTTTGAGCCAGCAGCCAAGAAACAAATATCCGGAGCTGGCAGGAGGAGCGTTGCTGGATTTGGGTGTCTATACGCTGAATTTTGTCTGTATGATGTTTCCGGGTGAAATCAGCAGCGTGGTTTCCACTGCCTGCCTCAGTGATCTTGGTGTGGATGACCAGCACAGCATCCTTTTAACCTTTGCAGATGGAAAAACAGCCACCCTTCATGCCAGCCAGCTGGGCGTTTCCCCCCACGATGCCCGGATTTATGGGAGCGAGGGGTATCTGCAGGTGGATAATCTGTTTAATCCCAAAGAGATTCAGATTTTTGACCGGGACTTAAAATTGTCCAGAACAGTCTTGGCTCCGCCGCAGATCAGCGGTTATGAGTATGAGGTGGAAGCCTGCCGGAATGCCATTCAACACGGATGGCTGGAATGCCCGGACATGCCCCATGCGGAAACCCTCAGGATGATGCGTCTGATGGATACGATCAGGGAGCAGTGGGGAATGAAATATCCTATGGATGAAATGCCATGAGAGACGGGAAGAAATAGAACTAAGGGGAAAGAAAAACGAAGAAAAAGAAAACGGTAAAGTAAGACAAGGAGGATATAAAAATGGAACGACATGCATTTGCCATGAAGGTAAAAGAAGGAAGAATGAACGACTACCGGAAAAAACTGGGAGAGATCTGGCAGGAGCTTACTGGGCTGCTGGACAGAAATCAGATCCGCAATTTCAGCATCTGGAACGCCGAGGATCTGATCTTTGGATACTATGAAAATGAAGAAGGAATGGCGTTATCTTCAGAAGACCAGAAGGTAAAGGAGGAGCTTACCGCCAGGATTTCGGATACCTTTGACTGGATCTCTACGCCGGGGAAAGACATGCGTCTGATGTATCACAATTTCGGTGTGGTACGGGAAAGCAAGGAGCTCATCCGTCACAGAATGTTCATGACGAAACTGAAACCCGGCTGTGAGGAGGAGTATAAGGCAAGGCACGATGTGCTGGTGGCGGAACGGGGAGACACCGTGGATCCGGGACCGGACAGCAACTTCAGCATCTGGAGTGCCGGAGGATATATCTTTGGATATGATGAGATCGATACTACCATGGAGGTGGAGGAGACTCCGGAAGCCAGGGGAAATACAATAGCCTGGGAGACCAGGCAGCTGGGGATCATGGACTGGATCACCAATGACGTAGACTGGATGACAGGGGAACATCACGTAAGCAGCGTGAGACTGGCTTGGCATCAAGGAAAATAGGCTGCTTCTATCCAGCGCCGGACACTGAAAAAAATCATCAAATATGGGATCGCATTTTGCGAGAAGGAATGCATGGCGGTGATGGCATAAAACAATGACACACCTTGCAGTCCTTCGAAGAACATACAGCCCCGTGAAAAGCAAGTTTTGTAATCATTGGCTTTTCACGGGGCTGTTTTTCTGAATCCAAACAACCTACGACCTTACATATCCTTTCACACTGCAATATCTGCTGTATACCAGCTTCCCATTCACCTTCCGGAATGCCCGGATCTTATAGTAATACCGTTTTCCCTTTCTGGGTGCCTGGGTGGTCAGGCGGCAGACGGAAGCTGAGCGGATGGTCTTGAGTTTCTTGTAAGTTCCGTTTTTGGAGGAACTTCGGTAGATCACGTAGCCATTGGCTCCGGAAATCTTTTTCCAGGTCAGGCGGAGCTTTCCGCTGCTTAAGGACTGGATGGACTTGATCTTCGGAGTGGATAGGCGGACGGTGACCTTCTTGGTCTGGGAGTAAGCGGAATAGATGGTTTTCATCCCGCTCTTCTTGTAGGCGCGTATGCGGTAATAATAGGTGGCGCCGGTCGTCCGTTTGCTGTCCACGAAGGTGGTCTGCTTTGTGGTAGTGATCCGCCGGAAAGGACCATTGGGAGAGGCGCTCCGGTAGACCTTGTAGCCGGTCGCTCCGTTGACGGAACGCCAGGTCAGTTTGGCGCTCTGATAGTTTAGGGATGCCGCCTTGGTGATCCCGGGCGTGGTAAGATTCGTACTTCCCGTGGATGTGGTGGGGGAGGCGGTGTCCGTGGTGAATGCTTTGATCCGTGCCGTGGCGCTGTCCTCTTCCTCGTTCAGGTCATACCAGAAGCCGGACTTGGAGGTTTTGAAAAAGCTTTGTCCGTCCTTGGCTTTGGAGGTGAAATACAGCCCTGCCTGGGCGGTGGTATAGTCGATAAAGCATTCCGTATAGCTTGAGTCGGCCGAAGTAAAGGTGATGACCACGGAGAAGGTGTCTCCCTGGGAAAAGACCGGCTTCTTTTTCAGCGGGATGGTATAGTAGCCGCTGTAGGTGGTCACTCCCTTCTGGGCGGAGGAGAAGACCTTCGTCCCGCTCTCGGGATCGTCGGGATCCGGATTCTTGTAGATCTGGATGCTGTAGGTGACGTTGGGAGAGTAGAGGGCAAAGGAGACGGCTTCCAGTTTTTCGTTCCCGCCGGGATTGCCGGATACGGTGAACATGTTTGCCATGGATCCGCCGTTTCTCAGCCGGAAGGTGGTGGCGCCGGTGGAGCCGTCGTACTGGTAATTGTGGTCGTAATTGTCCGCATTTTCCATATCAAAGGCATAGCTGAAGGTGTCGCGGTGGCTGATCAGGGTTTTGTCCTCATAGGAGAGGTAGAAATACCCATTGTCCCCAAAATCCGTGCCATAGCTGTTCTTTACGATCCAGGCGCCGGGGCTGGAAGGACGGTAGCCCTCGCGAAAATGGTAGGTTTCATAGTTGTCGTCCCAGCCGACGATGGTAACGATATGGTTGTTGGCGGTGGCGATCCTGGGGTAATAATAACTGTTGCTCACCGACAGGTACCGGGGATCATAGTAGAGGGCGGTGGAGACAGAGCCGTATTCCAGGATCAGATCTTTGACGCTCTCCACATCCGCACTGTCCACGAAACGGGCGTTCTGCAGGTGGGCGGTGTTCTGGTATGCCAGATTTTGATTCAGGCTGGCGGTATAGGAGCTGCTGTAGGGCGCCAGGGATTCTGAAGCTGCGCCGGTCCATTTTGCCAGGGCAAACATGGTGAACAGGTTGTTTCCGCCTGCTTCCAGATAATTCTGGTAGGAAGAGACCAGACGGGTGGAATCGTTCTTGGTGTTTCCCAGAGGATCGTTGGTGGTGTTGTAGAAAAAATAGGACAAATGCAGTTCAGAAAGATCGATGGAATTGGTGGCGAGCCCCTTCTTGATCAGGCTCGTCTCACCGGCTGACAGGGCGCCGAATGCCCAGCAGGTTCCCCATGGTTCCTGATTCTTCACAGAGGTGACATAGCCATGATCCCGTGCGTCATAGGCTGCGGGCAAAATTCCACGGGAACGGGAGTAGGACGAATCTTCCGTAAGGGGAGCCAGACCGGAAGATGGAAGATCCGGCGCCACCTCCTGGGAAGCAAAGGTTTTCGTGCCTGTGAGAAGCCACAGACAGAACAAGAAAACAAAACAAATACGATATTTTTTTAATGCGGTCATGCAACCATCCTTTATTAAAAGAGTTTTTCGGGATAGACGCCGTTTTTCACCAAAGCCTTGATGGACTGGATGACAAATTCCTTGTCTTCCTGATAGGTGACGCCGAACCATTTGTCTTTGGTCTCAAGAACGGTGACGTCGGCTTTGCCGGACTGAATCCGCTCATCGACGATGGTGGGAAGCAGATATTCCGATTTGATATCGCCTTCCTTCAGGCTGTCCAGGAATTTCGGGAAGCCTTCCTTCAATGTATCCAGAAAATCCGGAGTGAAGCCCCACATGTTCATGGAGACGTGGCTGTTCACGTCAACAGGAGTGAAGCCGCCTTTTCCGTCGGGCACCTGCGCGCCGTTTTCGGTCTTGTAGATGTCGTGGGTTTCCACAACGCTGGTCAGATGATTCTGAGCGTTTACTTTGCAGATACCGCGGGTCACGCTTCCGTTCTCGCTTAAGGTGTTGCCGAGAATGAAACCAGCCATACAATAATGTGCCTTGCCATCGTCCGGCTGCTGGGATACCAGGAAGTCGTGAATCTTTCGGAAGCCTTCTTTGCCATAGTAATCGTCAGCGTTGATCACGGCAAAGGGGGTGTTCACCACGCCGCGGCAGCAGAGCACAGCCTGACCGGTGCCCCAGGGCTTTTTGCGGTCAGGAGGACAGGGATAGCCATCCGGAAGGTCATGGAGATCCTGGAAGACATAGGAGACGTCCGCTGCTTTTTCCATGCGGTTGCCGATGATCTCGCGGAAATCCTTCTCGATATCCTTGCGGATGATAAAGACGATTTTGTCAAAGCCGGCCTCCAGGGCGTCATAGATGGAATAGTCCATGATGATTTCGCCGTTTGGGCCTATCGGGGCAAGCTGTTTGATGCCGCCTCCGAAGCGGCTGCCGATTCCGGCTGCCATTACTACTAACGTTGTTTTTTTCATAAATCAGTTTCTCCTTACATTCTTTCTGGTTCCGGATAGTCGATGCCGAAGGTTTCTACGGTCATGGACTGAATCTTCTGCTCGTCCAGGGGACGGTCGTTGTAGTCGGTGTCCACCTCTGCGATGGCGTTGACCGCATCCATGCCGTCAATGACCTTTCCAAAGGCAGCGTAGGAGCCGTCCAGATGGGGGGCTGCCTTGTGCATGATGAAGAACTGGCTGCCGGCGGAATTGGGGTGCATCGCTCTCGCCATAGACAGGACGCCGGGCTCATGCTTGAGCTGGTTCGGGAAACCGTTCTGGGAAAATTCTCCCTTGATCTGATAGCCGGGACCGCCCATGCCGTTTCCATTGGGGCAGCCGCCCTGGATCATGAAGCCGTTGATCACCCGGTGGAAGATCAGACCGTCATAGAAGCCGTGTTTCACCAGGCTGATAAAGTTATGGACGGTGTTCGGAGCGATCTCAGGATAGAGCTCTGCCTTGATCACGTCGCCGTTTGCCATTGTAATTGTAACAACTGGATTTTGTGCCATTGTTGGAATCTCCTTTTCTTGGGGCTTGCGCCATTTTCATTTTTTCTATTATAATACGTTCCAGACGGAAAGGCAACCGGAAAGTAGCATGGTGAGGGGAATCCTGGCAGAACGAGAAAGGGAATTTAAAGTCAGTGAAAGACGAGAGAGGAGCTTGGAATGGATGTGATCGTATTTTTGAAGGAGGAAGAGGAGTACATCGAATGGAGGGACTCTCTGAAACAAGAAGGAGAGGAGCTGTCGATTGAGAAAAGGGACAGCCGGGAATCCTTTCTAAAGCCTTGCAGGGACGGGGATGCCTTGCGCACAGATAACATGGAATGGGCAGCCATGCTCTCCCAGAAGCCCTGTCAGGGCGGAGCTGCCTTGTGGGTGACGGATGACGCAGAGGCTGCCCGGAGTGCTGCAGAAAACGGATTTCCGGTCATCTACTATGAGAGGAGCGGACAGGACCCGGTGTGGCAGGCGGATATGACGGTGTTAAGTCTGGAAGGGCTTGAGGGGACTCTGATGGACAGAGTGTTCAGGCGCCATTATGGGCTGCCCTGGATTATTTGCAGGACCAGGCGTCTCCTGATCCGGGAGAGCATTCGGGAGGACTTTGAAGCTCTCTACCGGATGGACCGGGAGGATTCGGGGAATCCGTTCCTGCTACATATGTCCGAGGACAAAGAGGCTGAGCGGGAAACATTCAATGCTTATCTGAAACATCAGTATCCGCTGTACGGGTATGGGCTGTATACACTGGAGGAACGGGAAAGTCATACAGTCATCGGAAGGGCGGGGTTTGCCCAGAGACAGGAGCAGGGAAAGACCTGCCTGGAGTTGGGGTACCAGATCGGCAAACGTTTCCGCCGGATGGGCTATGCCGGGGAAGCCGTCTATGCGCTTGGAGAAAGGATGGAGGAGCTGACAGGAGAGCAAACGGCATGGATCTTCTGCCACCCCGACAACCTTCCGTCTATTCAAACTGCCAAACGTCTTCTTCAAAGCTTCCCGGACCGTTTTTCGTTGGTGCTGACACGGGCTGTCCACTGAAAACGACAAAAACTCACAAAAACAACCACAATCCAAAATATTAGTCCTTGAAAACAGGAAGAAAACCTCGTATAATGGCTTATAGGACGATAGTTTATATACAGTTCCGATGGATGTGAGGTTATCCTATGAGAAAAAAGACATTGACAATCTGTTTTACAAACAACAAAGGCGGAAGCGGCAAGTCCACCACCTGCTCCAATGTAGGGGCGGCTATGGCGATGGCTGGGAAAAAGGTCTTGCTCATTGACGGGGATATGCAGCTGAATCTTTCGCTGTCTTTCTTCTCAGAGGAGGAAGTCCTCTCCATGGCAGCCAGCGAGCAGAATCTCTATGCGGCGATCAAAAAGCAGAAGGATTTGACGGATTTTATCGTTCCTACACCTTATGGGAATCTGGATCTGATCCCTTCCTCCACGCTGATGAGCTCCATTGAATACGAGCTTTTCACCAAGTGGCAGCGGGAGCTGATCCTCAGAAAATGTCTTCAGAAGGTGAAGGATGCGGGGATTTACGACTACATTCTCATCGATGCGCCTCCTACGCTTGGAGGCTGGGTGATGAATATCCTCTGCGCCTCGGACCGTGTGATTATTCCGGTGGAGGCAAGCCCATGGGGGATGTTCGGTCTTGCAAATATGTTTGAATTTTTGCAGGAGGTTCGGGGGATTGCCCCGGAGCTTGAGGTCATGGGGGTGGTGGTCACCAAGGTGGACACCAGGAAGAATTATTTCAAACAGACCTTGGAAATCCTGAAGGAAATGCCGGACATTTATCTGTTTTCGTCCTATATCCGCGTGGACAGCTCCATTGAGTGGGCACAGGACAGCAGCGCGCCGGTAGTAGCATTTAAGAAAAACAGCCGAAGTGCCAAGGAATACCAGGCACTGGCAGAGGAGGTAATGGAACGTGGCAGTAGGTAAAGAAAGTATCAAACGCGCAGCCAATGCAAGCGCAGAGACAGGGACAAAGACAAGAACCACCAGGGCGGCAAAAGCCGTAAAGGAGACGGAAGCAGCTGAGGTAAAGACTGCGGTGGTGACTCCGGTGGACAAAGAGGAGGAGAAAGCCGTTGCGAAAGCGGCAGCTGGAAGCCGTCCGGTACAGATCAAGGATGAACTGCCGGTATATCTTCTGTAATCAGAGAGGGGAAAAATATGCACAGTTTTGACATTCGCACCAAGATTTATTACGGAGAAGGCGCCCTGGACCGTCTGACCCAGATTCCTTATAAAAAGGTGTTGATCATCACCGATCCCTTTGTCGTTCAGAGCGGTATGATTATGATGATCAGCAGCCGTCTGGAGGAGGCACAGATCGAGTTTGACGTGTTCAAGGATGTAGTGCCGGATCCGCCCATCGAGAAGGTTGTAAAAGGAGTGAAGGTGGTACTGGAATATCAGCCGGAAGCCATTGTGGCAGTAGGCGGAGGGTCTGCCATCGACTCCGCGAAAGCCATCCGCGAGTTTGCAAGACAGATGGGGAATATGAAGCAGGTAGCGTTGATCGCGATCCCTACGACCAGCGGTACCGGTTCTGAGGTAACCTCTTTTTCGGTGATCTCAGACCCGGAGGAGCATCGGAAATATCCGCTGGTATCCGATGATTTGCTTCCCACAGAGGCAATCCTGGACGCAGAGCTTACCAGGAGCGTGCCGCCGGCGATCACGGCAGATACGGGCATGGATGTGTTCACCCATGCGTTGGAGGCATATGTAAGCACAGACAGTACGGAATTCTCAGCAGCGCTTTCCGAGAAGGCGATTGAGATCTGCGGGACGTTTCTGCTGCGGGCATACCTGGACGGAAATGATACCCATGCCAGAAAGAAGATGCATATCGCGTCCTGCCTGGCAGGGCTTGCATTCAATGCAGCGTCCTTGGGGATCAACCACAGCCTTGCCCATCAGCTTGGTGCAAGATTCCACATCCCTCACGGGAGAGCCAACGCCATGCTGCTCCCCCATATCATTGAGTACAACAGCATGATCACAAAGAACAGCCGCAGCCAGAAGACCTATCCCCGTCAGGTGGAGAAATACTGTACAGTCGCAAGGCTTCTGGGCGTGCAGAACTTCAATACCGTAACCACGATCCGTGCCCTGGTGGCATGGGTGCAGTTCAATCTCCGTGAGATGGACATCCCCTTAAGCATTTCCCAGACCGGAAAATGTACGAGAGCAGAGTATTTCCAGGCGATTTCGGATATGGCGGAGGCGGCATTGGAAGATGCCTGCACCGCTACCAACCCGCGTATCCCCAACAAGGACGATATCATGGAGATTTACGAGAAGCTGTGGTGAGGACAGACGGCAGGATTCAAGGCATCGGGAGATTCCCGGTGCCTTAAAATTTGCTTGAAATCTGTTGGAAAGTATGATAAGGTACATCTGTATCTAGTAGTCTTGTCAAGTGATTCCGGCAGCGTATAAATACGCCTGGAAGAGAGGGAATCAGGTGAGAATCCTGAACGAACCGGTCACTGTAATCAGGTTGTCGGCTTAATGCCATTGCGAAAGCGAGAAGGAAGCCGGCGGGAAACTGTAAGCCAGGAAACCTGCTTGATGAGATGTGAGGGAGCTTCCGGAAACAAGCATCATCTCATGGCATATTTGAGAGGTTAGTATGCATGTGTTTGGTGCCCACTGAAGAGGTGGGTTTTTTTGCGCGATACGACCAGAGAGCGGCTTATGCCGCGAGATGGGCGGTACAGTGAACAGCGTCAGCTGTGAGCTGTACGAAGTATCGCGAAGATCGGATGGGGGAAGGAACTTCCCCTATCCGATCGATAACGGAAATCCTTGAACCATCAAAGAGAAAAGGAGACCAAAACATGAAGAAAACAAATCTGGCAAAACGTACCCTTGCGGCGATCTTTGCCGCATCCATGACACTGGGAATGGGAAGCGCATCCATGGCGTCTGAAGAGAGAATGGATGCAGAGAAGATCAAAGAGGCAAATCAGGCAGAGACTCTGGCCGAGGCGGAGACTTCGGAGGAGACGGAAACTGCGGGAGATTCGGAACAAGCAAAGAGAACCGAATATCCGGTGACTATCACCACCTATGACGGGGATGGCTCCGAGATCGAGACCACCTATGAGAAGGCTCCCAAGAAGGTGCTGGCGGTCTACCAGGGAAGTATCGAAACCTTGCTGGCGCTGGGGCTGGAGGATCCTATCGTGGCGGCAGCAGGGCTGGACAATGAGGTTCCTGATGAGATGAAGGCGGCGTTCTCAGAGCTGAATTATCTGGATGAGTTCACGCCGTCCCTGGAGACTGCCACCATGCTGGAACCGGATATGATTTTCTCCTGGGGATCCATCTTTGCGGATGACAGACTGGGAGCTGCTGCAGATTGGATTGACAAAGGAGTGAATACCTACATCAATACCAACACCCGTCCGGCAGGCGATGGGGACGGATATGAGAGGACCTTGGAACATGAATACACGGATATCCTGAATATGGGAATCATATTCGATGTTCAGGACAAGGCAGAAGCCATCGTGGAAGAGATGAAAAATACGGTCTCCACAGTTCTGGAGGAGACGGCTTCCATAGAGGAGAAACCAACCGTAATGATCGTGGAATTTCTGGGAGACACCATTTCCAACTACGGCGCGAAGAGCCTGGGCGGGGATATGGTGACACAGCTTGGCGGTATCCTGGCAAATCCCGACGCCTCCAGTATCGGCCAGGAGGATCTGATCGTCGCCAACCCGGATGTAATCTTTGTGGTGTATATGCCGTATTCCGGGGATGACCCTGAGACGGTAAAGAATGAAAAGCTGAACATGCTTTTGGAAAATGAAGCCTACCAGAGCCTGGATGCCGTGCAGAACGGAAGGGTGGTTCCCATTATGCTCAGCGAAATGTATGCAAGCGCCACCCGTACCCAGGATGGGCTTGAGAATTTTGCAAAGGGGATGTATCCGGATTTGAACCTGGAGTAAAAGAACGAGGTGGAGGCAGTGAAGAAACAATCTATTCTTAAGACCTCTGTATTTCTTGTGACACTGGCAGCTCTGTTGGGGCTGCTGGTGTTTTCTGTATTGGCGTCCGTTACCTTTGGAAATGCGGATCTGTCTATCCGGGAGGTCTACAGTGTAATCGTATACGAGCTGTTCCATGTGGAGCGGTTCGCAAAATTCGGGGAAGGGGCAGTCCACGATGTGGTGTGGCTGATCCGTCTTCCAAGGATCCTGCTGGCGCTGGCTGTGGGCATGGGGCTGTCGGTCTGCGGCGTGGTGATGCAGGCAGTGGTGAAGAATCCCCTGGCAGACCCCTATGTGCTTGGAATTTCCTCCGGCGCTTCCCTGGGGGCGACGTTAGCGATCCTCCTTGGGGTCGGGGCATTCTTTGGAGGCAACTTTGTGGGAATCATGGCGTTTTTGGGGGCGCTCGCCGCTTCCTTTGCCGTGATCTTCCTGGCAAATTTAGGCGGAAGGGCGAATGCTGGCAAACTGGTGTTGACCGGTATGGCGATCAGCTCGGTCTGCTCGGCGTTTTCCAGCTTTGCCATTTATCTGGCGGACAGCAGCGATGCCACCGCCCAGGTAACCTACTGGACCATGGGAAGCCTGGCGAACACCAAGTGGAGCGAGATCCAGGTGATCCTCCCGGTGATGATCGTGGGTACCCTGATTTTCTGGAGCCAGTTCCGAAATTTGAATCTGATGCTGCTGGGAGATGAGACCTCCATCACACTGGGGACGGATCTGCACAGAGTCCGCATGTTCTACATGGCGCTGTCTTCCATCATGGTGGGATTTGCCGTGTACGCTGCCGGTATGATCGGGTTTGTGGGGCTGATCATTCCCCATGTCATCCGTATGTTTTTCGGAACGGACCACAAAAAGATGATTCCTCTCTGCGCCCTGGCTGGAGCCATCTTCCTGATCTGGGCGGATGTGGCATGCCGCAGTATCCTGAAAAATTCGGAGATCCCGGTGGGGATCCTGGTGTCTATGATCGGTGCGCCCTGCTTTATCTATCTGATGATCAGACGCTCCTACGGATTTGGAGGTGCGAAATGACGGAACGGGCGAACAAGGATATTCGGACGGAGAAGGTCGAGGTCTCCTTCGGGAACAGCCGGATCCTGAAAGGAATCTCCATAGAAGCGGGAAAAAAGGAATTTGTGGGGATCATAGGTCCCAACGGAAGCGGGAAATCCACCCTGCTGAAATGCATTTACCGGACGCTGAAGCCGGACTGCGGCGCCATCTACCTGAACGGGGAGGAGCTGTCCAGCCTGAAGACGAAGGAGTCTGCCAGGAGGGTGGCTGTGGTGGCGCAGCACAATTACTATAATTTTGAATTCTCGGTGAGGGAGGTTGTGATGATGGGCAGGTCTCCCCACAAGCGAACCCTGGAGAGGGATCATGCCAGGGATTACCGTATTGTAGAGGAAGCGCTGAAAACCGTTGGAATGGAGCGGTTCACGGACAGGAGCTTCTCCACGCTGTCGGGAGGAGAACAGCAGAGGGTGATCCTGGCGAGAGCCCTGGCGCAGCAGACGCCCTGCCTGATCCTGGATGAGCCCACGAACCATCTGGACATCACCCATCAGCTTCAGCTGCTTAGGATTGTACGGAACCTGGAGGTGACGGTGATCTCCGCCATCCATGACCTGAATATTGCCGCAGCATTCTGCGACAGGCTTTATGTGATGAAAGATGGAGAGATTGCCGGCTGCGGCACCCCCAGGGAGGTTTTGACCACAGATTTTATCCGGGAGATCTACCAGGTGGAGACGGAGATCACAGAGGACAGCAAAGGAAAGCTGCACATCCTTTTCCTGGTGTAGCAACGAAGAGCGGAAATGGAGGAAGGAGAACACAATGGGAGAGACGAAAAAGAAAACGGGACAGATCAATCTGACAGATGGACCGATCCTGAAGGCTTTGGCCAGCCTGTCGCTGCCGATCATGGCATCGGCGTTTCTGGGGACGGCTTATAATATCACGGATATGGCATGGATCGGTCTCCTTGGCTCCAAGGCAGTGGCAGGCGTGGGCGCGGGAGGGATGTACGTCTGGCTCTCCCAGGGGCTGGTAGCGCTGGCCAGAATGGGCGGACAGGTGAACGTAGCACAGTGCTGTGGAAAGGGCGACCGGGAGAGAGCGGCACATTTCGCAGCCGGTGCAATCCAGCTGACGGTTCTGTTCGGAATCCTGTTCGGTGTGGCGTGCCTGCTGTTTACCGATCCGCTGCTGGGCTTTTTTGCCCTGGAGGATCAGGAAAGCTACTCGGCTGCCAGGGTGTATATGCAGGTGACCTGCGGGCTGATCCTGTTTTCTTTTATGAATCTCACGCTGACGGGGCTGTTTACTGCCCAGGGAGACTCCAAGACGCCTTTTCTGGCAAATCTGATCGGTCTGGCCGCTAATATGGTGCTGGACCCAATCTGGATCCTTGGAATCGGACCTTTCCCAAGGATGGAGGTGTTCGGGGCTGCCGCTGCCACGGTGACGGCACAGTTCATCGTCATGCTGGTGATGCTGTTCAGCCTGAAAAAGAGAAGAGACAATGTGGTCCGGGAGGTACGGCTGTTTCAGAGGGTGCCGTCGGTATGTTTAAAGGAAATCTGCCGCATCGGGATCCCCACAGCCCTCCAGTCCACGGTCTACTGTATGATTTCCATGGTACTGACCCGTATGGCATCCGGCTTCGGGGCGGGAGCGATCGCCACCTTCCGGGTAGGCGGACAGATCGAATCCCTGTCCTGGAACACCGCAGATGGATTCGGAGCCGCCCTGAACGCCTTCGTGGGGCAGAACTACGGCGCAGGGAAAATGGACAGGGTGAAGCGGGGATACGCGCTGGCTGTGCGCACGGTGATCCTTTGGGGAGCTCTGATCCTTTTGATCTTCGTACTGTTCCCAAGGCAGCTCTCCCAGATGTTCTTCCATGAGGAAGAGGTCATCCTGGTATCCATCAGTTATCTGGTCATCATCGGAATCTGTGAACCCTTCATGTGCGTGGAACTTACCACGGTGGGAGCGCTCTCAGGGCTTGGAAGGACGAAGCTCTGCAGCATCATCAGCATCCTGCTGACCGGAGCCAGGATTCCGCTGGCATTGATCCTGTGCGGCACGTCTCTTGGAGTGACCGGGCTATGGTGGGCGCTCACGATTTCTTCCGTATCCAAGGGGATCGTATTTTATATCGCCTTCTGCCGGGTGATAGGGAAGACACGCGGGGCATCAGGAAATTCCTGAAGCTCTGCGAGAAATTTGAGAAGGCGGCAGGATTGGAACAGATGTCCTTGTCTGAACGGAAAAAGTGCTTCGGAGGCTGAATGGAAGAACCGGCACAGGAACGGCTGAAGTTGCGGAAGCCCTGTCCCGGTGATATAATAGGGAAAGAGAAAGGAGATGGCTTTTGCATGAAAGTATTATTGCTCAACGGAAGCCCGAGAAAAAACGGCAACACGACCATAGCGCTGAGGGAAATGGAGCAGGTGTTCGCCAAGGAAGGGATTGAGACAGAAGAGATCCGGGTAGGCAACCAGGCAATCCGCGGCTGCATCGCCTGCGGCGCCTGTTCTGTGAAAGGAAAATGCGTGTTCGATGACCTGGTCAATGAGACGGCGCCCAAATTCGAGGCAGCGGACGGTCTGGTGATCGCAAGCCCGGTCTACTATGCGTCTGCCAATGCAACGTTGGTGGCATTTCTGACCCGTCTCTTTTACAGCACCTCCTTTGACAAGACCATGAAGGTGGGAGCCAGCGTGGTCTGTGCCAGGAGGGGAGGATTGTCGGCGACCTTTGACGAGCTGAACAAATTTTTCACCATCAGCGGGATGCCGGTGGCTTCCAGCCAGTATTGGAACAGCATCCATGGCAGAACACCCGGAGAAGCGGCAGAGGATGCGGAAGGGCTCCAGACGATGCGGACCCTGGCGCGGAATATGACGTTTCTGATGAAGAGCATCGCCCTGGGAAAGGAAGCCTACGGGCTGCCGGAAAGGGAACCGGGGATTGCAACGAATTTTATCCGATAAGGAAAGGAAGGTTTTTGGACTATGAGAAAAGATTTTGGATCAAAACCCTATCTGTACCCGCAGCCGGTGCTGATGATCGCCAGCTACGACCAGGAGGGCACGCCGGATGTGATGAACGCGGCTTGGGGAGGAATCAGCGACGACAACCAGATTTCCATGTGCCTAAGCGCAGGGCATAAGACGGTGAAAAATATCCTGGAGCGCAAGGCGTTCACCGTCAGCATGGCAGACGCAGCCCATGTAAAGGAATGCGATTACCTGGGGATCGTCTCAGCCAATCAGGTGCCGGACAAGGTAGCAAGGGCAGGCTTCCATACCACCAAGAGCAGCCATGTGGACGCGCCGATCATTGACGAGCTGGCGATGGCTCTGGAGTGCAAGCTGATCAGCTACGATCCGGAAAGCTGCCGGATGGTGGGAGAGATCGTGAATGTCAGCATTGATGAGAGCGTCTTGACAGAGGACGGCAAGGTGGACGTATCCAAGCTCAATCCCATCACCTTTGACCCCATCAACAGCGCTTATCTGAAGCTGGGAGAGAAGGCAGGCAATGCGTTTTCCGATGGAAAGAGCCTGAAATAAGAAATGGTGTACGCGAAAGGGGAGAATCTGCCGCGGGGCGGACTCCTCTTTTTTCAGTGATGGAGGAGAAAGAAAAGATGGAACCTACCTATGACAAACAGGAGTTTTTTGAAGCCTATGCAGACATGGACCGAAGCAAGGGAGGACTTGAGGCGGCTGGGGAATGGCATCAGCTAAAGCCCTTGTTCCCAGAGCTTTCCGGCAAGAAGGTACTGGATCTGGGATGCGGCTACGGCTGGCACTGCGGCTATGCCTGGAAGCAGGGGGCAAGCTTAGTCCTTGGCATTGATGAAAGTGAG
>DVFT01000048.1 GCA_018713105.1 Candidatus Limivivens merdigallinarum | reverse complement strand
CGTGACTACTATTTTGCTGATACCCTGGAGCGCGGTATGAGCGCGGATTTTTGCAACACGCTGGAGGCCATGACGCCTATTTGGGTGTTGTTCGTAATGATCGTTGGAACTGTTATCTTCGCCTTGATTGGCTGCATGATCGGCAAGAAAATGTTTAAGAAACACTTTGAAAAGGCTGGAATGGTATGATGGGCAGACGAGAAGTAAAATTTGATCTGCGGACAAAGCTGATGCTGATATTGGTTGTGAATCTCTTTTTACTTCTCAGCCATGCCCTGGCTTTTGAACTGGTTTTGGTATTCGGCTGTCTGCTGCTTATCACAATAGACGGGCAGACGAGAAGTGCTTTCCATTATTTGATTGCATTTTGCGTCATGCTCGGCATCGATCAACTTCTGACGCCGTACATAAGCGGTTTTGCCTTTACGCTAGTATCCTTTGTTGTAGTAGCACTGCGGAAATTCCTTCCCTGCTTTATTCTGGGCAAGTGGATTTTGACAAAAACAGAAGTCAGCGAATTTGTTGCGGTCATGTGGAAGCTCCGGCTCCCGCAGACCGCAACCATTCCGCTGTCCGTGGTATTCCGCTATTTCCCTACCATCAAAGAGGAATGGGCTTCCATCCGGGCAGCTATGAAGATGCGGGGTATCCATGTTTCTCTGGAACACATCATGGTTCCGCTTTTAATGTCTGCTGTGAATGTCAGTGAGGAACTGTCGGCAGCCGCGCTTTGCCGGGGTTTGGATAATCCAGGTACACATACCAGTCTTGTGCAGGTGAAATTCAGCCATTACGATATTGCGGTTTGGGTAATCATCGGAATTTGGGCGGCAGCGGCGCTAATCCTGAAGGGGGTGGGGATACTATGATTTCTTTCCAGAATGTCACCTACTCCTATCAGGAAAGTGGTGAGCCGAAAAGCCTGGACTCCATTCATTTGGAAGTAAAGGACGGGGAGTGCATCCTGCTCTGTGGGAAAAGCGGATGCGGGAAAACGACAATGACGCGCCTGCTCAATGGCATGATCCCCAACTTCTACGAGGGCAACCTGCAAGGGACCGTCCTGCTGGATGGGAAAAACCTTTTTGACCTTCCCATGTACGAAATCTCAAAGCAGGTCGGCAGCGTGTTCCAAAATCCCCGGACGCAGTTCTACACTGTCAACACCACCAGTGAGATCGCCTTCGGCTGCGAAAACCTTGGCATGGAGCCGGAGAAAATTGCCTCCCGCGTCAAGCAGACTGCGGAGGATCTGGAGATTGAACATCTGCTGGACCGAAACATTTTCAAACTGTCAGGAGGCGAGAAGCAGATCATCGCTTTCGCCAGCGTTTATACCATGTCTCCACAAGTCTATGGGCTGGACGAGCCATCGTCTAACCTGGATATACAGGCGATTGAAAAAGTACGGAAGATTTTATCCCTTCTCAAACAGCAGGGAAAGACGATTATCATTGCAGAGCATCGAACTTACTATCTGAAAGAACTGGTGGATCGGGCCATCTACATGGAGAATGGCAGAATTGTCCGGGAATACTCGATGGAAGAACTGGGGCATCTGAGCCGTGCGGAGCAGCTGCACACCGGGATTCGGACGGTGGATTTGTTATCCTACCCGGTAGTACCCCACACGGCGGCTTCGGCCAGCCATAAGATTACTCTCAAAGATGTTCACTGTTCCTATGATAAAACTGAGGCTTTGTCTATTCCTGAGCTGTCCCTTGCATCGGGCCGGATTACCGCAATCATCGGTACCAACGGAGCCGGAAAATCTACATTTGTATCCTGGTTATGTGGGCTGATGAAAAAATCAAAAGGTGCCTTCCTTCTGGACGGAAAAATACAGCGTACAAAGGATAGAGTGCAGAAAAGCTACCTTGTCATGCAAGAGGTCAATTATCAGCTCTTTTCCGACAGTGTCCGTGAGGAAATTGTGCTGGGAAGCAGCCGCTCGACGGAGGATAGCCTGCAGGAGATCATGGCTTCGCTGGATATTTCAGAACTTGCGGAGCGCCATCCTATGACTTTATCCGGCGGGCAGAAGCAACGTGTGATTATCGCTTCTGCAATGTTCTGCGGTAAAAAAATCCTGTGCTTTGATGAGCCGACTTCGGGCCTGGATTTCAGCCACATGATGCAGACCTGTGAGCTGTTGAAGAAACTCCAAGGTGATGACACATTTCTTTTTATCATAACCCATGACTATGAGTTGATTGCCTCGACCTGTGACAGCGTGGTTCATATTGAACACGGACATTTTCTTGAACAGTACACCTTAGATTTAGCAGGCATCCAAAAGTTAAAGTCATTCTTTACACAATATATGGAGGACGTACCATGAAACTTCACGCATCCGGCGAAGATTACCTGGAGGCCATCTTGATGCTCCAGAAAAAGCAGGGCATGGTTCGCTCCGTGGATGTATCCCACCAGCTGGAGGTATCCAAGGCCAGCGTCAGCTACGCAGTGACAACCCTGCGGGAAGGCGGGTTCCTCACCATGGGTGACGATTTCTCCCTCCACCTGACCGATGTGGGCCGGGAGGTAGCGGAGAGAGTGTATGAGAAGCACCGGTTCTTCTTTGAGATGCTCACCGCAGCCGGGGTGGAACACCACACCGCTCAGCGAGAAGCCTGCCGCATGGAACACACACTCAGCGAGGAGA
>DVFT01000047.1 GCA_018713105.1 Candidatus Limivivens merdigallinarum | reverse complement strand
TCTCCGGCGGACAGCAGCAGCGGGTAGCCATCGCCAGGGCTCTGGGCTCTATGCCAGCCATCATCCTGGCGGACGAACCCACCGGGAATCTGGATTCCAAAAGCAGCATGGATGTGCTGGGGCTGATCAAGGTCACCAGTGAAAAATATGCCCAGACCATTGTGATGATCACCCATAACCAGGAGATCGCCCAGATGGCGAGCCGCATCATCCGTCTGGAGGATGGAAAGATCCAGGGAGGGCGGATGTTATGATGAGAGTGGACAACAAACGGGTGGTGAGAGAGCTTGCGGGAAGGGATTACCGGGGGGATCTTTTGGGGAATGCCCTGGTGATCCTGGCAGTGGCGCTGACGACGCTTCTGGTCACCGTGGTGTTCGTGATCGGCGGAAGCTACTATCAGAGCCTCAAAAAAAGGCTGGTCGCCACCGAGGGGATCATGGCAGATATCCAGCTGCCATCCCCCACCGAGGAGCAGATCGAAAAGGCACGCACTCTTCCCGAGATCCGCTATGCCGGGCTTCGGGTGGAATGTGCCGCCATAGAGGAATTTCAAGGGAAAGAAAAAGACATCCACCTGTTTTACAGCGACAAGGTTTGCTTTGAAGAGCAGTGTATTCCGGCGTATGCCTATTTTGAAGGAAGCTATCCCGAAAAGGAGGACGAGATTGCCTTGTCGGAGCGAAGCCTGAAGGCGTTGGGCATCGAAGAGCCTGAAATCGGCATGGAGCTCTCCCTTACCGTAAGCCAGGCAAGAGGGGAGGAGAGAATCCGGGAGGGAGTCTTTTCCCTCACCGGCTTTTACCGGGACTTCACGGAGGAAGGGAGCGGATACGTCTCCGAAGCCCTCTGCCAGAAGAGCGGGGTCACCTCCACAGACCGGTGGCTGGGATATCTGAACGTTTCCCTGAAAAATCCGATCTATACCGATGCAGAGATCTCAAAGCTTCAGCAGGAGATTGGGCTTGAGCCAAACCAGGCATTCAACTATGACATGTGGACCTTCCCTACCTTTGTGCAGAATCTGGTTTCCCTGGGAAGTCTGCTGCTGCTCTTGTTTAGCTGCGGATATCTGTTTATCTACAATGTCCTCTACCTGTCCATTAATCGGGATGTGCGCCATTTCGGACAGCTTAAGACCATCGGGATGACGAACCGGCAGATTCAAAGCTATGTGAAGCTTCGGATGCTGTGGAATGGAACGGCAGGGATCCTCCTTGGGCTGGGGTTGGGGATTCTCTCGTCCAACGTGGCGGTGCCGGGATTGATGAAATATTTTACCAGCGCAGCTTACCGGGTGGAACTGGCTTCTGCCAATCCTCTGATCCTTCTGGGAGCCGCGCTGTTCTCCGGATTTACGGTGTGGAGAGGAAGCGCTGCGCCGGCGAGGATTGCCGGGAAGCTCTCGCCTGTGGCAGCCCTTGGCTATCAGGGAGGAAGCCTAGAGAAACGGGGAAAAAAGAAAAGAGAAGGCAGGATGCGCTCCCCCATCCTTGGCATGGCGGTGGATAACCTGTTTCGGGACAGGAAACAGACGGGCATTATCCTCCTCTCCTTTGTCACGGCGCTGACCGCTTTTCTGACCGTGTCCGTGCTGGTGCGGGGAAATGATCCCAAACGGAGCCTGAATGCCTCCTACACCTATGACAGCAGGGCTATGGTATCCGATGCGGTGGCGCTCCTCCGGACAGACCAAAATCCGGAACATTTTCTGAATGAGGAAGACATAGAGAAGCTGAAAGCCATAGATGGGGTGAAGGAAGTGCGCCCGCTCTATACGGAGCCGATCCGCATGGAATACGACAAAGCTGTGTACGATCCCTATTTCCGGCAATTGGAAGAGACCGCCGCCATGGCAGGCTATTATGTGGGATACCAGGAAAACCCGGAAGACGGCTATTACCTGGACTGCCGTCTGATTGCCATCGGGGAGGAGGAGCTGGAGGCGAACCAGGACTGGATCGAAGGGGAATTCGATAAGGAGGATTTCCTGGCGGGGAAAACGGCAATCCTTGGAAGCTCCATTTATGCCTCCTCAGACTGCCTGTTAAACCAGCCCCTCCAGTTTACGATTCCGGGGCAGGGAGTCGAGGACAGCCATTGTATCCGGGCGACCGCGAAGATGAAGGATGCCGAAGCGGTCCGAAATACGATGACACCCTATTCCCCCAGCATGCTTCCTGATCTTCTGGTCAGCGAGTCTTATCTGAGATCCCTGGTGGAGGAGCCTTTGATGGAGGCGATCACCATCCGCTATGAAAAACCTTTTGACGAGGAGATCGATGACGCAGTCAGGGAGGTCTTTGCGGACAAGAAATCCGTCTCAGTGGATACCAAGATGGACAGCTATCAGGAGAAGAAGGCTTCCGAGGAGGAGATCCGGCTTCTGGGAAATACGCTGGGAGTGTTTTTGGCAGCACTGGCGCTTTTGAATTTCGGAAATATGATGGCTGTGGGGATTTCCAACCGGAAGAGGGAGTTTGCTACGCTTAAGAGCATCGGCATGACTGGAAAACAGATCCGGGAGCTTTTGATCCTGGAGGGAG
Organism: Candidatus Limivivens merdigallinarum; assembly: GCA_018713105.1. Lineage (GTDB taxonomy): Bacteria > Bacillota > Clostridia > Lachnospirales > Lachnospiraceae > Limivivens > Limivivens merdigallinarum. Next base: position 11,334 of record DVFT01000047.1, on the reverse strand, counting down.
CTGGCTATGGGACGCTGGCATTTGCCCTGACGGTGGTGGTTGGGATTCCGATTTCTTATTTTATTTTCCGGGGGTTGAGTGTCTGGGACCATATGCCCTATCAGATTCCGGTTTTGGTGAATCTCGCCGTCCTTCTTCTCACCTATGGATTTTGTATCCTGATCCCGCTGGCATTGTATGGGTTGGGCGGAAAGGACAGCATCGTGGAGGAACTGCGGGAAGAATAGAATCCGGGAAACATGGAAAACATTGCCTAGTCAAAAACTGGGCGATGTTTTTATTTTTATACATGAAAAAGACTTGCCTAAATAGGGTTCTTCAAGTATAATGTATACAAGATACAAAATACAGAAACCAAAAACAATTTCACACTATAAATTAGGAGGACTCATGATGAGAGAAGAATGGGCTACATTCAACAGCGGCGTTTGGGAGAAAGAGATCAACGTCAGAGATTTTATCCAGAAGAACTACACCCCCTATGACGGGGACGAAGCCTTCCTGGAAGGACCAACGGAGAACACGAAAGCGCTCTGGGCACAGGTCATGGAGCTTTCTGCGGAAGAGAGAGCAAAGGGCGGAGTCCTGGATATGGATACCAAGATCATCTCCACCATCACCTCCCATGGTCCGGGATATTTGGATAAGGAGAAGGAGACGATCGTCGGCTTCCAGACCGACAAGCCCTTCAAGCGTTCCCTGCAGCCCTATGGCGGCATCCGTATGGCAGTGAAGGCATGCGAGGACAACGGGTATCATGTAGATCCTCAGATCGTAGAATTTTTCACCAAACACAGAAAGACCCACAATGACGGTGTCTTCGATGCTTACACACCGGAGATGAGAGCCTGCCGTTCCAGCCACATTATCACCGGGCTTCCGGATGCCTACGGGCGCGGCCGTATCATCGGCGATTACCGCCGCGTGGCACTGTACGGAGTAGACCGTCTGATCGAGGACAAGCAGAAACAGAAGGATTCCACCAGGACCATCATGTATTCTGACGTTACCAGAGAGCGGGAAGAGCTGTCTGAGCAGATCAAAGCCCTGAAGGAGCTCAAAGAGCTGGGGCAGATCTACGGCTATGACATTTCCAAACCGGCAGCCAATGTAAAGGAAGCCATCCAGTGGCTGTACTTCGGCTACCTGGCTGCCATCAAGGAGCAGAATGGAGCGGCTATGAGCCTTGGACGTACCTCCACCTTCCTTGATATTTACGCAGAGAGAGATTTAAAGAACGGAACCTTTACCGAGAAAGAGATCCAGGAGTTCGTAGACCACTTCATCATGAAGCTGCGCCTTGTGAAATTCGCCAGAACACCGGAATACAATGCCCTGTTCTCCGGAGACCCCACCTGGGTGACCGAGTCCATCGGAGGAATGGGAATTGACGGACGTTCCATGGTGACGAAGATGTCCTTCCGTTATCTGCACACCCTGGAGAATCTGGGAACAGCGCCGGAACCCAACCTGACGGTTCTGTGGTCCACACGCCTGCCCATCAACTTCAAGAGGTTCTGCGCGAAGACCTCCATCGCGTCCTCTTCCATCCAGTATGAGAACGACGACCTGATGAGAGTGACCCACGGAGACGACTATGCCATCGCCTGCTGCGTATCTTCCATGAGAGTCGGAAAGGAGATGCAGTTCTTCGGCGCCAGGGCAAACCTGGCAAAATGCCTCCTCTACGCCATCAACGGCGGTGTGGATGAGATCTCCAAGAAGCAGGTGGGACCGAAATACCGCCCGATCACCTCAGAGTATCTGGATTACGACGAGGTAATGGAGAAATTCCACGACATGATGAAATGGCTGGCACAGGTTTATGTGAACGCCCTGAACATCATCCACTATATGCACGACAAATACTGCTATGAGCGTCTGCAGATGGCGCTCCATGACAAGAAGGTGACCCGCTGGTTTGCCACCGGCATTGCAGGTCTGTCCGTTGTGGCTGACTCTCTGTCCGCCATCAAATATGCGAAGGTAAAGACCATCCGTGACGAGAACGGAATCGTAGTGGACTACGAGGTGGAGGGAGACTTCCCGAAATACGGAAACGACGACGACCGTGTGGACGACATCGCTTATTCCATCGTCCATGACTTTATGCAGTATGTAAAAGGAAACCATACCTACCGCGGAGGTATCCCCACCACGTCCATCCTGACCATTACCTCCAATGTGGTATATGGAAAGAACACCGGATCCACACCGGATGGAAGAAAGGGTGGACAGCCCTTCGCGCCGGGAGCCAATCCCATGCACCACAGAGACAGCAAGGGCGCTGTGGCATCCTTAAGCTCTGTATCCAAGCTTCCGTTCAAGGATGCCCAGGACGGTATCTCCAATACCTTCTCCATCATCCCGGGAGCCCTTGGAAAGGACGACGCAGTGTTCTTCGACGATATCACCTTTGAGCTGGAGCCGGACTGCGCATGCTGCGAACCGAACAGCAGCCTTGACGAAGAGTAACAAGCTAACAGCCCTAAATTCATAAATCAATCAGGAGGAATCGAATATGAAAATCAGCGACGCACAGGTAGACAATCTCATCGGACTTTTGGATGGATACGCAGAGAAAGGCGGCCATCACCTGAATGTAAACGTGTTCACCAAGGAGACCCTTCTGGATGCCCAGGCCCATCCGGAGAAATATCCGCAGCTGACCGTCCGTGTATCCGGCTATGCTGTGAATTTCCACAAACTGACCAAAGAGCAGCAGGATGAGGTCATCTCCAGAACCTTCCACGACGAGATGTAAGAGATGGAAAAGAATCGGGGATATATCCACTCCCTGGAGAGTTTCGGGACCGTTGACGGTCCCGGAATTCGTTTTGTGGTATTTTTTCAGGGATGCCCCATGCGGTGCCAATACTGCCACAACCCGGATACCTGGAAGCCGGGGATCGGGCAGAGCATGACGGTGGAAGAGATTCTGGCACAGTATGAAAAGAATCAAGGATTCTACGCCAAGGGTGGGATTACAGCCACCGGTGGGGAGCCTCTGCTGCAGAGAGCGTTCCTCACAGAGCTGTTTACCAGATGTAAGGAAAAGAAGATCCACACCTGTCTGGATACCTCGGGGATCGTCTACCGCCCGGAGCTTGTCAGGGAGTTTCAGGAGCTTTTTCAGGTGACGGACCTGGTGCTTTTGGATGTCAAGCACAGTGCCCCTGAAGGGCACAAGGCGCTTACGGGTAAGAACCAGGAGCCGGTGCTTTTGTTTGCAAAGGCGCTGGAAGAGGCAAACGTTCCCATGATTGTCCGCCATGTAGTCGTTCCTGGAATCACCGATTCCAGGGAAGAATGGACGAGACTTGGGCATCTGATCGGGGGATTCCGGAATCTGAAAGGGCTGGAAGTCCTTCCCTACCATACGATGGGAGTGGTGAAATATGAAAATCTGGGACTGGAATATCCGTTGAAAGGGGTAGAAAGCCTGGACAAATCTGTGGCAAAGGAAGCGCGGGAGGTAATCCTTGCCGCGATCCGGGAAGTGAGAAAGCCGAAAAAATCATGAAAAGAGGGCATGGCCTGCCAGTGCTGACAGGTCATGTCCTCTTTTGGGTAATTTAGAAATTGCTGAGATGGATGTCCATCTGCGGATAGGGAATGGTAATTCCGTGCGCATCCATGGAAAGCTTGATGGTTTCCAGAAGGCGCCACCGTACCTGCCAGTATTCCTCCGTGGCTATCCAGGCTCGGATCCCCAGAAGTACAGCGCTTTCTCCAAGCTCATCCACGAACACCAGGGGCGGGGTATCTTTCAGAATCCCGTCTTCAGCTTCTAGGATCCCCGCGATCAGCCCCTTGGCAAGCTTAAGATCCGCCTGGTAGGAGATTCCGATCTTGATGTCAAGCTGGCGCTTGTCCTGAGAAGTCACGTTAGTCAGGCTGTTGTTGGCAAGGATGCCGTTTGGGATCACGACTTGCTTGTTGTCCAGAGTGGAAAGCTTTGTATAATAAATATGAATCTCGGTAACGGTGCCCTCGTTTCCGTTGGTGTCCTCTCGGATATAATCCCCCACAGAGAACGGGCGGAGCAGTAAGATCAAGACGCCGCCTGCCAGATTAGACAGGCTCTCTTTTAAGGCAAGGCTGATCGCTACGCCTCCCGAGGCGATGGCAGCCGCAACGGAGGCGGACGGAACACCGAATTCCTGGAGAATAGCAAAGAACAAGATCGCGTACAGGACAAATTTCAAAAGAGAGTCGATGAACTGTTCTACCCCAACGTCAGCCTTGGAACGTGCGATGGAATGCCGGACCAGGCGGCGGATCCACCGGATCAAAGTGCGTCCGATGAAGAAGATGAGGGCGGCGAAGAAAAGCTTCACCCCAAAGGCGATCAGATCCGAACTGTGTGCTTCGAAAAAGCTAAAAAAGTGGTTTGTTTTTTCGGTAACCTCGGCGGTGACCTGGGCTGTAACCTCCGAGGTCAATTCCTGTGCTGCAAGAAAATTCAATCGATCCCTCCTTTATGAAAGGTAAGCGGCGATCAGGCGCAGGGTATTTTCTACGCCGTCCCGATGGCTCCGTTCATAGCCGTGGGAGGCATAAACCCCTGGACCAATGAGACCGTGGCGGACGTCCGCGCCGGCAGAAAGGGCAGCGTCGGCATCAGAACCGTAGTGGGGATAGATGTCAGCTGCAAAATCGATGCCTTCCCTGCGAGCCGTTTCAATGAGCTTTTTGACTACATGATAGTGGTAGGGACCTCCATTATCCTTGACGCAAATGGAAACCTGCTGTTCCGTGCACTCAAGCCCTTTCCCCACACATCCCATGTCTACGGAGAGAAATTCTGTGACATCAGAGGGGACGGACGCACAGCCGCCGTGCCCGACTTCTTCAAAGACGGTGATGTGCTGATATACTTTTCTGGGAAGGACGACCTGTTCTTCCTTAACGTACTTCGCATATCCCAGCAGGATAGCAGTGCTCAGCTTGTCATCCAGAAAGCGGCTTTTGATGAAACCGGAGGGAGTCAGGACAGTCCTTGGGTGAAAGCAGACGAAGCTTCCGTTCATGATGCCAAGAGCAAGGACATCCTCTTTGCTCTTGACTACCTCATCCAGGAGTACCTCGATGGTGTCGTAGTTTCGCTCCGTATCCCGGTACTTAGAGTTGACATGGACAGAAGCGTCCTCCAACTGGCAGGTGCCGTCATAAACTCGTCCATCCAGGGTGTAGACACGGCAGTTCTCAGTCTCGGCATTTTGGGGCATCATACCGCCCACATTGGTGAGACGTAAGCGTCCGTTTGATTTGATTTCTGCCACCATCGCTCCCAAGGTATCCACATGGGCAGCCAAAAGAAGACCGTCGTCTTCCCCGCCCAAGTCTACCAGGACGCCGCCCTTTACCGTTTCTTTGGGGTGATATCCTAAAGAGCGGTACTCGGCGAGAAGATAGTCCTTGACCTTTTCCGTAAAGCCTGACGGACTGTCGATATCCAGAAGGTTCTTTGCCTGGGTCAGGATATAATCCGTATATTTTTTCATGAGAAATCCTCCTTTTGTGTTCAAACTGAACTTACTGTAGCATAGAATCCGGCGGGTTGCAAGTGGATAGAGAAGATGGTTTTCAAGAATTTCACGGAAAATTTAGAATTTTCCGGAGGTAAGGTCATTGACTTTAAAGAACAGGAATAGTAAATTAGTAATCAGTACGTTAGAAAAGCATTGGAGGCACTATGTTTGGGTATATTATGGTAAATAAAGGAGAGCTGAAGTTCAAGGAATATGAACTTTATCAATCCTATTACTGCGGGCTTTGCAGAAAATTAAAAGAACATTATGGGATCTTGGGACAATTGACCTTAAGCTACGACCTGACGTTTGTGATCCTTCTCCTGACGGCGCTTTATGAGCCGAAGGGGCGGAAGGGGAGTAGTCACTGCGCCGTTCATCCTTTGAGAAAGCAGGTGATCCGTGTCAATGAATTTACGGATTATGCTGCGGATATGAACATGCTTCTTACTTATTATAAATGTGAGGATGACTGGCAGGATGAGAGAAAATGGGACAGGCTGCTGTTCGGACAGATTCTCCGGAAGCGTATCCAGAAGAAAGGGATCGCCGGGGAGACGAAGGCGAAGAAGATCGCGGAGTATCTCAGGGAACTTTCAATCAAGGAGAAGGAGGGAAACCACGACCTGGATGAGATGGCTGGGCTCTTTGGCAAGATCATGGCGGAGATCGTGGCAGCCAGGGAAGATGAGTGGGAGGATGAACTGCATACCTTAGGATTTTTCCTGGGAAAATTTATTTATCTCTGCGACGCATACGAGGATATCGAGAAGGATGAGAAGAAAGGGGTGTACAACCCGCTTTCGTACTTGAAAAACCGGCAGGATTTTGAAGAGACTTGCGGGAGGATCCTTACGATGATGGCGGCAGAATGTTCCAGAGCCTTTGAAAAGCTGCCAATTATCGAGTACACAGGCATTCTTAGAAATATCCTCTATTCCGGCATCTGGTTCCGGTATGAAAAAATCAGGAAGGAACGAAAGGGAGTAAAAGATGATAGATCCATATAGAGTCTTGGGAGTATCCAGGGATGCTTCCGATGAAGAAATCAAGAAAGCTTATAAAAAGCTGAGCAGAAAATACCATCCAGACGCCAATATCAACAATCCAAATAAAGATCAAGCCGAGGAGAAGTTTAAGGAGATCCAGCAGGCGTACCAGCAGATCATGAAGGAACGTACCGAAGGATATAGTTCATCGCAGAGTTCTGCCTATGGGCAGAGAAGCAGCCAGGGCTATGGCGGTGGATTTGACGATTTCTTCGGTGGGTTTGGCGGAGGTTACGGCGGTCAGCAAAGACAGAACAGCGCCAACCAGAGTGAGTCGGATGTTCGCCTCCAGGCAGCGATGAATTATATTCGGAACGGTTATTACCAGGAAGCGAGAAATGTGCTGAATGGGATCAATGAGCGCTCTGCGAGGTGGTATTATGTAAGCGCCCAGGCAAATTCCGGGATGGGAAATAATGTGGCGGCTATGGAGGATGCTGAACGGGCGGTCAGAATGGAGCCAAATAACATGGAATACCGAAGCTTTCTGGATAACCTCCAAAACGGAGGAAATTGGTATGAGACCAGGCGCCAGGCTTACGGAAACCCCATGGCAGGAGGCGACTGCTGTATGCAGCTGATCTGTGCACAATGTCTGTGCAGCACATGCTGCGGCGGCAGGATTTGCATCTGTTGACAGTTAGGCACACGTCCTGCGTTCTTTACCCGCGGGAATAAATTGACAAGAGCAGCAAAATAGAGTAGAGTAGGGAAGGATTAAGCAAAAGGAGGAAAACGAAATGAAGACTAGAATCGGGATCGTAGGATACGGAAATCTGGGAAGAGGCGTAGAGATGGCAATCGCCCAGAATCCGGATATGGAGCTCGCAGGCGTATTCACCAGGAGAGATCCTTCAAGTGTCAAGATTGCCACAGAGGGCGTCCAGGTATATCCGTTAAGCGAGGCGGGAAAGAAAAAAGGGGAAATCGACGTTATGATCCTCTGCGGCGGCAGCGCTACAGACCTGCCCGTGCAGACACCGGAGCTGGCTCGTGACTTCAACGTGATCGACAGCTTTGATACCCATGCAAGGATTCCAGAGCATTTCAAGAATGTGGATGATGCCTGCCAGGAGGGCGGCACTGTGGGAATCATTTCCGTGGGCTGGGATCCGGGTCTCTTTTCCCTGAACCGGATTTATGCGGAATCCATCCTTCCCAACGGCAAAACCTATACCTTCTGGGGCAAGGGTGTGAGCCAGGGACATTCCGATGCTATCCGCAGGGTGAAAGGCGTCAAGATGGGCATTCAGTACACGGTTCCGGTAGAGAAGGCAGTGGAAGCTGTGAGAGCGTGCAAGAATCCGGAGCTGACCACCAGGGAGAAGCATACGAGAGAATGCTATGTGGTGGCAGAGGAAGGAGCCGACAAAGCAGTTATCGAAGCTGAGATCAAGAATATGCCGAACTATTTCTCTGATTATGATACGACGGTGACGTTTATGGATGAGGAATCCTTCCAGAAAGAGCATCAGGCTATGCCGCACGGAGGATTTGTCATCCGTACTGGAAAGACCGGCAATGGCGAGACGACAGACCAGCTGATTGAATATTCCCTGAAGCTGGGATCCAATCCGGAATTTACCTCCAGCGTGCTGGTCGCTTATGCGAGAGCCGCCCACAGACTGGCTTGTGAGGGTGTGAAGGGCTGCAAGACCGTATTCGACATTGCTCCGGCATACCTCTCCCCCATGAGCGGAGAAGAAATCCGAAAAAATCTTCTGTAAGTTTTGAAAGAAGGACTGCCAAGAGGGCAGTCCTTCTGTTTTAAAAGAATTGTTTTCGGTACTCCTCGGGTGTGAATCCATAGTTCTTGCGGAATAGCTGGAAAAATTCATCACTGCTGGAAAAACCGCACATTTCACCAATCTGATAGAGGTTAATCCGGGCATCGGAGAGAAGATGGACAGCTTTTTCCAAGCGTACTTCCTGAATAATACTTAAGGCGCTTTTCCCTGTTTGCAGCTTGATATAGGAAGAAAGCGCATCCTCTTGATAACCAAAATGTCTGGCGATTTCCTGATAAGAGGAGGTCAGGCAGTTTTCCCGGATATATTGGATTATTCGGAATGCCTTTTGATCGGTTCCATAGTAGCTGTATTCGTCCAGCTCTGTCAGATAATCAAAAAATAGCAGAAAGTCCGCTTCCAGAGCATAAGTCTGGTGAAAACCGGAATTGGCATACTCCTGGATAATGGAGAAGAGAAGGGACTGCGCTTTGGAGCGGTGACAAAGGGGGAAAAACAAATAGTTCTGCCGGACACTGACGCGATTCTGGAAAAAATCTGATAGGAGTGAATGGTCTTCACAAAATGGCTTCAGAGTTTTTTCAAAGAACTGCGGCTTCAGGCAAAGATTGATGAGGAGTGCGTCTTTGTGCAGGTATTTCAAAGACTGCACGGCCTTGCGGTTTAAGATGGTCATATCCCCTTCGGCCATATAGATTTCCGTCCCATCGATGACGTTTAGCACCTCTCCCTTCAGGAGATAGCTGATCTCAAAATAACTATGGTTGTGGGGAGGAAAATCCTCCGTGACTTCGTGTGCCAGAATATAAATGTTTTCGTCCGTGGGAAGCTTTTCAGAAATCTGGTGGATGTTCTGAATATGATAGGTTCCGGTTTCCTTGGAAGGTTTTTGATTATAAAAGAGCAAAGTCCCTGGCAGGACAACGGATGGAGAGTCCTGAAGTTCCGAAACCTTGATGACCGGGACGGTTCGCTTGGGCGACAAAGAAGAGTTGGCCATAGGCCGTACTTCCTCATCTTTTTGAGCCGGAATCGTGATCTGGACTTCCGTTCCTTTTCCAGGTTCACTAAAATAGCTGAGTCCATACTCCGGGCCGTAGAAAATCTGGAGGCGACGATGGGTATTGTAGACCGCAATATTGGTTCCGGTTCGGCTTTCACCTTCACCTGTAAGGATTTTATCCAAAATGTCTGGCGCAATTCCTACACCGTCATCCGAGATGAGCAAGATGATATTTTGATTTTCAACCCAGCCTGTGATCAGGATGGTTCCGGATTTGTCCTCCTTCTCTTGAATCCCGTGGAGTATGGAGTTTTCTACTACCGGCTGCAGGGTCAGCTTCGGAATATGATATTCCATCAGCTCATCTGGAATATCCACTACGAAGTCGATGGAATGATGGAAGCGCATATTCTGCAGATCTACATAAATGGTCACATGCTCGATTTCCTGGGCGATGGTGCTGATACTGTTCTTGCGGCTTAAGGTCAGCTTGTAAAACCGGGACAGGCTCCGCACTGCCGTGGTGACCTGATCCGTCTTGCCCTGCTGTGCCAGCCAGTTGATCATATCCATGGTGTTATAAAGAAAATGGGGATTGATCTGTGCCTGGAGGGAATTAAATTCCGCAATTCGCAAATCTTCGGCTGCCTGGGTTTGTTCCTGGATAAGCTGGTTCAGCTTTGCCGTCATGTAGTTGTAGGTATCAATCAGATCCCCGACTTCATCGTGGATGGACTGAGGGGGAAGCGGAACAGGCAGTCCCTTTTTAACCTGCTGCATCTGGTTGATGACGGTGGAAATACGCCTTGTGATTGATTTTGCAAGAAAGGTGGCAAGCAAAAACGCAAATACCATACTGCCCAGATAGATGGCGACGATGCGGAACATCAAAAGAAGGCTCCGCTCCACTAAGGAATTGCCGGGGAGGACAACTACCATATACCAGTCCGTATTTTTTATAGAATAAAAACCGGCGTATACAGTTTCGCCAAGGATCGTTCTCTGTATGAAATTGTTGGAGGACTGAAAGGAGTCCTGAATAGTCGCATAATCAAACAAATAGGTACTGGAAAGCGCTGTGTTGGAGGTGGCGGCGATGGAATCCCGTTCGTTGATCAGGTATGCGGCGCTCCTGTTGAGAGTAATGTTCTCCTGCAGCAAAGTATCCAGATAATGTTCAGAAAAATAGACGGCGGTATATAAGGTACGGATTCCGCCGTGATACGTCACGCTTTGCTTGGTGATATACGCCAAGTCACCGAAATCTTCCCTTTCCTGAGGCCCTAAGTAGAACCCGGGACATAAAAGAGAGGAGACGCTGGAACCGGCAAAGATACCATGCCAGTAGGTTCCGCGAATCCGGCTGTATGGCTGGAAGAGAGAGGAAAGCGTATCGGTATAAAAGCCGGAATCCTCTCCTTCCAGATAAAAATGGATGGACTGGATGTTGGGGATGGATGCAAGGCCGGAAAGCTTATCCTCCAAAAGCTCCATCACAGTTCCATTTTCCAGTGGATTTAAATTCAGCTGGCTGTCTGGGAGGGAATCTGTGATGGCATAAAGATAGTCATTGAGCTCATCCTCTACCAGATAGACCTCATTGATGGCGGCGTTGATGACAGGAATGATATCAGCGGAAGATTCCTGTTCCTTGCGGATCGTATCCGAGACGATCATATCGTAAAGAGTTCCGGCAAACAGTACGGCAAGCAGCAGAATGGGTACCGTGGCGATAATCATATGAGTCAGTGTGATTTTGGACTGCAGCCGCATATTTTGAAAAAGTTTTTTCATGAGAGCATTTTCTCCCTGTATTCAGATGGGGAAAGCCCAACCATTTTTTTAAAGCTTTTGCCGAAATAATTTCCGTCGCTGTAGCCTACCTTAGAAGAGATGTCGCTGATCTTATAGCGTGGGTCGGCAAGAAGCTGTTTCGCTTTTTCCATCCGGTATTCTGTGAGATATTGATTTAGGGTCTGTCCGGTTTCATTTTTGAAAAA
>DVFT01000046.1 GCA_018713105.1 Candidatus Limivivens merdigallinarum | reverse complement strand
ATTTTCAAAAATTATTAGTAATAATTTTCTGCCATAAAATTTATTTTATCTTTGCATATGCCGTGCTTCCCCGTATGATCAGCTTCGGCTCATACTCAATGTGATAAATGCTGGTAGGGATGATCTCATCGTCGCTTGGTCTCTGGGACTGGCTTTTTTTCACAATGATATCGCAGGCATCCCGTCCTTTTTGCTGGACAAAATGCTCGATGGTGGTAAGGGAGATGGCCTTCAGTTTTCCGTACAGGATATTGTCGCAGCCAATGACCGACATATCGGCAGGCACCCTAAGACGTGCCTCACTCAAGGCGTCCAGGATCCCCAGAGCGATCATGTCATTCAGCCCGGCGATGGCAGTCATATCCGGATTTTCCCGAAGCAGTTCCTTGGACAGGGTATAGCCGATCCGATATTCGGAATCCATACTGGGGATATGGCTGTCCACCTCCTCGTCGGCAGCTTTCACGATCACACCATCCTCCAGACCCTCCTCGCGGAATTTCTGGATAAATCCTTCCACTCTCTGGAAACGCTGCTGCTGCCTTCTGGTAAGGGGCGGGGAGATAAACCCCACCTTGCGGTGCCCCAGCTTTAGGAGATGCTCTGCCATCAGCCGTCCCGGCTTAGCATTGTTCAGCTCCACAGCGTCCACCTCCATATCCAGGTCACGGTTCTTGATGACCACCAGGGGAACCCGTTCGGACAGGCTCAACACCAGATTTTTGAAACAATTGCTGGGATTGCAGGTATAGATAATCCCTAAGGGACGGATCACATCCATCATCTTCAGATAGCTCTCCTCCTGTTTTAAGTCCCTTAAGGTATTGCAGATAAACACAATGCAGCCTTTTTCCTTGGCGATCTCCTCAATGCCCTGGATGAGCATAACGTAATACGGGTTCGTGAGGGTGGGACAGAACACGGCAATCATCCTGGCAGCGTGTTTGCTCTTTCGGCTTCTTCTCCCGGGAACTGTATATCCCATCTCCCTGGCGGCTGTCTCCACCCGCTCGATGGTTTCCCTGGAAAAAGAAACGTTGTACTTTTTATTCAGGATCATCGACACGGCGGCTTGGGAGACGCCGGATGCTTTGGCAATATCGGTGGATGTCACTTTCTTTTTTCCCATCTGAACAGCTCCCCTCTTAAGTCTCTTGTTTTAAAACAAGTTTACCAGAATTCCCGCCCCGATTCAATCGGAAACTGCCAAAAGCCCATGCTCCATGCTTGCTTCTGCCTGGAAAAAACGGTATAATGATTGCACATAATGATTAGCATTCTGCTAAAACGGAGGTATGGAAGATGAGTGAGATCAGTGGAAACAGACAGTATGAATTTCTAAAAAAATTTGACTATATCAGAGAAGCCGGCACAGAGGCGGAGGAGAAAGCCGCGCAGACAATTCTGGAGGAGCTCTCCTCCTTTCATGTGGAAGGGCATCTGGAGGAATTTCCGATCCAGGTGACCAATGTCTATGAGACAAAATTTTTCATCACTGAGCCATATGCGAAGGAATACCGGGCTTCCGGCTACCTGTTTTCAGGGAGCACGCCGGAAAACGGGATCGAGGCTCCATTCCTGTACGCGGAAAACGGAGACGATATCAGCCTTTCCGCCGCCTCAGGCAAGATCGTCATGGTGAACGGTACCGTGCGCAAGGAGATGTACCAGAAACTTGTGAAGGCAGGCGCTGTGGGCTTTGTCACCATCACCGGGACACCGATTGACGAAGGGGTGGACCTGGAGCCTACAGCTTGTACGCTCCGCGGTGTGAAGGAGCCTTCCATCCAGGGGTTAAGCATCCATTATAAGGATGCGGTGGAAATCGTGGAGAATAGGGCATCCAGGGCTCTGATGGTAGTCCTCCAGAAAGCAGAAACCCATACTTCCCGAAACGTAGTGGCGCGAATTCCGGGAACGGACAAGGCATCGGAAATCCTGACCTTGACCGCCCATTTCGACTCGGTTCCCCAGGGACCGGGCGCCTATGACAATATGGCAGGCGGGGCGATCATTCTGGAGCTTTGCCGGTATTTCCAGGAGTATAAGCCCCGGAGAAGCCTGGAATTCGTCTGGTTTGGCGCAGAGGAGAAGGGGCTTCTGGGAAGCCAGGCTTATGTGAAAGAGCACGAAGCGGAGCTTTCCAGGCATCAATTCAACATGAATGTGGATCTCGCCGGGCAGCTGGTGGGCGGTACTGTGATCGGCATCACCGGCGGTGAAGAGATCGCGCCGATGATGAGGCTTTGGGCTTCCGAAATCGGGATCGGCATCGGCACCAAGACACAGATTTGGGGAAGTGATTCCAATACGTTTGCTTATCATGGAATTCCGGCGATGACCTTGAACCGGGATGGATTCGGAATGCATACCAGACATGACCGGGTGGAACTGCTCTCTCCCTGGTCTCTTGAGCGAAGTGCACGCCTCTTGGGGCATATTGCGGAAGCTTTGGGGAATATTGAGGTGATTCCGTTTAAGAGGGAGGTGCCGGAGGAATTGGTGGGGCAGTTGAAAGGGTTTTTTGAAGGGTAGAAATCATTTGCAGGACGCTCCAGAAGGGACAGCGGGGCAGTGGTGCTGCGCGCTCGCTGGGGAGTTCTAAGCGGCTGGGGCTGCTTACGGGAGAGATGGGTGCAAACTCGCCGAAATCGCTGATGCAATTTCGGCTCAGACAGCTGCACCCGTGCGTTTTTGCGGGATGCAAAAACGCACTCTCCCTTCAGTAGCCCCAGCCGCTAAGAACTTCCTCAGCTTGCTTGACGCACCACTGCCCCGCTGTCCCTTCTGGAGCTGGTGACTGGAAATGACTTATTGGTGGGATTGGCTTTTGGGGGAAAGTGGCTTTGGGGGTGGTTGGAATTATAGATTGATATAGGTTTGTTTTTGGATGGTATATTGGAGGGCGGTTATGGGGGTGTTGTTTTTTTGGTATTTGGCGGGGGTGGTTGTTTGGTATTGGAAGGAATTTTTTTCTAAAACGCGCATGGAGGGAGTGTTGCCTTCAAAGACATCGGCTTCGACACGGTTGAGATCTAAAGTGTAGAAGGCGAAGTCCAGGACGGCTTTCAGGGCTTCGGTCATAAGTCCCTGGTTCCAGTAGGCTGGGGTGAGGATGTAGGAAGTTTCGGCGGAGGCTGAAAGAGGATCTGGATTATGGAGATTGATAACGCCGATCAGGGTTTGGTCGGCGTCATGTTCGATTGCCCATTGGTAATAATCAGGGGATTCGTAGTTAGTGATCCATTGGGTGAGCCTTTCTTTGATTTCCTCAAAATCCGTTGCTGGAGGCCAGGGAAAATAGCGTGTACATTCCTCCCGGCTTGCCCAGCCCTGGTACATTGGGAGAGCATCTTCGGGGCGAAAGCGCCTTAGGATAAGTCTTGGCGTTTCTAGGAGAATTGTTCCGATATGGCGCATTTTATAAACCTCCTGTTGATCGGATTTGTGATATTGGGGATGATTCTGGTTTTTAAACGATTTTCAGCAGGACTTCTAGGAGAACGGCGATGCCTGCGATTGCCAGGATTACGATGACCAGGGGGGCTTTGTCCATCTGGAGTGTGGGCTGCAGAAGAAGGAGGACGCCGGTGAGCAGGATGGCGCCTCCTTCGATTCTGGAGTGGAGGGGGATGTTTTTTACCCCGTGGTATTCTTTGATGAAGGGAATCTTTCCTCTGATGATGGAGCATAGACCGTAGATGATAAAAAAGATTCCGAGAATGGGTAGTATCATAGGTAGGTTCCTCCGAAACTGTTCCTCCAGGAGTTTTGCCCTGGGAAGGATTGATGGAGGTATTGTAGCATATTCCTGCGGAAAATTCCAGGTGAAGTTCGTAAAGGGAACATGCTTTGCTTTAGGGTTACTCGTGGCGCAGTGCTTCTATGGGGTTGAGGTTTGCTGCCTTGAGTGAGGGCAGGAGCCCGAAGGCTACGCCGATTGCCATGGAAAAGAGCACGGCTATGGCGGCGGCTGGGATACTGAAGGCGGTGGGGGAATCCGTCATCTGGGCTATGATCCGGGACATTCCGTAGCCGGCTGCCACGCCGATGAGACCTCCTGTGCTGGTGAGGGCTGCTGCCTCTGTCAGGAACTGCGCCATGATCTTCCTTTTCTTGGCGCCGATGGCTTTCTTCAGCCCGATCTCGGCGGTTCGTTCTGTGACAGTGACCAGCATAATGTTCATAACCCCGATTCCTCCTACCAGAAGGGAGATTCCGGCAATCCAGATGAGCTGCTGGTTAGCAGCGGTATTCAGCCGCTGTTTGTCCTTGATCTGCTCGATCAGATCGTCAGAACGATAGCGGAAATCCGAGTCTTTGCCTGTCGTCAGATAACCGTTGACGATGTTTCGGATCTTGCTGCCCACAGTCGCCATATCTCGAACCGTTTGGGCTTTGATCACAATATTCTGCGGTTCGTCATAGGAAAAAGAAATTCCCCAGCCTGTTCCAGGAATATAGAATTTCCCGTTGCTCTCCTGCATATATTCGTTGTATTCTTCTTCGCTCTGAAAAACGAGATTTTCCTCATTGGCTGGTTTTACGATCCCAATGACCGTGTAAGGTTCCCCCTTCAGTTCCACGGTCTTGCCCAAAGGCTGTTCCTCACGGAACAGGCTGTTGGCTGCATCCTGATCCAGGATCGCCACCTTCCGAAACTTTGTGAAATCCTCTTCCACAAAATCCCGCCCGGTTCGGATGATGAAACTATTTGTCTTGAAATAATGTTCATCCACGCCGATCACCATAGCGGACATGGAGGTATCCCGGTAATGGATGCCGTCATAGACGGATCTGGAATTGTAAAAAGAGAGGTTTTCCACACCAGGAACGTTCAGCATTTCCTGGCGCATCTCTTCCGTAAAAACCGGGATGCCCTTTGGTGGCAGTGAATATTCATCAAAGCTGTATTCCGAATCCCCCTGATAAAGTTTCACATTGACCACATTGTTTCCCGCGCCAAGGAGGCTTTCTTCCAACTGCTTATTGGTTCCTTGGATGGTGGACACAATGGAGATGATGGATGCAATGCCAATGATGATTCCCAGCATTGTGAGCAGGGAGCGCATCTTGTGGGACCAAACTCCCTGAAATGATAATCTGATATTTTCCAGCATGGATATTTCCTTTCTTTTTTCCTCGTCAGCTTACCGTGAGGGAAATCGACGTTCCCTTAAAATTCTTCCGGTGTTTCATTGGCAGATGTTCCTTCCTTCGTCTTAGCGCCTTCCTTGATCTGGGGAGCATAGGGAAAGGCAATCTTGTCATCCCTGGAAAGCCCTGCTGTAATTTCAACACTGCCGTCTGCTATCCTGCCTGTTTTAACGTACTGTTTCTTCAGCTTTTTATCCGCATCCTGAAGATAGACATAACTCTGCCCATGCTCGGAACGGAGATAGGCTTTAGGCAGGCTTAGGATTTCCTGATCCTCCGAATCATTTCCGTTTTTCTCAAGAGTCAGGGAAACACCCTCCCCGTCTTTCAGCGCGCCAGGTTTTTGGATGTATGCGAGGTAGGGGTAACTGGAGGAATTCGGATTTCCGGAGGAGTCCCCGTCTTTTATGGCCGATGGATAGGTGGAAATTTCTGTGATCTCTGCATCAAAGTACGTCTCTGAATCATAAGAATACCCGCTCACCCGATTTCCGGCCTTTATACTTTCCAGCTGAAATTCATTGATCGTACCTCTCACATACAGACCGCTGTCGCTGGTAATTTTGATGAAAGGAGTCCCCTCTTGTTCTGCTTTGAGATCGCCTACTTCCTTTACTACGCCGTGAATACTGCTTACCACTGTTGCCTTTTCCAGCTTTCTCTGGTGTTTGCTGATCTTTAGGTCTGTCTCCCGAATCTCAAGCTTCAGATCTTCTATTTCCTTCTGTTTTTCCCGGATGGCTTTTTTTAATTCCGATACCGTATACACATCTGCATCATTCCAGTTTTCAAATCCAGGATCAATCCAGCCTTCTCCCTCATCCGCCGAACTCTCTTCCTCAATCACTACAGGTACGTTTTTTTCCATCCCATTGGTAGAAAATGTCCAGGTCAGATCCGGCGCAAATGCTTTTGCCACCGGTACAGTTCCGTTGATCTGGATGGATTTGACATATCCGCCGGAGATATCATCGCCCTCGCGGATTTCCAAGATTGCATAGCATCCCTTCCCGTCTCTATGCATTCCGCCTTTCTTCCTGGAGGTTCCCCGTGCGTTGAACCCCAAAATCTTATTCATAAAGGAAGCTCGGATCACAGCCTTGTCCTTACAGAAAAAAACATAAGGTTTTTCTTTGGTTCCTTCTCCCTTGTAGGGCTTCGTCCGATAGTGAAGAATCCGGTAAGCTTTGATCTCACCCAAGGGGGAGTCCGATGTCTCTCCTTCTAAGCCGATCTCCGGAATTTCCTCGGTATCTGGCAGAGCTTCTGTCTCTTGGATGATCACTGGCTCACTGGATGTTTCTGTTCCCTGCTCTACTTCTGTCTCCTGAGGCTGCTCTTCTCCGCCTCCATTTCCTGGCGCTTGGGTTTCCTGAGGAATCGGTTCAATGGGCTCGGCTTGCAAAGTTTCCGACTCCTGTATTTCGGGTATGATCGTAACCGGGGAATTGTTTCCATCACCGGTATTCCCAGGGGGAAGGCTCTCATTCCCCGTATCCGCTGGCTGCGAAGTATCCGGAACAGGCTGCGGCAGAGTCGGTTCAGGTGCAGGAGGAGCTTCCTCTGCTGCAGGCGGTTCTGTCTCTGGCTCCCCTTGCGTCTCCGGCTGTCCGGCTTCCTGAATATCCGGTGCGCTCTCCTCAAGGAGGGCTGCTCCATCGTTTCCGGACGTCTCCGTTTCTATCACCACCACCCCTGAAGACGCCGTCATTACAACGGTATTTTGTTTCAGGCTCGCTTTTGCCTCCTCATTGGGCTCATCACTGGAAGCATCGGCAGGTTCTTCCACCTCCCCAACGTCATCTTCCGCAGCAGAAGACGCTGTCTTTGGAGGATCCGGAATAGGTGTGACTGCCTGAAGCTTCTTCAGATCCGCCTCGACTCCTTTCAGTTCCAGTTCTTTCATTTGCTTCTCCAGGGTGCTTTCTTCCAATTCCAGTTCCAGCAATGTGGTGTCATAGGACAAAATCTTGTCGCCCACCTTTACCCTATCTCCCGGTTTTACATAGACCTTAGTCACCAATCCTTCCGAATCCAAGTATACTTCTTGGTTGGCCTTTGTCGTGACCGTCCCAAAACTGCTGCCGCTGTCAGAAAAAAAACCTGTACTCAGATCAGATACCTCCACTACCGGAATCCTGACCCCTCCTCGAAGAAGCAGGCCGCCTGCAGCAAAACCTCCTGCGAGAAGCGCTGTCATCCCCAGCAGTATGCCTGTTAACGTTTTTTTCTTATTCAATTGCATCCCTCCTCTCTCTCCGAAAGCTCTCCGTCAAAAATATCGACAATACGTTTTGCATGACCTGCTACATGGCTGTCATGCGTGATCATAATAATCGTCGTCCCTTCTTCGTTCAGCCTTGCAAACAGTTCCATTACCTGTGCACTGGATTTAGAGTCCAAGGCTCCGGTTGGTTCATCTGCCAGCAACAGCTTTGGTTCGTTTACCATTGCTCTTGCGATCGCTAC
>DVFT01000045.1 GCA_018713105.1 Candidatus Limivivens merdigallinarum | reverse complement strand
TGGATCACCTCTTTTAATACTGTAAAAATCTGCATCTTCAAACTTTTTGGACACTCCAGTGTAAAATCCCACAGCAGTTCCTTTCCATCTTTGCTGGTCAGAAAAGATTCTGCTATCTCAATCTCCGGATAATAGGTTAGGCAGATCCACTGATCACGATACTCGGTGGTATAGTTTCTTCGCCCTGCCAGTGTCTGCATCTCTTCTTTCATCTGATGAAGGAAGATTCTGTCAAATCCCCGCAGGCAGGTAATCGGTGCATGAACGGTTTCGTTCCTTTCCAGATATTCTTCGTATCGGATCCTTAGGGCTACGTCCATTTCCGAAATGTCGGTAATCCCCTCTTCTATCAGGAATTTCTTTACCCTGTTTCGTATTTTCCCATTTACCTCTGTGCAGGCATCCACCTGTTCACAGATTTTTTGTTCCAGTGCTTCCCGCTCTTCCTGCTGTTCATAAATATGTAATTGATAAGCGGGCATGTTCTTCACCTCCTACAGGAGTTTCTCCACATCATAAAGGGCAGAATGCTTTGCATAATATTGGTCGCTGGCTTCCATAAGCTGGTCATCTACAAGGTTCAGATATTTGATGGTCGTATCGATGTGCTTATGTCCATATGCCTCACTGATCATTTCCAGTGGCCATCCGGCATCCCGCCTCATATTTCCGAAGTATCTCCGTAGCATATGAGGTGTCGTATGGATGCCTGTCTTTTTCTCTATCCGCTCCAGCATCCGGTAAACTGCGTCCACCTGAAGTGCCTTTCCTTTTGTCTCTCCTTCGATGTTTACAAACAGCATCGGCTGGTGTTGCAGAAATTCCCGGTACTTGGACAAATAAAACAGTAAAAACTGGAAAGTGGCATCACTGACTTTGGATCTTCGGTACGCCGCATTCTTCGCCCTTGCCTTGTTCTCATTGTCATCCCGGAAGAATACCCGGATGGTGTGTCTTTCATAATCAATATCTCTGGTATAATTTACACCTAAAATCTCGCCGATCCGGTATCCGGTCTCTGCCAGCAGCATGATCAGAAGCTGGTCCCTGCAGTTGGTACACTGCTTCAAAAGTTCCAAAATCTCCTGATGCTCTGCCGGACGGACGTTTCGTTCTTCCTCTTTCAGATAGCCATTGAATGACCGGAACCGCAGCTTCCGTTTTACACCGATGGAATCATGGGTGGTAAAACTGTCATAATATAACACTTTCAGCCTTTCCATATCTGATTCCAGCTCTAAAAAACAGAAAAACCTGAACACGTCTTTTAAGTACGCATTGCAGGTTTTATTGCTTGGCAGTTTCTCTTTCTTTTCATGCAAATGGTTTCCGGCTTTCAGCCAGTGGAGAAATCCCACATAATGTTCATACTGTTCCTGGAATTCCAGTTCCGCCACCTGGGACAGTTCCATCTTTTTCTCATCCAGATATTCCAGATAGAACCGGATGGATTTTGCCCTGCGGCCAACGGTATTCGGGGAACGGTTTGCTCGGATCAAATGCGTCAGATACTTGGACGGGAACAGCACCATCTGCCAGCTCTGATGATCCCGGATTAAAAAATATTCCTGTTTTCCTTCCCAGATATGTTCCACTGCATATCGTGCCATTTTGCTCACCGTCCTTTCCTCTAACGCTATACACATTATACCCACTTCATGTTCAAATAGCTATTCATCAATACCAACAATCCCTCCAAAACCGCCCCAAAAACTGTACTAAACTTTTCCCCTAAAAGCGTCTGGAAAATAAGCACAAGCAACAAGGCTGGAAAGAGAATTTTGCCTATTACAAATAATACTCTACACCTTTCCGGCTGCGGATGAAATCCTGTACCTCTTTCAACTCTTCCGCTATCCGGCAGGACGGAAGCGCACACATCACATCTTCGTGATACTTGCCGCCTTTTACCGCCCGAATATCTAAAATAGACACCACACAAGTATCAGTTTCTGTCCGAATGGCTCTCCCAAATCCCTGGCGCAGTTTCTTCTGCATATCCGGCACAATGATAGATTGGATATAGGATTCCAAAGAGTCATACGTCTCCTTCTCTGCTTCACTGATCGGATCTGGTACTGCAAAAGGCAGTTTCACAATAATTAGAGAGGATACCATATCTCCCGGAAAGTCCACCCCTTCCCAACAAGAACCGGCTGCAAACAACACCCCATTTTCCATGGTCTTAAACCGTAAAATTTCTTCCTGGGAGTGTCTCCATACTTCCACCATGGGGAACGGCAAGCTGTCTCTTAAAAGCTGGTACACACTTCCCATCAGTGTATAAGAAGTAAACAGTACCAGCGTATGCCCATAAGTGGAACAGATCAGGGAATGGATATGATTTGCCACCATCACCGCCTCTTCCCGGCTTCCTCTCCTGCAATGATCCAACGTCTTTGGCAGGTATAGCAGACAATTCTTTTCGTAGGAAAAAGGGGACTCTGCCACATATTCCTGCACTCCTGCCCTTCCTTCCAGCCCGGTGATCTGCCGGGTGCGCAAAAAGCCTGCGCCTGCCTTTAGCGTTCCGCTGGTTAAGATGGCAGACACACCTTCTTCCCGATTCCATAACATCTTCCGAAGTAATTCTGGGATTTCCCGGCTGGCTGCACACAAAATGGGAAGCTGTTCTGTATCCAGACGCAGATAGCGGACATAATTCCCATCGCTGCTGCAAAAACACTCCAGCACATCCTTTGCTTCTTCCAGCCGGTTCCGTATCCACTTTGGAACACTTCGCTCCAGCTTTTCTAAAAGAAATTCCAGCATCTCTACGCCTTCCCACAGAGAAACCACACTATTTGTTGTATTACGGAACGTTTCCCGGATTCCTTTTCCAATTCGGTGTTCTGCACCAACAACATGCAATGCGTCATGCATGACTGTCCGCAGGATTTTTGCCTCTTCTTTCTGATGCTCCCGTTCCAGATAATATGCTATTTCCCGGATATCATCCATACACAGGTTTTTTCCAAACATCTGCCTTGCCGCTTCCGGTAACTTATGAGCTTCATCTACAATCAACGTCCGATAATCAGACAATAAAGGCTTGTATCCTTCTGCTCTGTGATATGCATCTGCCAGTAAATAATTATGATTACAGATTTGAATGAACACATCCTGTTTCCTGGATTCTTCCAGATATCTCTGATAGCGGCACATCTGCCTGCCCGGACATTCTCTTGGACAGAATTTCGGCACACAGACCAGCCTTCTGTCAAACCCGCTCAGATTCTTTACGCTATCCATATCGTAATGCTTTCGCAAGGACAGTAATGCTGCTTTTTGAACAGCATTCTTCTGTTTATGGCGGATTGCTTCGATTCGTTGTTCCAGCCTATTGTCACAGACAAAGTGTTCTTTCCCTTTTCGCACCACTGCCCGAAGCGGGGACTGAATGATTCCTTGCTCCAGCAGCACCCTGGACAAAAAGGGAATATATTCTGTTAAAATGGCTTTCTGCAATGCAATGCTGGAGGTGGACACCACCACCGGGCGCTGTTCCAATGGATTTCCTCGCCCTGTCAGCATGGAATACTTCCGCAATAATACACAGGCTACCAGATAGGCATAGGTCTTCCCAATTCCTACCCCTGCATCACACAAGGCAATCTGTTCTCCCAGCAGAGTATCCAGCATTTCATGGCATAGACGGATCTGCTCTTCCCTGACTGCCAGTCCCTGTTCCGGAAATAGCACCCGGAAGATTTTCTCCACTTCCTGATGCGCTCTTTTTTGATATTCAACTTTATAAAACATAGTACTTCTTTCCGCATGGCGTTAATACCACAAGAATACGGCTGTGACATTTTCCCACAGCCGCATGTATCTGATATCAACGACACACTCTTTTTTGATTTCTTATCGTTTCTTCTTTTCTTTGGTACCGTATTTGTCCTCGACTCCCCGGCTGCCACACCACATCTATGGTAGGGAACATTACAGGCGGATGCTTCGCTTGGCACCGCTCGCAGATTTTCTGAAAGTCTTGCTGATTACAACTTAGAGTCCATCCTCTTCCTTATGGGAAGAAATTCGTATCATTATCCCCCTCCGATGCTCCTGGCGAAAGACCTGCGAAAGTCCATTCACAGCTATAAGGAGTCGCTCAGAATGAGAACAGGCACTGACAGTTTTCTCACGAAATGATCCGCCATAGTCTTTGGACAGACCTTTCCATAACAATCCAGCAGTGCTTGTCCCCATCCGTCCTGGCGCTTATGCTGTCACGCTTCTATCTTTGGGAACGTACCTGTAATGCTGGTATGTGGTTGTCAAGGAACTTTAAAAGGAAAAACATCCCTTTACTTATTAGCCAGCAAACTTTCCTATTTTCTTTCTCCCATTTTCAATTTTTTTATTTTTTCTTTTAAACGGTTGATTCTCAGATAAATCGCATTTGGAGTCAATCCCATTTTTTCAGCAATTTGCTCTGTTGGAATATCCAACATCCGGAAAAATACGATCTGCAAAGTCTCTTTATCTGCCGAACGCAATAGATTAAAAAGTGCTTCGTTTTCTATTTCATCTAACAGAGCCTTTACTGTAGTTATGTTTTCCCTATCTGCACTGCACATAGTTGCTAAACTAATTTCTACTACATCT
>DVFT01000044.1 GCA_018713105.1 Candidatus Limivivens merdigallinarum | reverse complement strand
GAAAAGAAATATTGACGCTCTTGCAGAGATATTAAAAAAATGCGAGGGAAAACGTATTGTGATAGGAAGCCATGGGACGGCTCTATGTACCGTCATACATTATTTTGTTCCTATATTCGGATATGAAGATTTTCAGAAAATAAAAAATTTGATGCCATGGATTGTAACATTTTGCTTTCAGCAAAATCTATGTACGGAGATTCGATCTACCGACTTATTTACCCAAACCACTACAAATTTGATCCCACAGTTCCAACTAAGCAATCGCCGGTTTTAGCCAGCAGTACTTACGTTTTCATCTTACTACACAACCGCAGAGGGCAGCCAAGGAGAGCGGAAGGAAGAAGGCAAAGAGGGCATAGAGCGAGGATGAGACAGATTGCGGGGGACGGAGACTGCGATCAGTAAAAGTGGGGCTTCATGCCCCAAGTGTCTGCTGTCTGAGCAGCGTTTGCATCAGCAAACGGTGCGAGTTCAGACACGCCTTTTACGCCCCAAGCAGTCTCCGTCCCCCGCAATCTGTCCACCGCAGCGATAGCCCTCTTTGCCTTCTTCCTTCCGCTCTCCCCCTCCCTCCACCAAAAAAACTATTGACAGCTCCACTTTACCATGCTATCATGTTAAAAAATAAATAAGACGTGGTAAACCGATGAAGTGGAAGTAAAGACAAAAGATGCGCCTACAGAGAGTCCGATATGGTGAGAGCGGATGGTAAGCAGTTTGTCACAATGGGCCACTGAGGGCATGGGGAAAAGAATTTGGTCAGTGACCAGGTCTTAGTATCCGTGACGTGGGGCATACGTTAGTTGCCATGGGTATCAAAAAGCAGTACCCTGTAAAGTGTGTGAGCATACGCTCATGAATCAAGGTGGCACCGCGGGAAAAGTCTATCTGCCCGTCCTTGACAGAATCAGAAGTTCTGTCTTGGGCGGGTTTTTTGTGCGATACGCCCGGAGGGCAGCCGCATGGATGGGCAAGCTTGCTTGCGCAAGAATGCGGATATCCGACGGGCAACGGTCAGCGAGGGACATTGTCACGAGCTGACCGGTACAGCGAACAGTGTCAGCTGTGAGCTGTACGTGGTGTCGCAGCGGATAGGGAAGCTATCTTCCCTATCCGATCGTGAGTAAAAGCCAAAGCGCCATTCACTGTCCGATCGAGAGACCACTCAAACAGCAAAGGAGGATTTTTTATGATGAGGATGATTCGACCATCCAGGGAAGAGGCAGAAACCATCATCCGCACCGGGCAATACGGTGTGATCCCTTTGAGCATGGAACTGTACAGTGACAGCACGACACCAATCCAGATTTTAAAGACCTTAAAAAAGGTCAGCCGTCACTGCTACCTGCTGGAAAGCGCTAAGGCTGATGAAAAATGGGGGCGATATACCTTTCTGGGATATCAGCCACAGCTTGAGATCACCTGCCGGGATGGGAGAACCACGGTGAAGACCAGTCTGGCAAAACAGACCAGGGCGGAAGATCCCAAAGACGCAATACGGGAAATCCTGCGGGAAAACAAAAGCCCCGTGTTTCCGTATCTCCCTTCCTTTACAGGAGGGCTGGTGGGATATTTTTCCTACGATTATGTCAAATATGCGGAACCGACGCTTCAGCTTACCGGAACCGATGAGGATGGATTTCAGGATGTAAACCTGATGCTGTTTGATAAAGTGATCGTTTTCGATAATCTCAGGCAGAAGATGATCCTGATCGCAAATATGAAAACAGACGGTGGCATCACCGAATACAACCGGGCGGTGATGGAGCTTTCCAACATGGCATCCTTGATCCAGCATGGAGAGCAGGCGAAGATTCCTACGCTGCAGCTGAAATCGGACTTTTTGCCTCTGTTTCAGGAGGAAGAGTACTGCCGAATGGTGGAGAGGGCACAGGATTATATCCATGAAGGAGATATGTTCCAGGTGGTGCTCTCCAATCGGCTGGAGGCGGAGTTTGAGGGAAGCATCCTGGATGTTTACCGGAACCTTCGGACCACAAACCCATCCCCCTATCTCTTCTATTTTTCCGGGGAGGACGGGGAGATCGCAGGAGCCAGCCCGGAGACCCTGGCAAGGCTTGAGGATGGAAAGCTGTACACCTTCCCTCTGGCGGGAACCAGGAAGCGGGGAGCCACCCAGGAGGAAGATGAGGAACTTGTAAGAGAACTGCTGTCCGATGAGAAGGAGCTGGCGGAACACAATATGCTGGTAGATTTGGGAAGAAACGACATCGGACGGGTCAGCGAGATCGGCAGCGTGAAGGTGGAACAATACCTGACGATCCAGAAATTTTCCCATGTGATGCACATCGGCTCTACCGTATCCGGAAAGCTGAAATCTGATCTGGACGCTGTGGATGCCATCGATGCGATCCTCCCGGCAGGGACGCTCTCCGGGGCGCCGAAGCTTCGGGCAATGGAAATCATTGATGAACTGGAGAACAATAAGAGGGGAATTTACGGAGGCGCCATCGGCTATCTGTCCTTTACCGGAAATATGGACACCTGTATTGCCATCCGCCTGGCGTTCACCAAAGGAAACAAGCTGTTTATCCGCTCCGGGGCAGGGATCGTGGCAGACAGTGTGCCGGAAAAGGAATACCGGGAGTGCATCCAGAAGGCAAAAGCTGTGGTGAACGCGGTAAAGACTGCGGAAGGAGGGATTGGCGTATGATTTTATTGATCGACAATTATGACAGCTTTTCCTACAACGTCTATCAGCTGGCAGGCTCCGTGGAGCCGGACATCCAGGTGGTGCGGAATGACCAGATCACGATCCAAGAGATCGAGAGGAAAGCTCCCAAGGCAATCATTCTTTCACCGGGACCGGGAAGACCTGCGGATGCTGGAATTTCGGAGGAGATCATTCATTCCTTTGCAGGAAAGATACCGATCCTTGGAATCTGCCTGGGACATCAGGCAATTTGCGAAGCCTTCGGTGCAGAGATCACCTATGCAAAGGAGATGAAGCATGGAAAGCAGTCCCAGGTACAGCTTAAGCCAGATTCCCGTCTATTTCAGGGAATCGGGGAACAGATGTTGGTTGGAAGGTATCATTCCCTGGCAGTAAAAAAAGACAGCATCCCGGATATATTAGAGGTCACGGCAGTCAGCGAGGACGGAGAGGTGATGGCGGTGGAACACCGGGAATATCCGGTATACGGCATTCAGTTTCACCCGGAATCGGTGCTGACGCCGGATGGAATTCGAATCATGGAGAATTTCCTGTCGATAGCGAGATCTTAAAAATAGAGGAAACAATCAATTTAGACAAGGAGGATTTGACGATGATGATAGAACAAGCCATTATGAAATTAAGCAGGAAAGAAGATATCGGATATGAGATGGCAATGCAGGTAATGGACGAGATCATGAACGGTCAGGCAAGCGAGGTACAGAAATCAGCGTATCTCACCGCTTTTGCCATGAAGGGGGAGACCTTGGATGAAATCACCGGTTCTGCCAAAGCCATGAGAAACCATGCGACCCGTCTTCTTCACAATATGGACGTGCTGGAAATTGTGGGGACAGGAGGGGACGGCGCCAACTCCTTCAACATTTCCACCACAGCCGCCATGGTCATCGCAGCGGGCGGCGTCCCGGTGGCGAAACACGGCAACCGGGCGGCAAGCTCCAAATCCGGCGCAGCCGACGTGCTGGAAGCCCTGGGCGTTAATATTCAGGTGACACCGGAAAAGAGCAAGGAGCTTTTGGAGAAGATCGGCATCTGCTTCCTGTTTGCCCAGCTCTACCACAAATCCATGAAATATGTGGCGCCCGTTCGAAAGGAGCTTGGAATCAGGACCGTATTTAATATCCTGGGTCCCCTTACCAATCCGGCAGGAGCCAATATGGAGGTCATGGGCGTCTATGACGAGAGCCTGGTGGGAATCCTGGCACAGGTACTGTGCAACCTGGGGGTCAAGAGCGGAATTGTGGTGTACGGTCAGGATAAACTGGATGAAATTTCCATGAGCGCCCCCACGACTGCCTGCGAGATCCGAAACGGCTGGGTAAAAAATGATGTGATCACCCCGGAACAGTTTGGCTTTGAATACTGTTCCAAGGAAGATCTGCGGGGCGGCACCCCGGCGGAAAACGCCGAGATCACCCGGAATATCCTGAAAGGAGAACAGGGAGCCAAACGGAATGCCGTGGTCATGAATGCCGGCGCTGCCCTGTATGTGGCAAAAAAGACAGACAGCCTGGAAGACGGTGTCAGGATGGCAGAGCATCTGATTGACAGCGGAAAGGCAATGGAAAAACTGGATGAGTTTATACGGATGTCCAATGAATGACGCAAAGTTTGGAGGTCACTATGATTTTAGATGAAATTGCAGCAAAGACAAGAGAACGGATCAGGGAAGAGAAAAAACGGCTTTCCCCGGAGGTCTTAAGAGAACAGACGGAAAAGCTTCCGGTTACCGGAGAATTTCCCTTTGAAAAGGCACTGAGACAGCCGGGAATCCGTTTTATCTGCGAGGTGAAGAAAGCCTCCCCGTCCAAAGGAGTCATCGCAGAGCACTTTCCCTACCGGGAAATTGCCAGGGAATATGAGGAAGCCGGAGCCGCAGCGGTCTCCGTGTTGACGGAACCCTTCTACTTCCAGGGAAAGGACGAATATCTCCGGGAGATCCGGCAGGATCTTTCTATCCCCATTCTCCGAAAGGATTTCGTGGTGGATGATTATATGATCTATCAGGCGAAGGTTTTGGGAGCGGATGCGGTTCTGCTGATCTGTGCGATTTTGACCGAGGAGGAGCTGGCTCGTATGGGAAGATTGGCAGAATCTCTTGGGCTTTCCGCACTGGTGGAAGCCCACGACGAAGAGGAGGCAGCCATGGCACTCAGAGCAGGGGCGAGAATCATCGGCGTCAACAACCGGAATCTCAAGAATTTTCATGTGAATGTGGACAATGCCCTGAACCTTCGAAGCAAAATCCCGGAAGAAGTGCTCTTTGTGGCAGAAAGCGGAATCAAGACCCGGGAAGATGTGAGAAAGCTGGAAGATGCAGGCTGCAATGGAATCCTGATCGGGGAAACTTTGATGCGAAGCCCCTCCAAGAAGGAAATGCTCGCCAGGCTGAAAGGAGAACTATGAAGATTAAATTGTGCGGTCTCTTCCGGGAAGAGGATATCCGCTATGCAAACGAAGTACAGCCGGACTATGTGGGGTTTGTCCTTGCAAAAAGCAGGCGTCAGATTTCTAAGGAAACTGCCCGAAGATTCCGCGCTCTCTTGGATCCTTCGATCCCGGCGGTGGGTGTGTTCGTGGATGCGGACAGCAGGGACATCATCGAACTTCTGAAAGAAGGAACCATCGACATTGCCCAGCTCCACGGGAATGAGACGGAGGACATGGTTTGGACCATCCAGGAGCAAACCGGCTGCCCGGTCTTTAAGGCGCTCCGACCGGAACGGGAAGACATCGGACCATGGCTGTCCTCAAAGGCAGATCTGCTCCTTTTTGACAGCGGGAAAGGCTGCGGCAGAACCTTTGAATGGAATCGGCTGAAAGAGATTCACCGTCCCTTCGCGCTGGCTGGAGGAATCGGTCTTGACAACATGGAACAGGCAGTCCGAGAGGTGCATCCATTCCTCCTGGATGTGAGCAGCAAAGCGGAAAAAAACGGATACAAGGATCTGGAAACCATGCGGGAGCTGGTAAAGCTTGTCAGAAAACTATGATGAAAAAATGCGGAAAGGAGCACCAACATGAGCAAAGGACGATATGGAATTCACGGCGGACAGTATATCACGGAAACGCTGATGAACGAACTGATCCGCCTGGAAGAAGCCTACGAATACTATAAAAACGATGAGGCATT
Source organism: Candidatus Limivivens merdigallinarum (assembly GCA_018713105.1). GTDB lineage: Bacteria > Bacillota > Clostridia > Lachnospirales > Lachnospiraceae > Limivivens > Limivivens merdigallinarum. The sequence continues at coordinate 14,785 of DVFT01000044.1, read as the reverse complement.
TAACCGGGAGCTGAATTTCCTGCTGAATGAATATGCCGGACGCCCGTCACGCCTCTATTTTGCAAAAAAAATGACGGAGGATCTGGGCGGCGCCAAGATCTATCTGAAGCGGGAGGACTTAAACCACACCGGGGCACATAAGATCAACAACGTGCTGGGGCAGGTGCTTTTGGCAAAAAAGATGGGCAAGACCCGCGTCATTGCAGAGACCGGGGCAGGTCAGCACGGCGTCGCCACAGCGACGGTAGCTGCCCTCCTGGGGATGGAGTGTGAGGTCTTTATGGGCAAAGAGGACACAGAGCGCCAGGCGCTGAACGTTTACCGCATGGAACTTCTGGGCGCCAAGGTGCATCCGGTTACCAGCGGAACGCAGACGCTGAAAGACGCCGTCAACGAAACCATGAGGGAGTGGTCCAAGCGGGTGGATGATACCCACTATGTGCTGGGTTCTGTCATGGGACCCCATCCCTTCCCCATGATCGTGCGGGATTTCCAGAGTGTGATCTCAAAGGAAGCCAGAGAACAGATCCTGAAAGCGGAAGGGAAGCTCCCCAAAGCAGTCCTGGCATGTGTAGGCGGAGGAAGCAACGCCATGGGAATGTTTTACAATTTTATCCAGGATGAAGGGGTGGAGCTGATTGGATGCGAGGCAGCAGGAAAAGGCATTGACACCGACCAGCATGCAGCCACCATTGCCAAAGGAACCTTGGGAATTTTCCACGGTATGAAGTCCTATTTCTGCCAGGACGAATACGGTCAGATTGCTCCGGTTTATTCCATCTCTGCCGGTCTTGATTATCCTGGCATCGGCCCCGAGCACGCTTACCTGCACGATACCGGACGCGCAGCCTACGTTCCGGTGAAGGACGAGGAAGCTGTGGAGGCATTTGAGTATCTGGCGCGCACAGAGGGAATCATCTGCGCCATCGAGAGCGCCCACGCCGTAGCCTACGCCAAAAAAATCGCAAAAAATTATGACAAAGACGACAGCATTATCATCTGTCTCTCCGGACGCGGAGACAAGGACGTAGCTGCCATCGCTAGATACAGGGGGGTTCAGATCTATGAGTAATATAAAGAAAGCCTTTGAAAATAAAAAAGCCTTTATCGCATTTTTGACCGCCGGCGATCCGACGCCGGAATGCACCGTGCGCTATGTCCTGAAGATGGCGGAAGCAGGCGCGGATCTCATTGAGATCGGGATCCCATTCTCCGATCCCACCGCCGAAGGAGTCGTCATCCAGGAGGCAAGCTTAAGAGCGCTGAAAGGAGGCATGACCACCGACAAAGCCTTTGAGATCGTCAGAAAAGTGCGGGAGAGTTCCGATGTTCCCCTGGTGTTCATGACGTATATCAACCCGGTGTTCCACTACGGATACGACCGTTTTTTTCAAAAATGCCAGGAGCTGGATGTATCCGGCATCATCCTTCCGGACCTTCCCTTTGAGGAAAAAGAAGAAGTAGAACCCATTGCAGAAAAGTATGGGGTATCCGTCATTTCCATGATCTCCCCAACCTCAGACGAACGGATCCAGAAGATTGCATCCGGGGCAAAGGGCTTCCTCTACGTGGTTTCCTCCATGGGCGTGACAGGAATGCGAAGTCAGATCAGCACAAACCTGAAACCGATGATCGATAAAATCCGTGAAGTCACAGAGATTCCCTGCGCCATCGGCTTTGGCATCACCACCCCGGAACAGGCGCACAAGATGGCAGAGCTTTCGGACGGAGCGATTGTGGGAAGCGCGATTGTGAAGCTGATCGAACAGTATGGGGAGAAGGCAGATCAGGCGGTTTATGACTATGTGAAAGAGATGAAAGAAGCGTTGTCTTAAGAAAGAGGAAGGGAACGCTGTTTGCATTCATAAAAATAAGATGGGAACGAATAGGCGTGTTGCATGAAAAACGATTTTTTATGTAATGCGCTTATTTCTTGAAAGATGTAATCTCAGTTTTCAGCCGTTTGTTTTCAGTTTCGATGGCTTTTGTGTACCTTATGATTTCCTCCAACTGTTTGGTTAATGCCTCTACAGTCTGAAGGTTCTGTTTATAATCATAATAGAAGCCAGGAAAATATTTCTGCAGAGTGAGAGATTCTATTTGTTTGTACGTAGCGGAAGTTGGAACGATTCGTCCGTTTTGCTGATAAAGGATGCGGTTGACGCTGACGGTTCGTAGATCGTTCAGCTTTAAGACGGAGTCATGTGAGATAAAAGAAAATTCACTGCTTTTCAGCAGAAACAGATTGCTCTTGGAATCCGGATAATCTACAGGATGGTAGACGTCCGGATGCTTGAGCGGATCGTAAGAAAATATCGGGAGGACATAGAGTAGTTTCTGTTTCGAACCGATCACAAGACCGCGGTGCTCATAAGACATTTCGGGAATCTGATTTTGAAAAGCGATCGAGTTCGTCAGAACTAAATGTGCTCCTAATAACAGCCTCATTGGTTTTGGTTTGAGCTTTCAAATATTCTTTCAATAAATGTTCTCCTTGGGATTTTATAGATGAAAAAGGGTACGGCGCTAACCGTACCCCGCTCTGGATGACCAGAGTGACCTTGTCGGTCAAATTATCCTTTCTTAGATGACCTTGCTGGTCAAAAAACACTTTTTCAAGAGAAAAAGAACTTGTTCAGAAGATATGTCTGCCTCTATTTCTATTATATACAAATCCGAAGAAAAATCCAGTGTTTTTTATATGTTTTGCAGGGGCTGACTTAAGCTCCCTTTTTCCTGACAGACACTTCCCCATTCATCACCCTAATCATCTCCCCATCCTCACCGACTCCCACAAGCCGTCCATCCCCGTCAATCCCTTTGCAGAACAGCTCCTGCATGGTCACCCCGTTATAGGTGATGCGGATCGTTTCGTTCTGATGGATCAAAAGCCGGTTATAATCTGTGAGAATTTCGGTCAGGCAGTAGGTTTCCCGGTATTGTTCGTAGAACCGCTCGAAATCGGACAGCAGGTTTCCCAGCAGGAGTTCGCGGTCCAGATAGATTCCGGTCTCACGGAAGACGGACGTGGCGGTCTGCTGGAGGGAAGGGGGAAAGGATTCTGTGTAGAGGTTGATTCCGATTCCCAGGATCACATAGGGAATCTGTCCGTCTGCCAGATCTGCTTCCGCCAGGATTCCAGCCAGCTTTTTTCCATTGAGATAGCAGTCGTTGGGCCATTTGATCCCCACATCCAACCCGTACCGTCTGCGCAGGGTGGATGCAATGCTGTAGGATGCGAGAACGGACAGGCTCATTGCCTGCTGGAAGCTGCAGCGAGGGCGCAGCACCATGGAAAACCATAGCCCGGTGGGAGAGGAGGAGAGCCAGGATCTTCCGTGGCTCCCCTTTCCGGCAGTCTGGATGCCGGCATAGACGGTATATCCTTCCGGGCATCCGCTTTGCGCCATTTTTTTGGCGTAAAGGTTGGTGGAATCCAAAAGATCAAAGTAATCCGTTGTTTGTCCCAGCCATTTTGTATGAGGATGTAAAGGGGTCATTCCTCTTCTCCAAAATATTTCCGGAGATTGACCACCTGGATTCCATTCTGGTCCAGAGTATTCCGAACGGCGCTGGCAGTTTCCGCTGCGTTGGGGGAATCTCCGTGAAGGCATAAGGTACAGCCCTTGATCGGGATCTGTTTGCCGTCAATGGTGTCGATGGTTCCTTCCTGGACGACTTTCACGGCACGGGCAGCGACCTCCATAGGGGAACGGGATTTTTTGACACGTTCCAGGATCCAGTTGCCTTTTTCATCATATCCCAGGTCGATCAATACCTCGGGAGCGGTCTTAAGTCCCCGCGCTTCTGCGCGTTCCAGGGCGGGGCAGCCGGCGCTCAGCATGATATACAGGCTGCTGTCGTATGCTTCAATGGCATCCAGGAACGTATCGATATAGGTTTCGTCCTCACCTACCATGCGGTAGAGGATGCCGTGAGGCTTGACATGCTGAAGCTTCATGCCGTAAAGTTTCAGGAAACCGTCGATGGCGCCCAGCTGATAGATCAGGTCTGTCCGAAGCTCTTCCGGAGAAATCTCCATGCGGCGCCTTCCAAATCCCTGCTTGTCGGGGAGACCCACATGGGCGCCCACTGCCACACCATACTCCTTTGCCCAGCGGACGGTCTGATCCAACACCAGCGGGTCACCGGCGTGGAAACCGGTGGCGATGTTGGCTGAGGTGACATATTTCATCAGCTCTTCATCGTTTCCCAGGACATATCTGCCGAAGCTTTCACCCATATCTACGTTTAAATCTATTTTCATATCGTCAACCTTCTTTTCTTTACTGGATGGTTAGTCTGTTATCTGTGATGATGTCAGGATGGTTCCGTTAGGCGTCCGCATCCAGGATGATCATGGGGGAACCTACTTCCATTTCGTCCCATTCTGCCACGAGAATTTGTTTGACCACACCGGCTTTCTCCGTCTTGCAGCTCATCTCTGTTTTCATACAGTTGATGACAGCAAGCTCCTGTCCTTCTTCTACGTGTTCCCCTACTTCTACAACGACCCGTGCTACCAGACCTGGCATGTGTGCTTTTAATGTGTATTCCATATGTTTGTCCTCCTAAAATGAATTTGTTTGACTTTGAACGGTTACTTTGAGTTTATGATACAAAGAGATCCTTTGCTTCTAACATTTTTTTCAATTCCATACGTGCTTCCACGGCTTCCTCCGGGGTGGAAAGCTTGAATTTGACTTTATCCATGGATGGGATTCCCTGACCGATCTTCCAGAGATCCGCATTGATGACATTGCCGACGCATACGAAACCGCCGAGGGTGGGACCGTCCGCGATGAGAAGAGACGGGGTGTTTCCAGTGACGTTGATGCCTCCCCTCATGTTATAGCCATGGTCCACAATGTTGGAAGGATGGCTTCCTCCCTTGCCGCCGTCTTTCCTCGCCCAGAAATAATCCGGCACCTCTGCAAGGCGGTAGGCTGCGCGGTTGGCATTGTGCGAGATTTTCATCTCCGTGGAAAACAGATAATCCATTCCTTCCTCAGTCACATAATCCGGTACGGAATTGGGGCCGGGAATCACGCGGAGCTCCCACACATGGGTGTATTCGGGGATATATTTGGGATTCAGCTTCCTGCCGGCAGCGGATGAATCTCCAAGACCGGTTTTGATGAGATCTCCTTCCTGAAGCTTCCGCCCGCAAAAGCCTCCGTAGTTTCCAAACAGGCAGGTGGATTTGCTTCCCAGATATTCAGGGACATCGATCCCGCCTGCGATGCATGCGTAGGTCCGAAAGCCTCCCTTGCCGCCAAAGTGGGACAGAGAGATGACGTCTCCTTTTTTGACTGGGACGGCTTCCCACATGGGGAACGCCTCTCCATTGATCTTTGGCTCCATATCGGTTCCTGCAAGCGCCAGGACACCGTCGCTTTCCATTTGGAATTTGCAGTAGCCGCCGGCAATCTCAATGCCGGCTTCTCCGGGCTGATTGCCCACCAGAAGATTTCCAAGCTGCAGTGCCAGGTGGTCGGCAGCTCCAGCGGGCGCCATTCCTAAGCCCATGTATCCCATCCGTCCCGGCCAGTCTTCCACCAGCATTTCGATTCCGCCATTCAATATTTTAATCATGTTTACCTCCATTCTGCGTACCGCAGATACCTGTTTGTACGCCTGACGACAAAAACCTTCAGCTTCCTCAATTTACAGTTTTGGCGCAGCGGCTGAACCGCGTTTCTGTTTTTCTTCAAATTCCTTTGCACCCGCCTGTACCTCTGGTTTAGCAAGAAATTCCAGATAGTCCTTAACGACGAGCTGACCCTCCTGGATGTCATAGACATAATCCGTCTTGTCGTGAACGTGATCGTAGATATCCAGGATCTCCTTTTCTGTCGTTTCCACAAACCGTATCCGGTCTCCGGAGGGACGGTACAGGAAGGGACCATCCTTGAACTGGGGATGCTTCATGGAAAACTGGAAGGTCGGGATCGTCCTTCCGAACAGCTGATAACCGCCGCCGGTTGCCGTGGTATAGGTAAACAGGCAGGCGCCTCCGATTCCAACTGCACCTTCGGGGGTCCAGATCCGGGGCGGGTTGTATTTGGGAACGATCATTTTGCATCTGGGATCCATCGGCCAGAAGAACCCGCCTCCGGGCCAGAACCCGCATCCGCTGTTGTACCAGTCCGTGGAAAGGAGCATATGCTTGATATCCTCTACCGTGCAGCCGTTGCACTGTGCCATGTACTCCAGATTGTATCCGTCTGCGCAGTTGGGCGCGTCGGGTCTTACCTGCTTTAAATACAGCTCCACCGCCTTTTTGGTCTGGCTGTCCTCAAAGGCAATGGGGAGGGTGATGATCCTGGAATCGATCACCATATCGTCCATTCCTTTGACGGAGTCCTCTGCTTCTTTGATCTTATCGATCAGCTGTGCCGCGGAGATGACGGTGGGGTCGAAGTGGATCAGGTTTGCCCTGAGGCTTGGGACCGTCTCGATGAGCCCCTGGATCTGCATTTTTTTGATCTTGCTGTCCACAGCCAGGATCCGGAAGGAATCCAACAGCTCCACGCGCTGATCATGACCGTATTCTACCTGGATGAAACCGTCTCCTGCCTGTCGGAATAAAATTTCAATATGATTCTCGGTTTCCGGCATTGTGTCAAGAATTACTTCATACTTATTGTTCATGTTCAACCTCCATTCTGCCGCGCGGGGGCGGCATTGACGTCCGAGTACGGACATGTCCGAAAAATCAATCCGCCAGATTGAATTTTCTTTTCACCATTGCGACCAATACTTCCGCAGTCTCATCCACACCTCCATACAGACTGCTGTCTATCAGAATATCCTTACAGGTTACATCCTCAGAATAGCGTTTTGCGTAGTGAAGGCTGTAGGATTCTCTGGCTTCATCCACATCCCGGATCATTTCATCTGCTTCCTTGGGGGTTAAATGCAGATATTTGATGCAGTTCTCTTTTCGCACCTCCACGGGCGCATAGATAAAAATGCTGAAATGGTTTGGTTTGTTTCTCAAAATATAGTCGGAGCATCTTCCAACGAATACACAGGAATCCTTCTCGGAAAGGTCTAGGATGATCTTGCTTTGAGCTTCAAACATTTTTTCCTGTTCCTCCTCGGACATTTTGCCCAAAGGATATTTCATCTGGGCAAGCTCCGCATTATCCAGCTCCTCGCCATCGTCGATGGTGGACACTGGAAGCCCCATCTTTTCGGCTACGGATTCTACGATCGTCCTGTCGTAATACTCGATGCCCAGCATCTGCGCCATTTTCTTTGCGATGGGACGCCCGAGGGAACCGAATTGCCTGGAAATCGTGATCACATAGTTTTCGAGGCCGATATTCATGCGTTCTTTGTTTAAGAACGCTGTGGTGAAATTCCCTTCCGCAAAATGGCGGTTCCTCATGATTGCGATATCCGTGGGGATGGATGTGGAGACTCCCTGGATATTGAATTCCCTCAGCGCCTTGATCATCTTGAGAATACACTGCTTCCGGTTCTCTCCCCAGGTAATCAGCTTGCAGATCATGGGGTCATAATAGGGAGAAATCCGATATTGCTCGCGGATGGCATGTTCGATCCGCACCTGTCCGTCCGAGGTATCCGGGAAAGAGATTTTTTCGATCACTCCCGGGGAAGGCTGGAAGGTCTTGGGATCTTCCGCATAAATTCTGCATTCTATGGCATGACCTTTCAGGAAAATATCCTCCTGCTCATAGGAAAGCTTTTCTCCGGAGGCAATTCTGATCTGCATCTCCACCAGGTCGATGCCGGTCACCATCTCGGAGACAGGATGTTCCACCTGCAGCCGGGCGTTGATTTCCATGAAATAATAGGTTCCGTCCTCGCTGCGCAGATATTCAATGGTTCCGGCGCCGGTATAGTTCATTTCCTTAACGATTTTTTTCGTGTAGGAATAAAGCTTTCTGCGGTCTTCCTCCGTGACGACAGGGGAAGGGGATTCTTCGATGATTTTCTGATATCTCCGCTGGATGGAGCATTCCCGTTCACCCAGGCAGATCACGTTTCCATACTGATCGGCGATAAACTGTACCTCGATATGCCTTGGATTGGGAACTGCCTTTTCCACATAGACGTCTCCGCTGGCAAATGCCATCTGTCCGATCCGCACCATACTGACAAACATCGCCTGGGTGACTTTCTCGGACTCGAAGAAATCGATACTCTGGATGCCTTTTCCGCCGCCGCCTTTGTCCAGCTTCAGAAGGATGGGAAGCCCTACCTTTCCGGCAATCTCATAAATTTCATGGATATTGCTGACTGGCTGGACTGTTCCCGGCGTCACCGGGATGCTAAGCTGATCTGCGATCACCCGGCAGTAGCATTTGGATTCGATGTTTTCCAAAATCTGCGGATCAGGTCCGATCCATACAGCGCCTGCTTTGGCAACCGCTTTTGCAAAACCTGCGGATTCTGAGAGAAAACCGTATCCGGGATGTACTGCGTCCGCCCCTGATTTTTTCAGAGCGTCGATCAGTGCGTCCAGGTTCAGATAGCTTCGGACGGGAGCCGACGGACCGATGTAGTAGCTTTCATCCGCCGAAGAGATGTAATCGGCATCCTTATCTGCGTCCGAATAGACTACGACGGTTTGGATATCCATCTTTTTGCAGGTACGGATAATACGGTTTACGATCTCCCCGCGGTTGGCAATCAATATTTTTTTGATCATGTCTTTACCTCCACTGCTCCAGACTTGTTTCGTACAAAACAAAAAGAGACGAAGAAATCAAGCTGACCTCTTCGTCTCTTCAAAGTTTACGATAAATCGTTTGTTTTATGTAACATGCGACTATCTTATCACAGGAATGTAGTCTTGGCAAGGCTATGTCAGCACAAGTTTTTTTGCTTTTTTTGTATATGCGGCACATATTTCCGCATTGACTTTTCATTTCTTTCTATTATAGAATGGCTGTATGATTCAGAAAGGCGGCGATGTTATGGCAATCACAATGCAGTATATTTATGAGATGTATAGGACTTCTTATGCTCTGAAGCTTCTGGCAGGGCAGGGAGGAATGGGGAGGCAGATTTCCTGGGTATATTATTCCGAAGACCGGGAGACCACCTCTTTTTTATATGGAAATGAACTGATCATTACTACGGGAATGCTGTCAAAGTCGCCGGACTGGCTGCTGGCGTTCTGCAAGTCTCTGATTCAACATCAGGCAGCAGGACTGATCGTCAACACGGGCAGATACCTTACTTCCATTCCGGAAGAAGTGATCTCCTACTGCGAGGAAAATCAGTTTCCTCTGTTTTCCATGCCCTGGGAAATTCATATCATAGACGTATCCCGCAGTATCTGCGGAAACATTCAGGAAGAAGAAAAGACGGAATATATTCTGTCTACCGCGTTTCACAATGCGATCCTCTATCCGGACACCAAGCATATGTACGAATCCGTTCTGATCCAACATGGATTTTTGCCGGAGGATGCCTATCAGGCTGTGTGCATATCGTCAGCGTCGGATCAACAGGAGGGAGAGACGTTTATGTCTGCAGTCCCGGAGAATTTTTCAAAAATTTCTTCCTTTAACAGCCTGAAATACTGTCTGATACACGGCAGTGAAGAACTCATCCTGGTATTCTGCAATGCGGAGGAACCAAGGATCAAAGAAGCGCTCTGGGACCTGACCGGGAGACTTACGGCAGAGCAGAAGGATGTCCCAAAGATCCATACAGGGATCGGACGCCGGGTAAACTCCTTCTATGAACTGAAGGATTCCTATGAAAAGGCACACGCCTGCGCAATGCAGGCAGCCAGGCAGGGCAGGTCCATCCTTTGTTTTTCGGAACTGGGATTGAAAAAGCTTCTGCTCAGTATCCACGACCATGCTCTGCTTCAGGATGTGATTCAGGAAACCATTGCCCCAATCCTTGCCTATGACCGGCTGCATCATACGGAATACCTGAAGGTTCTCAGGATGTATATTGAGACGGATTGCGCCATTCAGGAAATCGCCAACGCCATGTATACCCATCGGAACACGATCAACTACCGGATCGGAAAGATTAAAGAAATTCTGGGGAAGGATCTCTCCTCTATGTCAGAAAAGGTCCTCTTCCAGACAGCATTCTATATTCTGGACCTGATGGGGGAAGAAATGGAGACTTGGGAGGAAGAAGCCAGAGAAACTGTGTAAGAAGAAGGATTTCCAGCACAGTTTTTTCCATCATTTCTTGTGCTTTGCAACAATTGCATAACAGACGTCCCTATGCTATACTCTAGGTCAGCACGAAACAGATGCAAAGAGGCATATCCCCGGCGGGTATGCCTTTTTTGTTTGAAGTGGAAAAGGAGGAGATCACTTTGAAGATGAAATTGGAAAGACTTGATTTCTCGGTAGCAATCCTGGCGGCGCTGTCCTGTATCCTGATGGCGGCGGATATTCCGGTATGGGCGCTCTTTGTGGGATGGGCTTGGTACTTTGCCTTGGGAGCAGACCCTTCCCTGATCAAAAAAGGAATCGCCCCGCTGCTGGCAGGCTCTGTTCTGGCGTTCGCGGCATTTCTGCTGATCGATCTGTTTACTATGCTGGGGCTTCCCTGGCTGCTTCCCACGATTCTTTCGGTTCTCATCACCGTTTTTGTTCTGATGCTTACCCTGAAGGTCCCGGCGCTGAATTATTCTCTGATATCCTTTAACGCCTATTCCTGTGTATTTGTGGGCTTCAGTACCGGTACCTACTATGCAGTTTCGGGAATGCCGTCCTATCTGAACGCATTTATTTGGATCACGGGCGCTAACTTTTTGGGCTTGATCTTTGGATGGCTGAGTATCCGCCTAGGTACGAAAGCACAAAAGGCGTGATGCGGTCAACTACATTTTAAACTACAGTACTTTCAGGAGGTTTTGATATGTTGAGAACAGAGTTACCACAAATTGTAACAGACACCTTGCCGGGACCAAAGGCTCTGGCAATGATCGAACGGAGAAAGGCAGCCACTCCCTCCGCAATCCGGTGCGTTTATCCCCTGGTAATTCAGCGGGGAGAGGGCGCCATGGTGGAAGATGTAGACGGAAACAAATTCCTCGACTGGGTTGGAGGCGTAGGAGTGTTGAATATCGGTTACTCTCATCCTGAGGTGGTAGCAGCCGTCAAAGAGCAGGCAGACAAATTTTTCCACTGTATGTTTAATATCGGTACCCATGAGGGATATGTGAAGCTGGCAGAAAAGCTATCCGCTATCGCCCCGGTCAAGGGGGATCGAAAAAAAGCGTTTTTTGCCAACAGCGGGGCAGAGGCGGATGAAAATGCGGTAAAGCTGGCGAAAGCATACACCGGACGGCAGAATATCATCGTATTTTCCGGGGCTTTCCACGGAAGGACGCTGCTCACCATGTCCATGACGGCGAAAAAATCCTATGCCAAAGGTATGGGTCCCTTCCCGGACGGGATCTTTCGGGCACAGTTCCCTTATTATTATCGGAATCCTGAGGGAATGCCGGAAAGCGCCCAGATGGATTACTATCTGAAATCCATCTACGATGTTTTTGAACAGTGCGGAGCGGCAGACTCTATCGCCGCCATCGTCGTGGAACCGGTGCAGGGCGAGGGCGGATTCATCCCGGTGCCCATCGAATGGATCAGGGAGATCAGGAAGATCTGTGATCAGTATGGGATTCTGCTGATTGCGGATGAAGTGCAGTCCGGCTTTTGCAGGACGGGGAGGATGTTTGCCTCCGAGTACTGGAAAGAGGCAGGGTGCTGCCCGGACATCCTTGCCACAGCGAAATCCATCGCCGCCGGCATCCCCCTATCCGCCATCATTGCCCGGGAAGAAATCATGGAGGCTCCGGCTCCCGGAACGATCGGAGGAACCTTCTGCGGAAATGCGCTCGCCTGCGCCGCCGCATTAAAGACCATCGAGGTGATGGAACGTGACCAGTTGGCAGCCCGTGCCCTGGGAATCGGTTCCCAAGTCATGACCTGCTATCAACAGATGAAAGAAGAATTTGAGTGCGTGGGAGACGTACGGGGACTGGGCGCAATGGTCGGTATCGAATTTGTGAAAGAGAAAGCCACGAAAGAACCGGATGCGGCTCTGACCTCTGCCATTATCCAGGAATGTGCCAGCAAGGGGCTGATCGTGGAAAACGCGGGTACTTACGGGAATGTGATCCGTTTCCTGGCGCCGCTGGTGATCACCGATGAGCAGCTTCAGGCGGGGCTTCATATTCTCCGGGAGGCGATCCGGACGTGTTCCGAAAGTCTGGTCTGCAAAGGAAAGACAGCATAAAAATTTGACGAAAAGGAGCTTACCCAGATGAATCAGATGTTCAGCATAAAACCAGAGATCCAAATGTATGAGTCCGCGGAGGAATTCTGCAAAGAATATACGTTGGGAGAGGGCGACCTCTTTCTGATCAGCGAATCTTTGTACCAAAATTATTTTCAGGGAAAAACAGGAGCTGCGACGGTGGTAAATTACAGGAACTACTGCTCCGGGGAACCTACGGATGAGATGGTGGAGGGCATTTACCGGGATATTCAGGGAAGCGAGTTTCGAAGGGTCATTGCAGCAGGCGGCGGAACGATCCTGGACGTAGCGAAGCTGTTTGCCCTGAAAACGGTCTCACCTGTGACCGATCTCTATGAAAACAAGGCAGAGCTGATCAAAGAGAAGGAACTGATCTTGATCCCCACCACATGCGGAACGGGAAGCGAAGTGACAAACATTTCCATTTTGGAACTCCTCTCGCGGAAAACAAAGCTGGGGCTTGCAAGCGACGAGCTGTATGCCGACAAGGCAGTCCTGATCCCGGAGCTTTTGTCCGGTCTGCCCTTCCGCTTTTTTGCCACAAGCTCCATCGATGCGCTGATCCATTCCGTGGAATCCTTCACCTCACCGAAAGCCAACGCTTTCACAGAGCTCTACTCCAGGCAGGCAATGGAAATGATCCTGAAAAGCTATCAAAAAATAGTCCGGGAAGGAGAAGATGCCAGAACAGGCGTTCTGAAAGACATGCTCACCGCCAGCACCTTCGCAGGGATTGCATTCGGAAATGCAGGCTGCGGGGCTGTTCATGCCATGAGCTATCCGCTGGGAGCAGCCTGCCACGTTCCCCATGGGGAGGCAAACTATGCATTGTTTACAGGCGTCTACCAGACTTATCAGGAACTGCAGCCAAACGGACGCATCCAAAGCCTGAACGAACATTTGGCAAAGATCCTGCAGTGTGACAGTGAATCGGTCTATCAAAAGCTGGACGATCTGCTGGGGCATATCCTTTCCAAGAAGAGACTGAGGGAATACGGGGTTTCGATGGAGGATCTGAAGTCGTTTACGGATACGGTGATGACGAAACAAGGGAGATTGATGGCGAACAGCTATGTTCCGTTGGATTGGGATGCAGTGGAAGGGATTTATCGGAAGCTGTGGTAGAGGGCGGAATAAAAACCGAAAATGGATTTCTGTTGGTAAAATACTAGATCATAGTTTGTTTTATCCCCGTAGGCAATACCCTAAGCGGACATAGTTTATGTCCATTTGGCGGCTGCCGCGGGGTTTTTGGCTTTATACATAAATCAGCTTGTTTTTAATCAATCCATTACAGCGTCATCTGCGGTGAATCCATCCAGGGAGTTTTCTTTTACCTGAATACATATATAGGTGATACCGGAATTTGCAGATGCCGAAAATTGACGCTTGGCAGCCGGAGCGACTCTCAGCCAGTCACCGGCCGTAAGCAAAGTTTCCTCGCCGTCGATCACGGCCTTTCCTTCTCCTGCAATAATACCGTAAATTTCTTCATTGTTTTTGTGGGAATGTACAAACGGTACGCCCGCTCCGGCTGGCAGCTGATTGATGCTAACCTCTGCTCCGGTCAAAGCCAGCTTGTCATGAAGCTCAGTGCGTCCTTCGTTTCCAATAGTTGTTTTCGTATAGTTTGCCATGATAGTACCTCCATATGCCTGTTATTTACAAGATTTCTTGCATGGTTTTAGTTTATAGATAAGCACACTCAAAAACAAGTACGCACCTTTTTGTAACTGTACATTTAAAAATGAATGTGCTATATTGAAAGCGGAGGTAGATATTGATGAAAACAAGAGATGAACTTCCGGAGTGTCCGGTAGCGACCGCAATAGCTTTGATTGGCGGGAAATGGAAACTGTTGATCCTTCGCAATTTGAAAGCGCGTCCGTGGCGCTTTAACGAACTGCAAAGAGATTTGGACGGAATTTCGCAGAAGGTTTTGACGGACAGCCTGCGGCAAATGATTTCGGATGGGCTGCTTTACAGGCATGATTATCAGACGATGCCTCCGCGGGTTGAATATGGGTTAACAGACCTCGGAAAAGAAATGCTTCCGATCATTGATGCACTTGCGGATTTTGGGAATTATTATAAATCCCTTGTGAAATAGTTATTGACTGAAAATATCGCGGAATGGTGTTTGAGGTGATTTGGCAAATCAAAAGCCGTAGTGTAAAAATATTTTGGATGGAGGAAAAGGTTTTATGGCAAAAATGACAGTGTATCACGGAGGTTATATGCCTGTCGAGCATCCGCAAATTCGAATCGGAAGACATACAAAGGATTTCGGATCGGGATTTTATTGTACAATCATCAAAGAACAAGCGGAACGATGGGCGAAGCGGTATGATAAGAAAATTGTATCTATATACGAAGTGCGGCTGAACTCGAACCTGAAGGTAAAAGAATTTAAGGAAATGACGGATGAGTGGCTGGATTTTATTATAGCCTGCAGAAGTGGAAAGCTGCATAATTATGATATAGTGATCGGAGCAATGGCAAATGATCA
>DVFT01000043.1 GCA_018713105.1 Candidatus Limivivens merdigallinarum | reverse complement strand
ACGGAGATAACGAAGCGAGATATTTTGGACTTATTCCGAAATGGATTGGAAATAAATGAATTTTTTGATACTAAGACAGTTATTTATCATTATTTTGGTAGGATTGAAGAAATAGCTTTTCTTAAAAGGATATATGATTTAGGGAATATGCCAAGTGTAGAATCAGAAAAAATGATATCTGACAAAAATGTAGAGAACCAAAACAGATTGAAAATGACGTTGTCTCATGATAAGATGTTCAGATAGAACCATGGTAGTTCTTTTGCATGTGGAAATCAAAACCGTCCAATCTGGGCGGTCAAAAAAAGGAGAGAGGCGCCAAAGACGCCGGGAAACGTATGGAACAGGATGTTACATATCTCACCTTCCAGGTCACGGAACAGGATCTCAAGGTGGAGCAGGTTCTCAAAAAAGAATTTCATTTGACATCCGCACAGATCAGCCGTCTGAAATTCCAGACGCCGGGCATCCTGGTAAACGGGCAGAAAGCCCGGGTGACCGAAGGCGTGGAGCCGGGTGATTGGATTGCGGTTGGAATTCCTGGGGCAGGCGGGGGAAAATCCGCCCGTCTTCTTCCCTGGGAAGCACCCTTACAGATCCTCTATGAGGACGGCGCCCTCCTGGCGGTGGGAAAGCCTGCAGGGATTCTGGTCCATCCGTCCGGCGTCCATTACCAGGATACCTTGTCCAACCAGGTGGCAGCCCATTATCAGAGGGAGGGTATTTCCTGTCCAGTCCGTCCGGTGGGAAGGCTTGACAAGGATACCTCCGGCATCGTCCTGTTTGCCAAAAACCAGGTGGCGGCGGCAAGGCTGTCCAAGGGAGAGGGAAAGCTTAAGAAAGAATATCTCTGCCTTGCCAAAGGGATCTTTCAGGAAAAGAGCGGCTGGATTAGGACGCCGATCCGCCGGTGTGGAACAAAGGAGCTTCGTATGGAAATCCACAGAGAGGGAAAGGAAGCCCTTACCAGATATCAGGTAGAGGAGGAGCGGAAGGGAGTTTCCCTGGTACAGGTAGAAATCCTCACCGGAAGAACCCATCAGATCCGGCTCCATCTGGCTTCCATCGGTCATCCGCTCTTGGGGGATGGGCTGTACGGAGACGGAGAAGAGGAGGGTTTTTCAAGGAGCGCCCTCCATGCGGGGAAAGTTTCCTTCCTGCATCCTATCCGGGGAGAGCGGATGGAGCTTTCTATGGAACTTCCAAAGGACTTTCGGAATTTTTTGAATCATTGGAAATAATGGCACAAAGGTTTTAAGGAGGACAGACTGGATGAAACTGACGACGCTTTGCTATATTGAGAAGGACGGCTGTTATCTGATGCTCCACCGCGTAAAGAAAGAGGTGGATATCAATAAGGAAAAATGGATCGGGATCGGGGGAAAGTTTGAGGAGGATGAAAGCCCGGAGGAATGCCTGTTAAGAGAGGCAATGGAGGAAACCGGCTTGAAGCTGACCTCCTACCGTCTGCGGGGAATTATCACCTTTCTCTCGGACCGGTGGTATACGGAATATATGTTTCTTTACACGGCAGATGGGTTTGAAGGAGAACTGAAAGAGTGCGATGAGGGAACTTTGAAGTGGGTGAAAAAGGAGGACGTGGACAAGCTGAACCTCTGGGAGGGAGACCGGATCTTTCTGGATCTTCTGAAACAGGAGGTTCCCTGCTTTTCCCTGAAGCTTCAATATGAAGGGGACAAGCTGGTCTTCGGCGCCTTGAACGGAGAGAGGATCGTCTGATGGTCAGATATCTGTGCGCGGCAGCGGCAGCTTTTCTGATTCTGTCCCTTGGCGTGTGGGGCTTTGACCGGGCAGGGGGCAGACGGGCTTTTGCAGCACAGAGAGTGGGGCTTTGGCTATTTGGCGTTTATCTTGCCGTGCTCTTTTTTTCACAGATCAGGCTGGCGTCTGTCTGGGCAATTCAGACCCCTTCGGTCCATCTCTTATTCCTGTCAGCGAAGGGAGGGGAGATGGCGGAGAATTTGGGAAAGACCTTGACGTTTCTGGTGCTTTCCGCCGTCTGGTATCTGCCCATGGGTTTGTTTGCGGGTCTGCTGTTCCGGGAAGGCAGGAGGCTTGGGCGGATGGTCTGCCTGGGAGCGGGAGCCGCCTTCCTGGTGGAACTTCTGAATCTCTTCAGCTATGCGGGCGCTGTGCCGGCGAACATCCTGGCGGAAACGGCAGGTGTCCTTGTGGGAAGCTTCCTGGCAAGGGGACTGGTGCGTTTTCTGCCGTTTTTCAGGACGCGGATGGGAGTTTACAAAAAAAGCGGGAGCCTTCCCTGGCTGTTGGTTGCCCTGGTGTTCAGCCTTTTTTTCGGGACGCTGAGCAATGGGCTGTTCCTTCTGTCGGCACAGCCGGAGGGAGAGATGCTGTCTCTCGATCTGGGAGCCAGGAATGTCTGCGTCCTACAGGTGGAAAACGGAAAGCTCTACGACGCCAAGGGGATCTTTCAGAAAATCTCCCCTGCCAGTACCACCAAGCTTCTCACAGCGCTGACGGTTCTTGCCCACGCAGATCCTGAGGAGGCAGTTACGGTGGGAGAGGAGATCCAGCTGATCGCCTCCGATTCCTCCAAAGCAAACCTGGAGGTGGGCGATGTGCTGAATATCCATCAGCTTCTGATCGCCATGCTCCTACCATCGGGCAACGATGCAGCCTATGCCTCTGCGGTCTATGTAGGGCGGAAGCTTTGCGGGGAGGAGGCGTCCGTGGAGACGGCGCTTCGGGCATTCCTGCTGGAGATGAACCGGCAAGCCAGAGAGTGCGGCGCCTATTCCTCCAATTTCCTTTCACCGGATGGGTATGACCGGGAGGGGCAGTATACGACCGCAAAGGATCTGGCGATGATCATGGAGGCATGCCTTTCCAACCAGGAGATCGCCGGGATCATGGGAAGTTTTTCCCTGACAGAGACGTGGCTGAATGGGAAAACGGTGACCTACTATAATTCCAATGCACTGCTCAACTCCGCAAGCGGCTATTACGTTCCCGAGGTGATCGGAGGAAAAACCGGGACCAGCAGCGGAGCGGGCAACTGTCTGGTCTCGGCGGCAAGGATCGGGGAGAACACGTATATCGCGGTGGTGATGGGCACGGAAGGGGAAGGACGGTGGGCGGACTCCCTTGCGATCTACCAGGCTTTAAGAGGAGCGTGAGGGCTGCGTTCAGAGAAATTGCCCGGTGCGGCTTAAGGGAGTATTCCGGATGGTTTCCGGGGTGCCTGCGGCGACGATCTCGCCGCCCTCCTCTCCGCCGCCCGGTCCCATATCGATGAGATAGTCGGCATTTCGGATCACGTCCAGGTCGTGTTCGATGACGATGACCGTGGCGCCGTTTTCGATGAGGGTCTCAAAGACGCGAAGGAGCGTCTGGACATCCAATGGGTGAAGCCCGATGGTCGGCTCGTCGAAGACGAAGATGGAATCATACTGCGCTTTTGCGAGCTCGCTTGCCAGTTTCAGCCGCTGTGCTTCGCCGCCGGACAGGCTGGGAGTTTCTTCCGCCAGGGTCAGGTAGCCAAGCCCAAGATCCTTCAGGACCTGGAGCCTTTGGTGGACCAGCTTCATGTCCTCGCAGACAGTCAGCGCCGTGTTCACATCCATAGCCATCAGCTGGGGGAGGGAGAAGACCTTCCCTTTTTTCGTTTTGTATTGGAAGAGCCCGGCTTCCCTGGAATACCTGGAGCCATGGCATTCCGGGCAGGGAATTTCCACGTCGGGAAGGAACTGGACGTCCAGGCTGATCTCGCCGGTTCCGTCACAGACCGGACAGCGGAGCTTCCCCGTATTGTAGGAAAAATCCCCAGCCTTGTATCCCTTCGCCTTGGCATCGGGCGTCCGGGCAAAAATTTTTCGAAGTTCATCGTGAACGTTGGCATAGGTGGCGACGGTGGAACGGATATTGATGCCGATGGGAGTCGCGTCGATCAGCTTGACCTGGGTGATGCCTCCGGTATCGATAGAACGCACGTGGGAGGGGAGCTTCTTTTGATGGATGGCGGCTTCCAGTCCCGGCACAAGGCTTTCCAGGATGAGGGTGGTCTTGCCGGAGCCGGATACCCCGGTCACCACGGTAAGCCTGCCCTTTGGAATCTCCACATTCAGCCCTTTCACCGTATGGATCGGGGCAGTGGAAAGGCGGATGGTTCCCAGGGCAAACAATTCCTCCGGATGGATTTGTTTCTGGATGGCGATGCGGGCGTTCTCTGCCAGAAAGGGACCGATCTGGGAAGCAGGGTTTTGAATCAGGGAAGAGGTTGTCCCTTCTGCGATTACCTGCCCTCCCAAGGCGCCGGCTCCGGGACCCATCTCGATGATCCAGTCGGCTTCCTTCAGGACTTGGGTATCATGATCCACCAGAATGACAGAATTTCCATCCGCCACCAGATCCCTCATCACGCCGGTCAGCCCTACCAGGTTGGAGGGGTGAAGCCCGATGGAGGGCTCGTCCAGCGCATACAGGATCCCGGTGGTACGGTTCCGGACAGCGCGGGCAAGCTGCATGCGCTGCCGTTCTCCGGTGGAGAGGGTGGAGGAGGCGCGGTCCAGGGTCAGATAGCCAAGCCCCAGATCCAAAAGCCGTTTGGCAACGGTGCGGAAGGACTCTGCGATGGACTCCGCCATGGGACGCATTTCTTCCGGAAGGGAGGAAGGAACACCGTTCACCCAGCGGCAAAGCTCCGAAAGAGACATCCGGCAGGCGTCGGCAAGGGAGATGCCGCGAAGCCGCGGCGCTCTGGCAGCCTCGGAAAGCCGGGTGCCATGGCAGTCCGGGCAGATGTCCTGCTTCAGAAATTTTTCCACACGCTTCATGCCCTTTTCATCCTTGACTTTGGAAAGGGCGTTTTCCACGGTGTACACGGCGTTGAAATAGGTGAAATCCAGCTCGCCTGCCTGGTTGGAATTCTTGGATTTGTAGAGGATGTGCCGTTTTTCGGCGGGACCGTCATAGACGATTTCCTTTTCCTTGTCCGTGAGATCCCGGAAGGGAATGTCGGTGCGCACGCCCATGGCGCGGCAGACGTCCGTCATCAGCGACCACATCAGCGAATTCCAGGGCGCCACAGCACCCTCATCAATGGAAAGGGAATCGTCAGGCACCAGGGTGGAGCGGTCTACCGTCTGAACCATGCCGGTCCCATTGCAGGTACGGCAGGCGCCCTGGCTGTTAAAGGCGAGCTCCTCCGCCGAAGGCGCATAGAAGTGGGCGCCGCATTGGGGGCAGACAAGTTCCTGCCCTGCCGCTACCGCCAGAGGGGGAGGCAGGTAATGCCCGTTGGGGCATCTATGGCTGGAAAGCCTGGAAAACATCAGGCGGAGGCTGTTTAAAAGCTCTGTGCCGGTACCAAAGGTGCTGCGGATTCCAGGCACTCCCGGACGCTGATGCAGGGCAAGGGCAGCAGGCACATAGAGCACCTCATCCACCTGTGCCCGTGCCGCCTGGGTCATTCTTCTCCTGGTATAGGTGGACAGCGCGTCCAGATAACGGCGGGAGCCCTCGGCGTACAGGACGCCCAGGGCAAGGGAGGATTTTCCAGAGCCGGACACGCCGGCAATGGCGACGATCTGGTTGAGGGGAATCTCAACATTGATATTTTTCAGGTTATGGACCTTTGCGCCGCGGATCAGGATGTGATCGATCATAGCGGCCTCCCTTCCGGGAAACCGTCCATTCCCAAAAGCTCCTGGTAGATGGCAAGGTCGGCATCCTTAAAAACGTTGAAGATCACCCGCTGGATGTTTGAGCCTTCTGCCAGGGTTTCCCGGACCGTATCCACCGCGATCCTGGCGGCTTTCCGGTTTGGAAAATGGAATTCTCCGGTGGAGATGCAGCAGAAAGCGACGCTTTTGCAGTGATATTCATCTGCCAGCTTAAGGCAGGAACGGTAACAGGAGGCGAGAAGCTCACAGTCATGTTCGGTCACCTGACCGAATATGACCGGTCCTACGGTGTGCAGGATATATTTGGAAGGAAGGTTGAACGAAGGAGTGATCTTTGCCCTGCCGGTGGGTTCCTCGTGTCCCTGGCGCTCCATGATCTCATTGCAGAGAAGCCGAAGCTGGATTCCGCTGCGGCTGTGGATGATGTTGTCAATGCAGGAGTGGAGAGGATGGAAGCACCCAAGAAGGGAGCTGTTGGCGGCGTTTACGATGGCATCCGCCTTCAGGGTAGTGATATCCCCCTGCCATAATGCCAAACGGGCATCAGAAGGGATGGGAGGCAGAAGATCAGCATCGGTCACCCCTGTACGCACCTGTTCTTCTGCAAGATAGGCGTCCTGGATCTCCAGGAATTCCTGGCTGATAGGTTTGGGCATCCTGACGTTTGCCAGGCTTCGGAGCAGGTCTTTTTGTCCCTCTTCGGAAGAGGGGATCCGGATGCCCTGATATCCGGGCTCTTCCGCCAAAAGGGCACGGATTAAATAAAGTCTCTGTTCATCAT
>DVFT01000004.1 GCA_018713105.1 Candidatus Limivivens merdigallinarum | reverse complement strand
AATGTCTATATAGTCCCGGTACATAGGCATAAAGAGTTCTTCCCAAATCTTAGGATTGATCAGCAGGTTTTCCTGGGTTCCCCAGTCATCCATAATCATCAATGCATCCACTTCCGTTTCTGCCCATTTGTTCAGCTGCTCACAGTAGAATGCATGCATTTTTTTCATGAAGTTCAAAAGATTCTCCGGCGGATCCACCAGATCCATGAACAGGTTCTCTGTTCCTCTGATAAACTGAAGCTGTTCAAAGGGTCTGGGATAGCAGCCTGCCAGCACAAAACCATCTACGGAACGGCAGTACTGATTGACCTCCTCTTTATCGAAGGAAAGCCAGTTTTCGGGAAACGTCACTTTTTCCCAGTCCTCCCATTCTTCCCCTTCCACCAAGGGCTGCTTGACTTCCCCGATAATTCCATCCTGCCGATTCTCAAAGATACATCCCCAGTCGTCCACATAGATTCCCGTTCGGTACATATCTCCTCTGGACACCTTGGAGCTCTGGTGGTAACGCGGTCTCGCGGTCAGAATGTCGTTGGGATAGTCCGTTAAAATCCGGTCAAATTCTTCTCCATAATGGAGCTTCGCCCAGGGCAGGGTCCAGATTTCTCTGGGTACCCGTCCTGTTTGATTTTCAAATTCCAGTGTGCGCAGCACAAGCTCTCTTGAAGTCATAATTTCCCCCTTCTCCGTAATCACATTTCTATGAGACCTTCCCCTTCCAGAAGATTTTCTTCCCTGATTTCCTGCGACTGGATATCATACACCAGTGTTTTGATCTCAAAGGGTTTCAAAGACACCGTTTTTTCAAGCCCCTTTATGGGCATCTCCACAGTACAGGTCTGTTCTCTTCCCGTCGGCTCAAAAAGACGGATCACATAATTTTCTGTGCCTGCAGCTTTTTTGAAAGCGGTAAGCTGCACGGAATCCTGATCCAGCCGGATCAGCGGCAGTACAGTCTTGCCTTCTCCTCCCGGGAAACAAGACAGTGCGAAAGGCTCTTCATTGTGAATGGCTGCCCTTGTGTCAATGGATTTCATCTTCTCTTCTACTTTACCAAAGTCGATCCAAAAAGAAAACTTCCGAATTCCCTGATCTACGAAATGATTGTAGCGTTCCTGCTCCATGACCTCTGGCTTTCTTCTTGAAAAATCAGAGCATCCGGCCGAATATCCCGGCGTCCTCAAAAGAGAAATCCTCATAATGCCGTCTCGGCAGTCAGATCCATAATTTCCCTGATTGATCACTGTCACTGCCTTATCCTCTTTTTCAGAAACCAACGCTGTATAGCGCTGTGCCACTGCCTCCATGCCGTCCATGGGCAGTTCATCCCTGCCGTACATCACCTGTCCAAGATAATTTGCTTCCTGGAAGGAAGGGAAGATCGGCATCTTGATCATCTTCATTTTTTCTGCGCAGTTCATCAAAAGCTCCACCTGGATTTCACTTCCATGCTTTGGCAGATAATAATGCAGGCACAGCGTCGTATCTCCATATTCCATCACAGCTTCCACCACGGTGCGGATGTCCCCGTCTTCGATCACTCTGAGAGACTCTACGTCCTGTCCGTTGGTAATTCCCGAAAACAGGCTTCCTCTGTGTTTTTCCATCAGGCGGAAGGTTCCTTCTTTCCGCTCAAAGCCTTTTACATTATTTCCCCAGGAGTCATAATCATCTTCAAACACCTCCGGCACAAAGGAAGCTCCTTTCAGGTACTCTCTGCCGCCTGCCATCAGGCTTTCAATGGCTCCAGTAGTGCCGCTGATCAGCACCTCCAGATCATCGGTACGAAACAGCAGATCTTTTCCCACCTTCTTCAAAATTTTTTCCGGCTCGTTCTCCCAGAACTCCACTTTACATTCAAAGCGGTTCATAGCAAAGGGCTTTAAGTCTGCCTCAAAAACGACCTTTTTCCTCCAGTCCACATTGAAGTTTGAAGCCTCATGTTCCACCTGGCATGGAATCGGTTTTCCGTCCTGATATACCCTTGGGAAAGCCCACTTGGACGAATCTTTATTCTGATCCGGCAAATTGAATTCGCAGGATATGATGCCATGCACCGTAACCGGATGAGGATTGAACACAAAAATTGGAATTACGCCATCCTCAGCCCTCGGCTCTCCATTCAGCATCAGCAGGAACGCTTTGATCTTCAGTCTTTCCGCAATCTCTGTTCCATGATGGAGCTGCCTTAAAGCTGCATCCTCAGCCACCTCTATGGTCGTTCCTGGAAGAATATCATGAAATTGAGTAAACAAAAGATCCTCCCAAGCCTGATCCAGTTCTTTTCTCGGATACTCGCAAAGTCCGTTTAAAGCTGCGCATGACATCATTTTTTCCACTTTCAGAAGCATATTTTCCAGATGTCGGTACTCCTGTTTTATCCGGATCTGCGAGGTATAGCATCCTACAGAATGGTAGTGGAGCGGTTTTGCCACTGTGGGCAGTTCTTCCTTTCCTTCCGTCAGTTCTTCAAAATAACGTTCTGGATAGGAATGATACAGTTCACATTCACCTGCCGTTTTTTGTCTCAGTTTTTCTATTTTTTCGTAATCGATTCTGGAAGGTCCGCCGCCGTGATCCCCAATCCCCCAGAGAACCAGACCGATTTCCTTATCAGGATAGGTTGTCATATAACCTTCTATTTTCTGATCTGCTTCCCCTCTATGGCTTTCGTAGGAATTGTAGCCTCTGTGGCACAGGATTTTTGATCCGTCGTATCCCTCCCAAATGAAATCCTCTGCTGGAAGCGGACAATGATCCTGCACAGGTCTGCATACAATGTAGGATTCAAAACCAGTCTTACTAAAAATCTGAACCAGTCCCCTAGAATGTCCGAAGGAATCGAAATTGATGGCCGTTTTGGGCATTGCGTCAAATTTTTCTTTAAAATATTGCCTTCCTGTCAGCGCCTGACGCACCATGGCCTCTCCAAACGGCATGTTGCAGTCCGGCTGCAGATAGAAACCGCCGATGATCTTCCATCTTCCGATCCTTACCAGCTTCTGGATCCTTGCAAATAATTCCGGATCATACTCCTCCACCCATTGATACAAAACAGATTCATTGTGATTGAAAATAAAATCCGGATAATCTTCGCAGAAATCTGCCGCTGTGCGATAGGTAGACAACACCTCCGCAACTCCTTCGTCTTTTTCCCACATCCAGACCGGATCCAGATGTGCATTGCAAATCAAATGTAATCTTTTCATAGCTCCTCCTTCTTTTTAGCCTTTGACCGATCCTGAGGTCAAACCATCTACAATATATCTCTGTGCAACTGCAAACAGGGCTGCGGACGGCAGCAGCGCCAGCATTCCTCCTGCGCTCATCTCTCCCCAGTTGATGGAGAACTGTCCCACATAGTAGCTCAAACCAACCGGTATGGTTTTCTTCATCTCCGAGTTGATCAGCATGATGCCTCCCAAAAGGTCGTTCCATGCCCCGATGAAAGCAAAGATAAACACCGCAATAATCCCAGGCAGCATAATAGGAAGTACAATTTTCATTAAAATCTGTCGTTTGGAACATCCATCAATGGCCGCCGCCTCTTCAATCGCCACCGGAATATTGGCAAAAAAGCCCTGCATGGTGACCAAACAGAATGGGACGTTCAGCACTACATACAGCAAGATCAGACTTAACAGAGTATCGCTGATCTTTACAGAAGAAAAAATCAAATACATAGGTATGAGAATCAGCGTCAACGGGATCATCTGGGTCAGAAGCAAAACAATCATGGTAACTTTTTTCCCTCGGTACACATATCTGGACAACCCATAACCGCCTAAAATGGAAACGAACAATACGATAACTCCTGTCACACAGGATACAATCAAACTGTTTTTCACATAATACAGGAAATTGCTTTCCTGGAGAACATTCTGGTAATTGTCCAATGTAGGATTTTTCGGCCAATACTGAATATCCATCGTGTTGAT
>DVFT01000042.1 GCA_018713105.1 Candidatus Limivivens merdigallinarum | reverse complement strand
CTTGTGTGTAACCGTATAAAGAGATAAGGCAGACACATTGCGATAAATCCTTTATTTTCAAGGCTTTTGGAGGATTTTATTAAAACACTGTAACCTCTGTTGAGAGGTCATAATTTACTGATATTCAAATTTTAATTTGTTAAGGAATTTGTGCAGAAAAAATGCTATAATAAGCCCACAATGATACAGGGGACTGTTTTTGGGGGTTAGTAGAGCAAGATGTGTTCTCGATCCTAGACGGCAGCAGGAAAAATAGGATAAGGGAAGGAAGTTGTACATTTTAAAATGAAAGCTGCAAAGAAGAATCAGAGGATACATTGGAAAAAAACGATGGGAGTGACACTGGCGTTTATTCTCCTGATGGCTGTGGGCACCTATGGGGTAACCGGTTGGATGAGCCAGGTCGAAGAACAGAGATGTTTTGAACGATTGGATGAGGAGACCGGTAATCTATGCAGGGATATTGAGGCTCAGATACGCAGTGACCGGGAGCAGTTGGAGATGTTGGCGGCTTTAGCAGTGGGGTATGAAAATTTGGAGTGTCAGGCTCTTTGGGAGATTTTGGACTCCTATGGAGAAATAGGCATGATGTCGCGGGTAGAGATTTTGATGCCGGATGATACTGTGATCACCAGTGGCGGGAAACGTCTGGATGTCCAGGGGCAGCTGTCGTTTGAGAGGGAGGCGGCATTAGGAGCGCACATTAGTGACCGGGAAACCGATTTGACAGATACCAGCCAGTGTATCCTCAGACATTATGTTCCGATTGTCAAAGATAATGAGACGATTGCGATGCTCTATGGGATTGGGGTACTGGGAAATCTGCCGGAAGGAATGGAAATGCAGCCGTATGGAGGGCAGGCAGCCATTTACCTTGTTGACGGAAATAACGGGGATTTTCTCGTGGATACTTGGCATGAGGAGCTGGGAAATCTGTGGGCGCTTGGAGAACGAAAGATGGCTCCCGGATATGATACGGACCAGATCAGGCAGGATTTTAACAAAGGCGAGGAAGGGTACGTGGTATTCGTATCCGAAACCACAGGAAGCAACCTGTATTTTTACTATGAGCCTATGGGGGTCAATGAGTGGCGTGTCGCTTTGTCAGTGCCGGAAGATGTGGTGTTCTCCAATGTGCGCGAGATAAAAAAAGCGCTGAATTTGTTCCTGGCATTCGAGGCTCTGTGTTTTCTGGGGTATTTTCTTTGGATGGCATGCGATGTCTGGCGGGAGACGAACGAGAAGCAGAAGCAGCTGGACACGATCCATTACATTAATGAAATCGAGAAACTGCTCTTTAACGCCCATGAGAAGCAGGAAAACATGGGAGATGCACTGGCAAAGATTGCGGACATCACAGCGGCGGAAAAGGTCTGCTTCCAAATCACGGAAAAAGCTGTGGAGGATATTTCTTTTCTGTGGGACGGCAGTAAAAAGCAGATTTATAAAGAAGAGACTCCCTGGATGAAAGGGACAAAGGAACGTCTGCTGAACTATTTTCAGGAGGGGAACAGTCAGTTTTTGGCGCTGGATGAGAAAAGCCTGAAGCCGTTTTTCCCCGAGTGCAGGCAGCGCTCAGTGACCAGTATGATGGCAATTCCCGTGGAAGGGTTCAGCGGGGAGATTTGTGGTATCTTGTCAGCGCTTAATCTTTCCCAGCGTCCTGCGAATCCGAATTTGCTGAAAAACGTGAACTTCAGTTTCAGTATGTTCTGCCATAACATGAAAGGTTATTCTGAGATCAAAGCAAGGGGAGAGAAGGATTTTTTGACAGGGATGTATAACCGGAACCGGTATGAGACAGACCTGCCCAAGCTGCCGGAGATTTACCGGAAATCCCTTGCCTGTGCTTATATAGATGCCAATGAACTGCATGAACTGAACAACAGTAAGGGGCATGATGCCGGGGACGCGATGCTGAAAGCAGTGGCAGGGCAGATCCGTTCCAAATTCGGCACGGAATACACATACCGCATCGGCGGAGATGAATTTTTGGCTTTTGTGGTGGACATGGAGAAGGAGCAAGCAGAACTTCTTGGCCGTGAGCTTGAGCAGGCGCTGGCAGAAAAGAATTTCCACATTTCTGTGGGAGTCCAGTGGGAGGCAAAGATTTCCACGATGAACGACCTGGTCAAAGGCGCGGAAAAGAAAATGTATCTTGCCAAAAAAGAATATTACGCACAGGAAGGGCATGACAGGAGGAGACGGGCGGACTGACCTTGTGCGGTGAAAAGGAGGAACGATGAATCCCATATTGCCATTAAAAGACCACGTTCCGGACGTGGAAGCAAAGGTATTTTCCGATGGAAAGGTTTACCTCTACGGTTCCTTTGATCTCACCGGAAATACAGAATACTGCAGCCAGGATTATTATGTGTTTTCTTCGGAAGATTTCCTGCACTTTGAGAAATCTGAGCTGGCGCTTACCACCAGAGGAGGAGAAATCCCGTTTGCTGTCGGAGCGCTGTATGCGCCGGACTGCGTGGAAAAGGACGGCAGGTATTATCTCTATTTTTGTACCTCAGACGGGGGAGAAGGAGTAGCGGAAAGCTTGTGTGCCATGGGACCTTTCCGAAATCCCTTTCCTGTAGCCGGAGCACATCCTTCCCAGATCGATCCCACAGTCTTTGTGGATGACGACGGGGCTGCCTACTATTATTGGGGGCAGTTTGCATTAAAGGGGGCAAGGCTGAAGGAAAATCTCCATGAATTGGAGATGGACACCTATCAGGATCAGATCCTTACAGAGGAGGAACATGGATTCCACGAAGGGGCGTCCATCTGCAAGAGAAACGGCATTTATTATCTTCTGTATACGGATATCAGCAGAGGAAGGGCGACCTGTCTGTCCTACGCCACTTCCAGATCCCCTCTCGGTCCATTCCAAAAGGGCGGAGTCGTCATAGACAATACAGGCTGTGACCCGGAGAGCTGGAACAATCACGGTTCCTTATGTGAAATCCAGGGACAGTGGTATGTTTTTTATCACCGCTCCACCCATAATTCCAAATTCAGCCGGAGAGTGTGCGTGGAACCGATCTTTTTTGAGGAAGACGGAAGCATCCGGGAAGTAGAGATGACGGTGAACGGGCAGGAGGAAAGGATCGAGAGCACCAGGAAGCTGGAGGCATCCAGGGCAAGCAGGCTGGATGGCTCTGTGTATGTGGAAGCCAGTGTGCAAAACGGAACCTACCAGGAATTTCTGACAGGAATTCACGACCAGGACTGGGCGGAATACCGGTACCTGGATTTTCAGGGAGAGACCCTCTTCTGTATAGAAGCGGGAAGCTGGACCTATGGCGGGACTGTGGAGCTTCACCTGGATTCCCCGGACGGTTTGATGATTGGAACTGTAAAAATCGGTGCCACCGGAGGCTGGAACCAACACGAGGTTTTCACCTGTCCGGTTCGGCAAGTGGAAGGAAAACGGGCGTTGTACCTGAAATTCAGGGGAGACGAAAACCGGTTAATGGATGTGGGAAGATTCTGGTTTGAAAAGTAATCGTTTCCTTTAGAAAAATTCTAAATGACAGAGGGAAAAGAGTGAGGAAGAGATGAGAGAAAAAATAAAAAAACGAATGATTATCGCGATTATGATGGTGATGTTGTCTGTTCTGTTCGTACAGCCAGCAAAAGCAAAGACAGTAAACGCAAAGAAATACAGCCTTACGGATGTGAGGAAGGCGCGAAAGCTCCGGGGAGAATGGATCAGGAAACCGTCAGGAGTCCAGTTTCGAACCATCAGGGGAAATAAAGTAAAGAACTTGTGGATTCAGACCGGCGGATCCATTTACTACATGGACAGCAGAGGATATCGTGCAAAGGGCTGGGTAAACTACCGGGACGACCGGTATTATATGGACAGCTCAGGCAAACTCCATACCGGCTGGCTGACGCTTAAGGATAACGTCTATTATTTCCGCAGAAACGGGACGATGGCAAAGGGGCTTCGCAGGATTCAGGGGAAAAAATACTATTTCAGCACAGCCACAGGCATAAGAAAGACCGGGTGGGTAAAGATCGGGAAATACCAGTATTTCTTTCACTGGAAAACAGGCGTTATGCAGACCTCCCGCTGGGTGCGGAAAGGACGGGGATACTGCTATGTGGGAGCCAATGGGAGAAAGCAGACTTCCCGCTGGCTGACGCTGGATGGAAAAAGATATTATGTGGATGAAAATGGTATGCGGGTGACCGGCAAGGTCTATCTGGGAAATAAGGGATATTATTTCAGAAAAAACGGGGTTTATGATGCGTCCGTCAAGGTAAAGCCGGAGGTGGATGCCTCAAAGCCGATGGTGGCGCTGACCTTCGACGACGGTCCAAGCCCCCATACATCGAGGCTTCTCAACTGTCTGGAAAAATATGGAGCCAAGGCAACCTTCTTTATGGTAGGCTACAGCGTGCCCAACTATAAAGAAACCGTGAAGCGCATGGCAAAGCTGGGATGCGAGCTGGGCAGCCATTCCTACGACCATCCGGCGTTTTCAAAGCTTTCCTACAGCGGGATACGTTCCCAGGTTACACGGACTAATCAGGTTATCCATGACGCGGCAGGGGTATATCCTACCGTGTTTCGATTGCCCTATGGCGACGGAGCATCGAATGCGAGTGTGCTGTCCGCTCTGGGGCTGCCATCCATTTGCTGGTCTCTGGATACACGGGACTGGGCAAATACAGGGAATCCTCAGCATACGGTCAACGAGGTCTTGAACAATGTAAAGGACGGAGACATCGTTTTGATGCATGATCTCCACAGCTCCACCGTCACTGCAGCGGAGACGATCATTCCTGCGCTGAAAAAGCGGGGATTCCAGATGGTGACGGTCAGCCAGCTGGCGAAATACAGAGGGAAGACGACGCTGAAGAGCGGAAAAAGCTATTATAATTTCAGAAAATAAGGAGCACTTGAAAAAAGAGCCTGCCAAGATCGGCAGACTCTTTTTATGGAAGTATTACTTATGAATTTCAGCCCTCGATGGAAATGTATTTCTTATCATCTACAGCAGGCTTTGCTTCTTTCTTTGGGATGGTCAGTTTCAGGATCCCGTGTTTGAATTCGCCCTTGATATCTTCCTCTGTCAGCTGATCGCCCACATAGAAGCTTCTCTGGCAGGCGCCGGCGTAACGTTCCTTGCGGATATAGCGACCGGATTTCTTTTCCTTCTCATTCTGATTCAGCCCTTTCTCTGCGGAAATGGTTAGATAGCCATTTTCCAGAGAGGCATGGACTTCATTTTTCTTGAAGCCCGGCAGGTCAATGATCACCTCATAGTCTTTGTCCGTTTCTTTGATATCGGTCTTCATCATATTTTTTGCGTGTTTCCCGTATAGCGGATTTTTGACGCTGAAGAAATTGTTTGTAAACGGGAAATCCATCCAATCATCAAATAAGTTTTCTACAAAAATACTAGGCATCAACATAAGTCATATCTCCTTTCAGCTCTCAAAGCTTTTCTTTTTGTTCCCTTTCTTTTGTTCTATATGTACTATAACACTTATGTTTTTGAATGTCAACATATTTTCTGATAATTAACAAATTTTTCACAAATATAACAAAAATTATTCTTTGTTCCGATATTCATTGGGGGTCATCTGATACCGTTCCTTAAATCTGCGGCAAAAATATCCCGCGCTGGAAAAGCCGGTTTCTTCGGCAATGGCAGAGATGGATTTTGCCGTTGTATGCAGAAGCTCTGCGGCTTGGGAAAGCCGGTATTGGATCAGATATGCCACAGGTGACAGCTGGATTCCCGATTGAAAGAGCTGCAAAGCTCCGCTTTTGCTGACAGAAGCCGAAGCGGCGATTTGAGACAGGGAGAGTTCCTCCTGATAGTGGTCGTGGATATACTGCATCATGATCAACAGTCGTGCCTGCTTTGGGTTCAGGAGCTTGAGATCCGGGGAATTAGGGGAAATGTCAAAGTTCTGGAACAGAATCTTCCACATTTCCAGGAGGGACTGCACGGTCTGCAGCTCTATAGGACCTTTCTGGTTTTGCAGTCCATAGATTTCTTCCAGGATTGAGAGAATCTTGCTCTGCCAGGGAATCTGGAGGTCTAAGACCTGAAAGTTTAAGGAGGAGCTGATGACAGGGCGTACGTATTTTTCATAAATCAGGCTTTTTTCCGGCGACAGCAGGACCGGAGAAAATACAATGTTGGGGATGATGGCGCTGCTTCGGCTTTCAAAGCGATGGAGCACTCCACTGTTGATGAAAATGCCGGATCCTTTTGGCAAAGTCAATTTCTCGGAGCCAATCAGGCAGAGAACCGTCCCTTCCCGGACTGTCATAAACTCCAGCTCATGATGCCAGTGCCAGTCAACACAGTGAAAGTCGTACTGCCAGATATCTTCCAGGTAATAAGCAAATGGATAACGGCTGTCGCCGTGCTGAATGGTTTCACGTAAGGTATCGTCGGTGGATGTGGAAAAGGTATTCATGATGGTTCCCTCCTTTGTGCCAGATTTTTGCGATATTGTACCATAATTCTGCGATTATGTTCAATGATTTCGCGGTAAAAATACGATATAATCCCATCGGAAAGGAGAGGATGAAAATTAAGAATCAATACAACAAGACGATTACAGCCTGTTTCGTGGGATATATTGTCCAGGCGATCGTAAATAATTTTGTCCCACTGTTATTTCTGACGTTTCAGTCAACCTATGGGATTCCGCTTTCACAGATTACGCTGCTGGTTACCTTTAATTTCGGGATCCAGCTTTTGGTAGATTTGCTGTCGGTGGGATTTGTGGACCGGATCGGATACCGGGCCTCCATGATCCTCGCCCATGTGATGGCGGCAGCCGGGCTGCTCCTTCTGACGATCCTGCCGGAAATTCTGCCTTCTGCCTTTGCGGGGATCCTCATTGCGGTCATGGTATACGCCATTGGAGGCGGGCTTTTGGAAGTGCTGGTAAGCCCCGTGGTGGAGGCATGTCCTTCCGATAATAAGGAGAAAGCCATGAGTATGCTCCATTCCTTTTACTGCTGGGGGCATGTGGGTGTGGTGCTGATCTCAACTGCGTTTTTCGGGCTGTTTGGCATCAGTAACTGGAAGATCCTCGCCCTGATCTGGGCAATTGTTCCTGTCTGCAATGCCATTGCCTTCAAAAAAGTTCCCATGGCAACTTTGATGGAAGAGGGAGAGAGGGGCTTAAGCCTTGCAGAACTGTTCCGAAATAAGCTGTTTTGGATTTTGCTAATCATGATGATTTGCGCAGGCGCCAGCGAGCAGGCAGTCAGCCAGTGGGCGTCCACCTTTGCGGAAAAGGGGCTTGGAATCTCAAAGACGGCGGGAGATCTGGCAGGGCCGATGGCGTTTGCCATCCTGATGGGGGCTTCCAGAGCCTTCTACGGAAAATATGGCGACCGGATCAACCTGAACCATTATATGATTTTCAGCTGTATCCTGTGTATTTTGTCTTATTTGGGAATTTCTTTGCTGCCCTATCCGGAGCTTAGCCTGATCGCCTGCGCCCTGTGCGGTCTGTCCGTGGGAATCATGTGGCCGGGAAGCTTCAGCAAGGCGTCTGCAGCCCTGCCGCGAGGGGGGACAGCCATGTTTGCACTGCTGGCATTGGGCGGCGACGTGGGATGTTCTGGAGGTCCTACTCTGGTTGGAATGGTATCCAGCGCCTTTGGGGACAATTTGAAAATGGGAATTCTCGCGGGAGTCATCTTTCCGGTGCTGCTTTTGGTCGGAATTTTGCTGTGCCGGAATGCCGTGAGCAAACCATGGCAGACAGATTAAAGGTTCTTGAATAGACGGAGGTGTAAAAATAAATGAATGGCGGCTTGCTGCTGATTCCTTTTTTGGGGATACGGATGATACTGCCGTCCCTGCTGGCTAAGGATGCACTGCAGCGTGCCGCCTTCTTTGCGCCGGTTCAGGGAAAGGAAAAAATTGCATATTGGATTTATCAGCTTTCAAATATCGAGATTTTTCTATCCTTATTCTTCCTGAAAATACAGACAGACATTTCGTGGCTCTTTTATGTAGGAGCATCTGCTTATCTTTCGGGGCTTGTCCTGTGTGCTATTTCTATTGTAAATTTTTCCCATCCGGATGGGGCGGGGATGAATAAAAACGGGATTTACCAATATTCCCGCAATCCGATGTATGTGGCGTATTTTGTGTGTTTCATGGGGATGGCTCTCCTGACCAGGTCGAAAGGTCTGGCGGTGCTTGTTTTGATTTTTCAAGTTTCCGCCCATTGGATCATCCTGGCAGAAGAACGGTGGTGTCTGCAGAAATTCGGGGAAGACTATGAGCAGTATAGGAAGACAGTGCGCCGGTATCTGTGAATTTTGATTTCCCAGGCAGCGGGCTTAAGCGGCTGTATTTGAAAATCATACTGGAACAGACAGAAAAAGATTGTGATCAGGCAGAAACCTGCTATAATAGCATGAGGATCATCATTTTGATGAAACTTATCAAAACAGACAGCATTTTGCGAAAAGGAGACTTCATGATCAAATCAAAACGATATATTCTTTTTTCTGTCCTTGCAGTAGCAGTGGCTGCAGTTGTTTTCGGTGTGGTCTATTTCAGGCGGCAGCCCCAGGAGCAGGATCCGATTACCGCTACAGCTTTAAAGCTGAACACTGTGATCACCATCACCATCTACGATTCCCAGGATCAATCTATCTTGGATGATGCAATGGCTCTGTGTGATGAGTATGAGCAGATTTTCAGCCGTACAAGCGAAGACAGTGAACTGTATCAGCTCAATGCCGGAGAATTGGCGGATGCGGATGGAATCAGCACAGTATCGGACTCGCTGTCCGATCTGATAGCCACAGGGCTTTCATATGCAGCCCTGTCAGAAGGCGCTTTTGACATTTCTATTGCTCCGGTTTCTTCCCTGTGGGATTTCACGTCCGGCGAAGGAACGGTTCCGGATCAGGAAGAGGTGGAAGCGGCAGTGGAGCTGGTGGACTATCGCCAGGTATTCCAGGATGGAAATCAGATTCATTTTGGAATGGATGGGATGGAACTGGATTTAGGAGCCGTGGCAAAGGGATATATTGCAGACCGGCTTAAGGAATTCCTGGTTTCCAGAGGAGTAGAAAGCGCGATCATTGACCTGGGAGGAAATGTGCTCTGCGTGGGAGAGAGACCAGACGGCACGCCCTTCCGGATCGGAATCCAAAGACCCTTTGCAGATCGGAATGAAACGCTGGCAGCTGTGGAGATCAGCGGAAAGTCCGTGGTGTCTTCGGGTATTTATGAACGGTATTTTGAACAGGATGGCGTTCTCTACCACCATATCCTGAATCCCAAGACCGGCTATCCCTATGACAACGGACTGACCTCCGTAACGATCATTTCGGAGCAGTCTGTGGACGGAGACGGACTCAGCACGACGGCATTCGCCCTGGGGCTGGAAAAAGGGCTGGAGCTGATCAACAGCCTTCCGGATGTGCAGGCGATTTTTATTACGGAAGATGGGGAACTGCATTTCAGTGAGAATTTTGAAGATGAGGTTTCTATCAGTTATATGGAATAGAATTGTGGTGCGGGGAAGGGGATTCAGGAATGGTATAGGTGAGGCGCCTACTACGATCTAAATCAGGAAAGTGTATTTAGGAATCGTATAGGAGAGGAGTCTACTACGATCTAAATCGAGAAAGTAGGTTTAGGAATCGTATAGATGCGGTGTCTACTACGATCTAAATCGAGAAAGTGGATTTAGGAATCGTATAGATGAGGCATCTACTACGATCTAAATCTGGAAAGTGGATTCTGGAATGGTATAGGCTAGACAGCTACTACGATTGAAATCAGGGAAATGAGTGCTGGAATCGTATAGGTTGATACTTACGATCAAACCAGAGAACGGAACACCGAAATGCCAGCCCTCTTTCATTACCTACCAAACTTCAGATAAAGTGTCAGATCCCAGGTAAGTACAGTAATTCCCACAAGCAGGATTTGTTAAGGGAAGTGTACAGCTTTCCTGAAAGGGTAGCAATTCTTCCGCTGGCAGTGATAGACAGTAGAGCTAGTACAGCGTTTCGCAAATAACTACACCAAATCACTTGCCTGATTTCCCGATTGCACGGGTCAAAAAGCCTCGACGTAGCCCGCTACGCCTGCGTTTTTTGACCCGCACACTCGAAAAAGCATTCTGCACGATTGGTCCAGTTATTTGTCGAACGCTGTACTATAGCAATCTAAGGAAATATCGCATCAAATCCAGTGCATCAGAACGCGAAATCCAGCGTCAGACAGCTTCGACGTGCCCCGGCACGCCATCAGCTGCCTTCCTTGTCTTTCACGTTCTGCTACACAGTCTTTGCTGTAATATTTTCTTGAATTGCTATAGTCGCATATAGTATGCCAAGAAGAAGCGATTTCATCCAAATAAGAGGATTAAAAGGAAAATTTGCGAAAAGCGGTATGTGCGGGCGCAGCAGCAAAAGTCAGCCGTTTCTTGCTGGAAGGGTGCAGGAAAGATAAAGAAGCGGCACAGAGGGCTATGCCGTTCCCATCCGGGGCGGCTCCGTATTTTCCGTCTCCCCACAGAGGACATCCGATGGCAGAAAACTGTACGCGGATCTGATGATGCCGTCCGGTCAGAAGGTGGATTTTAACCAGCGCAGTACCTTCTGATTCCTGAAGGACTTCATAGTCTAGGCGTGACAGCTTGGCGCCCTTAGTTCCTTCAGGGACTGCCTTTGAGGTGTTGGTCTGCCCATCTTTCAGCAGATAATGCCGCAGATGACCTGTTTTTGGAGAGGGTATGCCGGTAGTGACCGCCAGATAGAGTTTTTCCATTCGTCCGTCCTGAACCTGGGCGCTTAAGATGGAGGCTGCCTTCTTGGTTTTTGCGAATACCAGGATTCCTTGTACCGGCTGATCCAGACGGTGAACCATGCCCACATAGGGAATTCCTTGCCCGGGAAGGGCAAGATGGTTCCGTATCTGGCTGATCAGGTCCGGAGAAGAAAGTTTTCGGCTTTCCACTGCCATGCTGGCTGGTTTTTCCACCACGAGGATTTCCTGGTCTTCATATAATATTATCATAATCTGAATCCTTTCTTTTTCTGATTCCCGTGAGCAGTGAGCTAAGCGGACATGGCGTTATGTCTGTTTGGCGGCTGCCCCGGGATGTTTGGCATATCATTATTTTACAGGAATTGTCAACTGGATTCCACTGTTTTTTCTCTTGTTGTAATTGTCCTGCAAATCAGGTAAAATATCTTTAAAGTGTGTGAATGCAGGGAGGGCTTTTGCGTGTATAAAGTATTGTTAGTGGACGACGAAGCGCTGATCCGGGAGGCGATCAGTGAAAATACAAAGTGGGAAGAGCTGGGATACGAACTGATTGGGACCTGCAAGAATGGGCGGGAAGCTATTGCGAAAATGGAACAGGATCCGGCGGATCTTCTGCTTACCGATATCTGTATGCCCTATGTGGATGGGATTGAGCTGACTAAGTATACCTACGAGCATTTTCGGGAAACGAAGGTAGTCATCATCAGCGGGTATGACGATTTTGAATACGCTCAAACAGCGGTGAAGTATCAGGTAATGGATTATATCCTGAAGCCAATCACGGCGACGGAGCTGGCGGAGACATTGACGACGATCAAAGAAAAGCTGGATAAAGAACGGTTCCAAAAATCCGATATCCAGAAGATTAAGGGAGCTTATATCAGGAATCTTCCGATTCTCAAGGGAAGGTTCCTGAACAGCCTTCTTGCGGGAAATCTGTCGGCAGAAGAGGTGCGGGAGCGTCTGAAGGACTATAAATTAAACTTGAAGGGAAGCAGATTTGTGACTGCGCTGGTAGCGGGGGATGACCTTGAGCCTTTTTTGCAGCAGTCGGAAGAGTTCAAGACAGATCTGGCATATTTTGTTATTTATAATATTGCAGATGAGATTATGAATTTCTACCAGTGCGGAATTACGTTCCAGGACGGCGATGAGAAGACGGTACTGCTGTTTGCAGGAGATGAGAATTTGGAAGATACGGTTCTGGCAGTCTCAGAGGAGATCCAGGAATGCCTCAAGAAATTCCTGAAGATTGAAAGTACCATCAGTGTCGGCCGGGTGGTGGAGAATATCCTGGAGGTATCCAGTTCCTTCCATGATTCCAAGAAGGCAATGGAGTTCAAATTTCTTTTGGGAGGAAATCAGATCATTTATGCCAAAGACCTGGTGGAGAAGAAAGAAAACCTCATTGAGAATATGGGACGGCTTGTGGACAATGTGGTGGAAGCCATCCGAAGCGGCAGGGAGAACGAGGTCAGGCAGCAAGTATCCTTGTTTATCCAAGCATTGAAGAATGCTTATCTGACCCGAAGCCGCAGTGTGTTTTATATCCAAAATCTGATCTTAAGTATTGTCAATGAACTGGATGTGGGTAATTTGGCAGAAGGTGAGGTGATCAAAAAGGAGAAAGATTTTCTGAATGAGGTCTATACCAGCGAGCACTTGTCTGAGATTGAGGAGAAGCTGAAGGAGTTTTGCCTGGAGATGGCAGATAGTTTTCGGGATGAGAAGAGTAATTACTGCAAGAGGCAGGCGCTGCGGGCGTTAGAGTATATTGAAAAGAACTATGGAGATTCGGAAGTGTCCTTAAACTCCGTATGCAGCTATCTTGCCATGAGTACCAGCTATTTCAGCTCAATCTTCAAAAACTATACTGGTGAGACCTTTATTGAGGCGCTGACCAAGAAACGGATGGAAAAGGCCAAGGCGCTGCTCCTTAGCTCTTCCAAGAAGACCTATGAGATCGCGGAAGAGGTAGGATATGCGGACCCCCATTATTTTTCCAGTACCTTTAAGAAATTTACAGGAATGACGCCTACGGAGTACAGCCGGAAGGAGAGGATGTCATGAGGAGGGGGTTCCATCTCCTTGCCCGTTTCAAGAGCGTACGCGGGGCTATCGTATTTTCCTTCGGGATCATAGCGGTATTGTCGTTGGTGATTTTTCTGCTTTTTTCTCTTAATTATACGGAGCAGACAGTGATTTCTAACTCCAGGGACTATACGCTGCAGCTGGTAGAGCAGGTGAATGGAGATATTGACTCATACATCACTTATATGGAAAATATAGCCCAGATGGTCATTGGAAATAAAGATTTGACAGACTACCTGTTCGGCAAAGAAGGCTACCGGGAAGCAGGAGAACGTCTCCAGTCTCAGTTTGAGACGGTAATGGACAGCCGTTCCGATATCCTGAATCTCGCTGCTTTTGCTGACAATGGCCGGTATATTCTGAACCGCGGGGAGGATCCGGTGAATCCCTATGCGAATATGGAAGAAATGGAGTGGTATCAAACTACCATGGCAGCAGGAGGAAACCAGGTCATTACCCCATCTCACGTCCAGAATATTGTGGATAAGACCTATAGCTGGGTGGTAACCTTAAGCAAAGCGCTCAGGAACCCCGAAACCGGAGAGCTGGAAGGAGTCTTTTTTGTGGATTTGAACTATAGCTCCATTAATACGCTTTGTGAGGATATTGAGCTGGGAAACAAAGGTTATCTATTCATTGTGGACCGCAACGGAAAGATCATCTATCATCCGAAACAGCAGCTTCTGTACAGTGGAGTGAAAAATGAGGAAATCGACCAGGTGCTTGCCACGGGAACGGGAAGCTTCCTTACAGAAGGGGAAAATAAGCAGCTCTATTCGATTTTCAAGTCTGCCAAAACCGGATGGTCTGTAGTAGGTGTGTCCAGTGTGGCAGAGTTTATGAAGAACCGCACGGAGATCCAGCTCACCTACATGCTGATTGCGGCGGGCATCATTGTATTTTCCATGCTTCTTGCCCTGTGGCTTTCTGGTGAGATTACAAAGCCGGTGAAGGATCTGGAGAAATCCATGAAGGAGGTTCAGAAGGGCAATTTCCGTCCGGTGAATGCAAGTATGGAAGGAAATAATGAGATTGCAAGCCTTGGACGTTCTTTCGGGATCATGACGGAGAAGATCGGCCAGCTCATGGATGAGAACGTCCGGGAGCAGAGGGCGAAGCGAAAGAGCGAGCTGAAAGCCCTTCAGGCTCAGATCAATCCTCATTTTCTCTACAATACGCTGGATTCCATTATTTGGATGGCAGAAAGCGGAAAGAATCAGGAGGTGGTGAAAATGACCTCCGCGTTGTCTAAGCTTCTGAGGCAGAGTATCGGCAATGAAGATGAGATTGTCACCATTCGAAAGGAAATGGAATACACCAGCAATTATCTTGCGATCCAAAAAATGCGCTATCGGGATCAGTTGGAATATATCATAGATGTAGACGAGGAAATTCTGGATCAGGAGATCGTCAAGCTGGTGATCCAGCCTCTGGTGGAGAATGCAATTTATCATGGTATTAAATATGTGGAAGGCAAAGGGATGCTGATCATCCTTGGCAGCATGAGGGGCGGGA
The DNA here is from genome assembly GCA_018713105.1 of Candidatus Limivivens merdigallinarum. Taxonomy (GTDB): domain Bacteria; phylum Bacillota; class Clostridia; order Lachnospirales; family Lachnospiraceae; genus Limivivens; species Limivivens merdigallinarum. The sequence continues at coordinate 26,437 of DVFT01000042.1, read as the reverse complement.
AGGTAGTCTTAAGCATTCAGGACAACGGTCCGGGCATGGATCAGGAAACTCTGAAGCATATCTTGGAGAAAAAAGAAGCTCCCGCCGGGAAAGCAAAGAAAAGCGGACATGTGGGGGTTTACAATGTGCACAACCGCATCCAGCTATACTATGGCAAGGAATACGGGCTTTCCTATGAGAGCGCTCCGGGAATGGGAACCTGTGTATACATTACCATACCGGCTACGGAGAAAGGGGGAGGAGCAGATGAAAAGCAGCCGTAGATATGTCGCCTTTGCGGTCACTCTGGCAGCGGTCATCACGGTCTTCATAGCGGCGGCGATCCAGTGGGAACACTATCAGGGAAGAAAGCTCCGTATTGTCTATGTCCCCAAGGTGGAGGACAGCGCCAACGATTTCTGGATTTCCCTTCTGGAGGGGGCAAGGATGGCGGCGGAAGAGTACGATGTGGACCTGACGGTCTTGGCTCCGGCTTCCGAGGATGATTATGAGGGACAGATACGATGCGTGGAGGAAGCGATCGGGATGAATCCGGATGCTATCCTGCTTTCCCCCAGCAGCATGACGGAAATCACAGATGCAGCCAACGACGTGGTGTCAGCGGAGATCAAGCTGGTGCTCATAGATTCTGAGTTGGATGAAAATCTTCAGTCAGCCCTGGTGTCCACAGACAACTATGAAGCGGGAAGAAAGATGGGGGATTACGCCAAATCCCATCTGCCGGAAGATCCTGTCATCGGCATTGTGGCACATGTGGAGGGATCTTCCACTGCTATAGAGAGGGAAGCGGGTTTTCGGGAAGGTTTGGGCGAATATGAGGACTGTATTGTGGAGACGGTCTTCTGTGATTCTGATTATGACAAAGCCTACCGCCTCACCAAGGAGATGATCGAACAACACCCGGAGATCAACATGCTGGCAGGACTCAATGAATACTCTGCGGTAGGCGCTGCAAGGGCGGTGAGGGATCTGGGGCTTTCCGATACCATCCGCATGATCGGTTTTGACAGCTCACAGGAAGAGGTGCAGCTGCTGGAGGCGGGCGTCTTTGACGCCATTGTGATCCAGAAGCCTTTCAATATGGGATATCTGGGTGTAGAGCGGACGGTGGAGATCCTTCACGGGGAGCTGGAACCTACTATTGTGGATTCCGGATCCAAGCTTATCACCAAGGACAACATGTATGTGGAAGAAAATCAAAAGCTCTTGTTCCCATTTGCGGAATAAGGAAAAAGGGGAATATTTTACCTGGAAAAGTAAAATATTCCCCTTTTCTTAGAAGATATTCCATTCACTTATTCACAGAATAGACATATAATGGACATAGTTTCAAGGCAAAACAGGCATTTTGCCGAAAAAAGTATGTACCAAGGGCTACGCATACATACGGCTACACTAAGAAATTAGGAGGAAAAGAAATGGAAAATTTTAAAAACAGCCCTATAGTAAAAAAGATAGGATTCAACAGGATATTGTTGGCCTTAGTACTAATCCTGATGTACGTGGTGTTCGCCATCATTAGCCCGAGTTTCCTGAACTATTCCCGTATCCTAAGCGCCCTGAACTACGTTTATTTCTTAGGGTTCTTGTCTTTGGGAGTTACCTTTGTAATTGCAACAGGAGGAATTGATTTCTCCATCGGCCCGGTGATGTTCTGCTGTGCGCTGATTGCAGGCTTCAGCCTGAATAGCTACGGTGTGCCGATGCCACTAAGTATCCTCATCAGTATCCTGGTGGGATTTGTATTCGGATGTTTCAATGGTTATATGGTAGCCTATTGGTCAGTACCTCCGTTTATCATTTCTATGGCGAGTATGTACATCGCGAAAGGCGCAGCTTCTGTGTTCACCCGTATGCAGTCTGTGAGCTGGCCGCAGGCCACCGCAGAAGGAGGCTGGTACAGGAGTCTCGTAAAGGTTGGAAATTTCCCGGTAGGACTTGTGATCTTCCTGGCATTTGCCGTGATCTGTGCGGTGATCCTGAATAAGACGAAGATCGGACGTTACATATTGAGTCTTGGAAGCAACAAGGAAGCCGTAAGGCTCTCTGGTGTAAATGTAAAGAAATGGGAAATGATTGCCTATGTGATCTGTGGAACCCTGGTAGGTATCGCAGCAATCTTCTTCGTTGCGGCATATACCACAGTGCAGCCTGGGTATGGTGACCAGTATAACAACGAAGCAATCGCCGGATGCGTAATGGGTGGTACTTCCATGGCAGGCGGGCTTGCTTCCATCAGCGGTACAGTCATCGGTGTTCTTATCATTGCATTGCTTCAGGAAGGCATCCTTGCCTTGGGTATTGACAAGAACTACCAGCTTATCATCACAGGTATCATCGTTATCGTGGCGGTTTACTTTGACGTAATGGGCAGACGCCGCAAGAACTAAGGAATGCGAAAAACAGATCAAGAGAAATGTGAGAAAGCAGAAAGGCTGAGGTAAAAATATGGGCGATGTAATTTTAACAATGAAAGGAATCGATAAATCGTTCCCCGGTGTCCATGCTCTGGATCATGTAGACCTGGAAATCCGTAAGGGTGAGGTTCTCGCTCTGATGGGTGAGAATGGAGCGGGTAAATCCACGCTGATGAAGGTGCTGACCGGAATTTATACCAAGGATTCAGGCACCATTACCTATGAGGGGAAAGAAGTAGAGTTCCATAATACAAGAGAAGCACAGGATGCCGGTATCGTAATCGTGCATCAGGAATTGAATATGTTAAGCCATCTGACCGTTGCACAGAATATCTTCATTGGCCGTGAACCGAAGAAAGGCTTCGGCATTGACGATAAGAAGATGGTGGAGGAATCCAGGAAACTGTTCCAGAGGCTGAATATTGACATTGACCCCACGGAGACCATGGGAAACCTGACGGTAGGAAAGCAGCAGATGTGTGAGATCGCCAAAGCGATTTCCCATCAGGCGAAGGTCATCATCTTTGATGAGCCGTCCGCTGCATTGACAGAGTCAGAGATCGAGGAGCTGTTTAAGATCATCCGTGACCTTCGGGATCAGCAGTTGGGAATCGTATATATCTCCCACCGTATGGATGAGATCAAGGTCATTACGGACCGTGTCACGGTCATGAGAGACGGTACCTATGTCGGTACTCTGATCACCAAGGAATGTACGAAAGAAGATATCATCAACATGATGGTTGGCCGTGTCATCTACGAAGATCCGAAGACAGAGAGTACGGTACCGAAAGGAGCGCCTGTGGTGCTGAAGGTGGAAAACCTCAACGCAGGCAAGATGGTTCAGAATGTAAGCTTTGAGCTCCGCAAAGGAGAAATCTTAGGATTCTCAGGACTGATGGGCGCGGGACGTACCGAGACGGCGAGGGCGCTGTTTGGCGCAGACCCGAAGGAAAGCGGAGATATTTATATCAATGGCCAGAAAGTCATCATTAACAATCCCCAGGATGCTGTAAAGCACGGAATTGGATATCTTTCTGAGGACCGTAAGCGCTATGGAATCGTTGTACAAAAGACGGTGGCGGAGAACACTACCATGGCGGATCTGGATGAATTTACCAACGGTATCTTCATCAACAAGAAGAAAGAAAACGAAGTCGCACAGAAATATGTGGAGTCCCTTGCCACCAAGACGCCAAGCGTAGACCAGCTGGTTGTGAACCTTTCCGGAGGTAATCAGCAGAAAGTCGTTATCGCGAAGTGGCTGACGAGAAACTGTGACATCCTGATCTTCGATGAGCCTACAAGAGGTATCGATGTCGGAGCAAAGAACGAGATCTACAAATTGATGAACAGACTTGCCGCAGAAGGAAAGGCAATCATCATGATCTCCTCTGAGATGACGGAAATCCTGCGTATGAGCGATCGAATCGTGATCATGTGTGAAGGCAAGATTACCGGAGAACTTGATATTTCCGAGGCTACCCAGGAGAATATCATGAATCTGGCAACACGAGAGATAGGTTAGGAAGGAGAAAGTATTATGTCAAATCAAACGGCAGTATCTCAGGTTAAGGGCAAGTCAACACTGGACAAACTGGGCGGACAGAAATTCATCGTCCTGATTGTAATCGTTGCGCTGATCCTGTTATTCAGTGTCATGAGTCCTAACTTCAGGAGATATACAACATTTATCAGTATTTTGGATTATTCCTATTACATTGCCCTCATGGCAATTGGTGTCACCTTCCCGCTGATTACGGGAGGCGTGGATCTTTCGATCGGTACGGGGCTGATCTGCTACTCCCTGGTAGGAGGTTATCTGGTATCTCTGCACCACATGCCAGTTTGGGTGGGGATCATTGTGACAATCGTATTTGGTATGGCGGTTGGCGTGCTGAACGGAGCGCTGGTAGCGGTGGCAGACATGCCCCCGTTCTTGGTAACCCTGTGTACCTGTATGATGACCCGTGGACTTGGTTCCATTATTGTAGGAGGATTCGGTATTTCCTGGCCGACATTGGCACAGCCAGGCGGCTGGTTCCGCAACATTTTCAAGGTGAAAGTAGGGACAATGAATGTTCCCATCGGAATCATCTGGATTATCCTCTTAGTAATCGTGATGGCGTATGTACTGAATCATACCAGAGTTGGACGTTATACGATTGCAATCGGAAGCAATAAGGAAGCAACCCGTCTTTCAGGTGTTAACGTAAAGTTTTATCACATCATAGCTTATGTGATCTGCGGTGGTTTTGCAGGTCTGGCAGCAATCGCATACTCAGCAGTATTTTCTACTGTTCAGCCGGGTTCTGGCGCAGGATTTGAGTTGGAGGCGATTGGCGGTGCGATCATCGGCGGTGTATCTGCATCCGGCGGCGTGGGAACGGTAACCGGCTCCCTCTTAGGTGTTTTCGTTATCTGTCTTCTGAAGACAGGGCTTCCATTCATTGGGCTGCAGGCAAACTGGCAGCAGATTATTACAGGTCTTGTCCTGATTGGAGCTGTAATGGTGGATATCATCAAGAAGAAACGTGAAAGAAACTAATCTGCAAGTATTATCAGATATGTAAGTCCTAAGAGACTTCATATAGAGAAAAACGAACTTAAAACAGGAGGTAGAACAACAATGAAAAGAAAAGTTTTAGCAGCAGTTCTTGGAGCAGCTATGGTTGTGTCCATGATGGGAACCAGCGTATTTGCGGCAGAAGAAACTGAGGCAGCTACGGAAGCAGCTACCGAGGCAGCTACGGAAGCAGCTACTGAGGCAGCAGAGGGAGAAACAGAAGCGGCAGAAGGCGAGACCGAGGCAGCGGGAGAAACCGTGGATTTCTCCAACGTAACCGCAAATGAGCCGTATACTTTCGAAATTCTGGTTAAGAGCTATCAGTCTTCCTACTGGCAGGCAGCTGTTCAGGGTATTGAGCAGGAAGCTGAAAAACTCGGCGTAACTGTAAACTGCACTGGCCCGAACCTGGAGACAGATATCGCTGACCAGGTAAACATGCTGAACAACGCAATTAACAGCGCTCCGGATGGAATCGGTCTTGCCCCCAACGATCAGCAGGCAGTTCTGGAATCCCTGCAGACCGCAGCAGACAACGGAATTCCGGTAGTATGCTTCGACGCAGGCGTACCGGATGCTCCGGAAGGAAGCGTATACTCCACGATCGCTACCAACAACTATGCAGCAGGCGAGATTGCAGCAGAGCATCTCTATGACGCACTGAAAGACAAGATCGCAAACGCTACCGAGCCGGTAAGAATCGGTGAAGTAAACCAGGAAGCAACTTCTGAATCTATTATCCAGCGTGGACTTGGTTTCATCGACAAGATGATCGAGCTGGTAAGCGCTGATGGAAAGACCGTTGCTGTAACTGGTAATGATTACTATGTAGACAACTGTGCAGACAAGGGAGACGAGGCTTCTGCAGATGTGATCATCGAAGTAGCTGTTCCGGCACAGAGTACTGTTGAGCTGTGTGCAACTGAGGCTTCTAATATCATGAACAAAGCTGACACCATCGGTATGTTTGGTTCTAACCAGGTATCTGCAGAAGGTATCCTGACCGCAAACAGCAATCTGAGCGTTCTGGGAACTGATCCGGAAGCTAACATCCTGGCAGTAGGCTTCGATGCAGGCGCAACCATCAAAGGCGCTATCACCGACGGAACCATGCTCGGCGCTGTAACTCAGTCTCCGATGGTTATGGGTCAGAGAACCGTTGATGTTCTGACCATGATCGCTAACGGCGAAGAAGTTACCGATATCCCGACCGATGGATACTGGTATGACACCACCAACATGGAAGATCCGGAAATCGCTCCGAACCTGTATGACTAATATACGGACTTTCTGAAGTGAACCAAGAAGGAACCGGGAGACCGGTTCCTTCTTTTATCCGGAAGGATACAATAAAAAGAAAAAGGAGACAAAACAATGTTAAAAGGAATTCCAAAAATTTTATCCCCAGAATTATTAAAGGTTCTTGCTGAGATGGGACACAGCGACAGGCTGGTAATCTCAGACGGCAACTTTCCGGCAGAGTCCATGGGCAAGGATGCTATTGTGATCCGCTGCGACGGACACGGCGTACCGGAGCTTTTGGATGCCATCCTCCAGGTATTCCCGCTGGATACCTATGTGGAGCACCCGGTCAACCTGATGGAAGTTATGCCGGGTGACAATGTGGAGACCCCGATCTGGGATACCTACAAGGAAATCATCAGCAAGTACGATGAGAGAGGCGAGAAAGCAGTAGGAAATATCGAACGATTTGCATTTTATGAAGAAGCGAAAAAGGTATATGCAATCATCGCTACCGGGGAAAGCGCTCTGTATGCGAATATTATGCTGCAGAAGGGTGTTGTGACAGACTGACAGACCGGAATATGTCAGTGCATAGGATTCCTCCATTTGGCAAGAATAAAGCCAAATGGAGGAATTTTTTATGAAAAAAATATGGGCAGTCCTGGTTGTCATCCTGTGGGGGTTGGCGGCGGTGCAGGCTTTAGGAATTACGCGGCAGGAAGAGAAGGAGAAGATCATGCAGGTTCTGGCAGATGTGGGAACCATGGAGCAGAGCGCTTCGGTAGAATATTATGGTGTTTTCGGAGAAAAAGAGAAAAGCCCGGCCTCCTTTCTGAAAGAGGTGGCGGAGGCCCTCGGCATGGAGGAGAAGCTGACTTTGAGCCGGGCAGAGGAAGAAGACAGAAAGGAAGAGAGGCTTTCCTCCTCCAAGGGCAAAGACAGCCTGGATATGAGGATCGTTACCCTGACAGAAGAAGGCCAAGAAGAGCAGTATTTCCTGCTGTCCCTCACGGCGGACGGCGAGCCGGTAAAAACCTTTGAATGGAGGGAGGCACTGGATGATCTGCTTAGCGGAAAAATGGAAGACGTACACAGCACCACCAATATCATCGGAAGCTATGAAGGCAAATTAAGCCTCCAGGAGCGGAACCGGGCTGCGGACGAGCTGCTGGAACGGATGGATGTGACCGTGGTAGAGGAAAAACGTTCGATGGATCTGTATACTATCTGCGGATATACGCCGCTTTTGGAGGAACGTGTGATGCAGCAAGGGAGTCCCATCAACCTTAACCTGGCGATGAATTACAATGAGGAAGAGGACAGAACCTACATCTATGCGGCAGTCCCGATCCTGTCTTTGGATTATTAAAGGATCCAAACGCCCAAAGTGGCATTTTTCCGAAAAACACATAGCTTATAGTGAAGAACATGCAAGGAGAGAAGCATGGATTGGAACCGGAATTGCTGCGGAGGAGTTTCCCGCGGCGGGTATCGCTATGAATCACGCGGGACGAATGTGGGAGAAGGAGAGAACGGTTATGAAGAGGAGTGGGGGCAGACCTGTCCATACTGCGGAATGAGACAGGATTCCTATGCCGGATATCAGGAAGACAGAATGCCTTATGGAATTCGGAAACAGCAGCAGCTCCAGAACCAGGAGATGGTGCGGACTCTCCGAGGAAGGGCAGAAGAAGAGGCAGAGGAAAAAGCGGCTGCCAATGCAGACCCGAATTTTGGAAGCTACTATGAGGAGGACCGGGAGAATGAACGGGATCGTGAAAGGCTGAAAAGCATGTATCCGGAGAACGCACGGGAAATTATGCCTTTTGTGGAAGAAGAATGTGACCGGATGGAGTATGAAGGCAGTATGATGTTTGACGAGTATCCGGATAAACGTATGCTTTCAAGAGTATCCGCCCGCATTTTCGATCAGGTCAAGGAGAACTATGAGATCGTGGAAGGAAGTGACCAGGACGAGGCAATGGCGATGAATGTGGAAACACGCCGCCGTTATCCGCCGGGAAAAAACTGGCTCAGGGATCTGGTGGACGTCATGCTTTATGAGGAAATCTACCGCCGCCGCTGCCGGCGGAGAAGATGCGGACGCCGCTGGTAGGGAAAAGGTTAAGAAAATTTATGTTGAGGTTTTAGGGAAAAGCCTTTACAATAGAGTCATGGTTTGAGACCATGGCTCTTTTTACACGGGAAGCCCTGATATGGGAGGATCGTTTCCTATATCCGGTTTTTAATATAGATAAAGAGGAAGACGGATGAACGAAATCAGGTTATTATTGGAACAATGTTTGGATGACCGGCTGCTTCATGGAACCTTGAGCAAGAGCCGGGGAAAGGATGGTCCCATTCGGGCGAGGATCCGACCGGTGCTGCACCGGGGAGAGCGGAAATTTCAGCTTGCTCTTCAGGTGGGGAAACAGGAATTTCATGAGAATCTTTCTGCGGGGGAGGCAGTGGAACGCCTCGGCGGGCTGATGGAGACGGAATTTATGCAGATGCAGCTCTTTCTTGCAGACAGGACAGTGAACGTGCTGGTCAGCAAAAAAGGAAAGGTGACGGTGAAAGAGAAGAAGGAGACGAAAGAAGCGCTCCCGAAACCGGCTCAGGATCTTTCCCATAACCGGAAAAAGCAGTATATCCTGGAGGAGGGAAAGCCGGTTCCGTTCCTGGTGGACTTGGGAGTGATGACCAAAGAAGGGAAGGTCATCCATGCCAAATACGACAAATTCCGCCAGATCAACCGGTTTTTGGAGTTTATCCGGGATATCCAGGACGAACTGCCCCGCGGCAGGGAGGCAGTCATTCTGGATTTCGGATGCGTCAAATCCTACCTGACCTTTGCGATGTACTACTACCTGAAGGTGCTTTTGGGACTGGACATCCGGATCATCGGCTTGGATCTGAAGGAGGAGGTCATCCGGCACTGCAATGAGCTGGCGCGGGAATACAGCTATGATAAGCTCAGCTTTCTCACCGGAAATATCGCCGATTACACGGGTAGGGATTCGGTGGATATGGTGGTGACGCTCCATGCCTGCGATACTGCTACGGATTTTGCCTTGGAGAAGGCGGTGCGATGGAATGCAAAGGTTATATTGTCCGTGCCTTGCTGCCAGCATGAGCTGAACAGCCAGATTTCCTGCGAGATGCTGTCCCCTGTGCTGAAATACGGGCTGATCAGGGAACGCATGGCAGCGTTGTTCACAGACGCAATCCGTGCCGGGCTTTTGGAGGAAGCAGGATATCAGGTACAGATTTTGGAATTTATCGACATGGAACATACACCGAAGAACATATTGATCCGTGCGGTGAAGGACAATAAGGGGAAAACAAATGAAGAGCTCGGACACTGCATGGAATTTTTAGGAGTGCATCCCACATTGAAGGAGCTTTTGGATGCGAAACGGGGAGGAAAATAAAGAAACATGAAGAGAATCATCATTCGTATTGCAATCTTACTGGTTGTGTTCGTGGGAACAGCGGTGGGAGTGTCCTTCTATCTGAATCAGGATACCGTCAGCACGACGCAGACTATGAAGGCCGCCAGTTTTCCGCTGGTCTATATGAACAATGGAGGGAGCCAGCTTAATTGTCTGCACGGCTATGTCAAAGAGATGGACGTCACTGCGATGAGGGATACATTGACGCCTCTGGAGGATGACCGCAGCTTAAGTATCCAAATTGAGACCTTTGATAACAAGATTGGAGATCTTACCTTCGAAGTCATGAGCTCTGACGGGACAGAGGTCCTGGAACGGACCAAAGTCAACCAGACGGAGCAGAGCGGAGAGTATATCAACGCGGTGCTGGATATTCAGACCCAGCTTTTGATCAACACAGAGTATGTGCTGAAGCTGAATGTCTCTGTGGGGGAGAAAACGCTTTACTATTATACTAGGCTGATTTATGAGAGCAACCTGCACACAAAGGACTATCTGGATTTTGCTACAGGATTTTACGAACGATGTGTGAACAAGAACGGCCTGGATGAGATTTCCGCCTACATTGAGCCTGATGAGACCGGGGATAATACGACCCTGGCGTTTACGAATATTCATTCCACCATGGATCAGCTGAGTTTTGCGTCTCTTTCGCCTACGGCTTACTACAAACCAATTCCCAGCCTTAAGGAGATCAATGAGACGACGGCGACGATCGTGATGGATTATATGGTTTCTGCCCAGTCGGATTCAGGGGAGACGGAGCTTTATTATGTGTCGGAATATTATAGGATGCTCTATACGGAGGAACGTATCCGGCTGCTGGATTTTGAGCGGACCATGCAGGAAATCTTTGATCCCGAAAAAGAAGACGTCCTGATGGACGGCGGGATCAACCTGGGGATTGCGGGAAGGGATATCAACTACAAAAGTGATTCCAGCGGCTCCTACTATGCTTTTGTCCAGGCAGGGGCGCTCTGGATGTACCGGATGCCGGAGAATGAGCTGGTTCAGGTATTCAGTTTCCCGCAGGAGAGCGGCTCTGATGCCAGGGATACCTACGACCAGAATGAAATCACCATTGTGGATATTGACGACGGAGGCAATATGTATTTCCTGGTAAGCGGCTATATGAACCGGGGAGAGCATGAGGGAGAATCCGGCGTTGCGGTCTACTACTATGATGCTGCCACCTATACGATCCGGGAGTGCCTGTTCGTGGATACAAAACGGAACTACGAGCTTCTGGTGCGTGATGTGAATTCCCTGGCATACATTTCCCAGGACAGGACAGAATTTTTCATCCTGGTGGACGGCAGCATCTATGCCATTAATCTGGAGACACGTCAGACGGAGATCCTCTCTTCCGGTATCGCGCCGGACTGCTTTGTGAGTTCGGATACGGGAGCCCATGCCGCATGGCTGAAAGAAAATGAAGCCTATGGCTCCAGGACGATCGTGGTTATGGATCTGGATACCAGGGAAATGACGGAGATTTCCTGTGAGGACATGGAGTATATCCGTCTTCTCGGGTTCATGGGTGAGGATGTGATCTACGGCATCGCGGATGCGGCAGATGTCAATACAGAGCATGAGGGCATGGAACAGTTCCCCATGAAGGAGATCGTCATTGCAAATGCGGCAGGAGAAGTGCAGCTGGATTACAGTCAGTCCGGTTACTATGTGATGGGCGTGACGCTGGACGACAAGATGATCACCATGGCGCGTGCGACCAAAGAGAATGGAGAATTCGTGGATGCGGATGAGGACCATATCGTCAACAGCGCTGAGGAAGAGAGCCGGGATTACGGGATTTCCACTTACACCACCACCAGGAAGCAGACAGAGACGGTTCTCAATGTGAACGGATCTCTCGCCAGTTCGGATACGCCCCAGATTATCCGATGCAGCGAGGTGATCCAGGAGGGTTCACGGACGATCATCCTGGAGACGTCGGAGAAGGAGGATGTCTACTACGTCTATGCCAAAGGCAGGCTTAAGAGCGTCTACACTTCGATCGGCGCTGCGGTGAAGGATGCGGATGAGAATCTGGGCGTCGTGGTGGATGGCAGTATGCAGAATGTTTGGGAGAGAGGAAACAAGGAAACCAAGATTACCCTGGATATCAGTACGATTCCGGATATCATGAAGGAGTGCAGCCTGGATCCGGCAGCCATTGAAGAGGGCACCGGATGCACGGCGCTGGACTTAAGCGGCTGTACGCTGGATTCCGTCCTGTATTATGTGAGCCAGGGAACCCCTGTAGTGGCAAAGACTCCGGTGACAGACCAGACACCGCAGGGAGTCGTGCTGATCATCGGTTATGATGAATACAATACGCTGCTTGTAAATCCTGGGGAGAGTGAGTTCTTCTATTATGGGATAAATGACAGCACAGCCTTGTTCGAAGAGGCAGGAAATATTTTCATGACCTATTGGGATCCGATTTCCTGACAGGCTGGGAAAATTGGGACATGTTTCACGAAGAAAGAAATTTCATTCGGAAACATGTCTTTTTTTATGCCAAAAACAGGCAGAAAAGGTGTCCTAGGCATGGAAAAATGAAAGAATTTTGCTCCTGACCGGAATGTTACACGACTGCTGGGAAAAGGTTTTCCTGATTTTACCTGTAAATGTGCATAAAACAGACAGGATAAAATTGTAAATTTTAAATAAAATAACTTTTTTTAAGCCAAAACAGTTGACAAAGCAGGGCAAAAGACCTAAAATACTGGTCGACAGGGAAAACGATACCACAGATAAGAGAGATAGAGATTATGACAGTAACGATTAAAGATATTGCAACAGATGCAAAGGTTTCTGTCTCGACGGTTTCCAGGGTTTTAAACGGCTCTAAGAAGGTGAGCGGCGATCTGCAGAGACAGGTGATGCGCAGCATTGAGAAATACGGCTACAAACCCAATGTGGCTGCGAGAAGCCTGATCACGAAGAAAACAGGTCTGGTTGCCGTAGTGGTGGCGGATCTGACGAACCCCATCACGGCCATTCACTTAAAGCAGATCAGCGAGGTTTGCATGGAACATGATAAGATCATGATCTGCTGTGGGTATGACATGGATACTGACAAAGCGGTAGCTGTGCTGGATAAGATGCTGGAACGGGCGGTTGATGGACTGATCTTTATGGGAATCCAGTTGAGAGAGGATATTTTGGAAAAACTCGCACAGTTTACTTGTCCGGTTGTCCTGGCAAACCAGGGACTTCCGCCGGAGATCAAAGGATACGAATTCCGAACTGTGACAGTAGACAGCTATCATACAGCAATGGATGTCACCAGATTCCTGATCGAGGAAGGACATGAACGGATCGCTTACATAGGAGGCAGCCGCGAGGACTATACCAACGGAACCTTGAGGCTGAAAGGCTTCCAGGATGTGATGGAAGAGAAACGGCTTGAAATTCCGGATTCTTATGTGATCCAGGGCGAATTTTCGACAGAGAGCGGATATCAGGGAATGAAGAAAATCTATGAGAACAGCCGCTTTCTTCCCACCGCTGTTATCTGTGGATCCGATATCATCGCCATCGGAGTGATCCGGTTCCTGAAATATGTAAAGCTGAAGGTTCCCGATGATATTTCGGTATTCGGGTTCGATGATTCTGTGGAAAATATTTACGACCCGCCGCTGTCCACCGTTAAGATGTACCGGCAAGGAGAGATCTTGTATCAGGCGCTGTTTGACGAGGAAGGGGAAAGAAACTCCCGTACCTATTTTCCATATAAGCTGCTGAGGAGGAACTCCACACGCAAGCTGAATGGAACTTGATATTTGGCTGAAAAGCTTCAAATATACCCAACACTATATCACCTAAAAGTTTAAGGAGGATGACAACAATGAGAAAGAAATGGATGTCTCAGATTTTGGCTGGAGCGCTGGTAATCTCTGCAATCGCTCCCATGACGGTATCTGCAAGCGAGGATGCTGCAGCTTCCGACGAACCGGTTACCATCTCATTCTACACCACCGTTCCGGATCACGATGCAGATTTCGAGAAGATGTGTGCAGACTTTATGGAGGAGCACCCGAACATCACGGTAAACTACATCGCATACGACAGCAGTGAGAAACAGAAATGGATGACCCTGTATGCCAGCGGTGAGGCTCCCACAGTTTCTTTGATGGACCCGATCGATATTCAGGAAAACATTGCAAACATGGCAGCATACGATCCCTCCACAGAGACCTGGATCGATCAGCTGGAGGACGCTTATCTGGATTGTTTCAGATCAGAAGACGGACAGCTCTACGGTGTTCCAAACTCTGTACAGGCTATGGGTATTATCTACAACAAAACAACGATTGAAAAGGCAACCGGAGAGGAATTCGATCCTTCCACCATCACCTCTTCTGCAGATCTGGAAGCTCTGTGTGAGAAGATCCAGGCAGGCGGCGTAAGCCCGATCATGTTGACCGGTGTTGACTGGTCTCTGGGAAGCCACTACTTAAGCCAGGTATTCAGCGGAATCCAGGGCGATGCGGATGCTCAGAAGGCATTCATTGAGAGCCTGAAAGACGGAAGCGCCGAACTGAAGACCAATGATGGTTGGAATGGCGTCATGGACACCTTCGATATTATCGCAAAATACAACTATAACGCAAACGATCCTCTGGTAGGAAATACCGATATGGATGCTCAGGCTATGGCAAACGGTGATGTTGCGATGTGGTTCATGGGAGACTGGGGATGGTCTTACCTGGAAGACGTTGCAAATCCGGATGATGAATACGGCATTATGCCCTGCCCGCTGACCAGCGAGTCTAACGAGATCAATTCTCTGTTGGGCGTATTCCCGGCAAAGGGATACTGCATCGATGCAAGCCAGAACGACGAAGCACAGCAGGCAGCAGGAAAACTGCTTGTTGAGTACCTGCTCATGGACAAGGCTCAGGAAATGGTTGACTCTCTGCAGATCGCTCTTCCGTATGCAGCAGACGATATCACCTATTCAAGCCCGCTGGCAACCTCTACCATGTCCTATATCGCAGACGGCAAGGTTGGAAGCACCTATGCATTCAGCATGCTTCTGCCGTCCGACTTCTGGTCAGAGAACGGCGCTGTTATGCAGCAGTATCTGGCAGGACAGATGGACAGAGATGCGGCAGCAGATGCAATTCAGGCTTACTGGCAGGCACAGTAATCAGATAAAATTTGCAGACAGTTCTCTGTAAAAGGGAAGATCTATATGGAGATGGCCCCTGGCCATCTCCATTCTTGCTTCCCGCAGACGGAAGGGCTGCGGATGGAATAGCAGGCAAGATGTAAATGAAAATAGGAGGTGGGAGCTCTATGAACAAGAAAAGTAGGGATAGAAGGCTCTTTTGTGAATTTGTGGTTCCGCCCATGCTGATTTGGGCGTCCGTTGTGGTGATACCTCTGATCTATGGTATCTACCTTACATTTTCAGACTGGAACGGACTCTCTCCGGATTATAACATGGTGGGATTAGCGAACTATGCGTCTCTGATCACAGACCAGTCGTTCTTGACGTCTCTCGGGAAAACCTTTATTTATGTATTTTTCACCGTTGTGTTCAGTAACCTGATCGGTATCGGTCTGGCATTGCTTTTAACTTATGGGATCAAGCTTCAGGGGCTTTTCAGAACCTGTTTCTTTGCGGCCAACATGATTGGCGGTATTGTAATGGGTTATATCTGGAATTACATCTTCTCCTTCGCCCTGACGAAAGTGGGAGAGGCTACAGGAATAGGGCTGTTTGAGACTTCCTGGCTTACCAGCCCGGGAACGGCCATGGCAGCCTTGATTGTGGTAACGGTATGGCAGCTTGGCGGCTATCTGATGGTTATTTATGTAGCAGGTCTTACGAGCATTTCCAAGGAAATGCTGGAGGCAGCAGAGATTGATGGCGCCACTGGATTCCAGCTGCTCCGGTTCATCAAGATTCCGATGATCCGTTCCTCTATTACGATTTGTACGTTCATGGCAATCTCCAAGGCATTCATGTCCTTCGATGTGAACCTGTCCCTGACAGCAGGAGGTCCGTTCAAATCTACAGAACTTCTGGCGTTTAAGATTTACCAGACGGCGTTCAGTAATTTTGAATATGGCAAAGGACAGGCAGAAGCCGTGGTACTGTTTATTATCGTAGCGATTATTTCTCTGGTACAGGTAACCGTTTCCAGAAGAAAGGAGGTTAACGCATAATGAAAGAGAAAAAGACAAAAATGACCGCAGTGATTTTTCTTGTAGTACTGGTGTTGGCGGTACTGTTCGTTATGCCGTTCTTCCTGGTAATCCTGAACAGCTTTAAAGAATCCTCGGAGTTCGTAGCGAATCCATTTAGCTGGCCGGCGAGCTTTAAGTTTGAGAACTACGGAAATGCCTTTGAAACCATGAATTTTTTGAATTCTTTTAAGAATTCTTTGATTATCTGTGTGATTGCCACGTTAGTCAGTTCACTTCTGAGCGCTATGAACGCGTATGTGATTTCCAGAAAGAAATGGAAATTGACAAAAGCAGTGTATATGCTTTTGGTAGCGGCTATGGTTGTTCCGTTCCAGGTAATTATGATTCCGTTGGTTAACATTTATGGATCCCGTCTGGGATTTACCAATAACATCTGGATGGTAACCTATATCCATATCGCACTGAATATTCCGTTCCCAACCTTCCTGTACTGCGGATTCATGGGCGGAATTCCGGTAGAATTGGACGAGGCAGCCCTGATCGACGGCGCGTCCCAGGAGAAGACCTTCTTTCAGATCATTCTGCCGCTGCTGAAGCCGATTACCATCACAGCAGTCGTATTCACCGCGCTTTCTATCTGGAACGACTATATTCTGGCAAGTACCTTCCTGTCTCTGAAAGAGGTTAAGACACTGCCTCTGATGACCTATGCGTTCCTGGCATCCCACTCCGCAGACTATGCGCCTATGATGGCTGGTCTGGTGCTGACCATGCTGCCGGTGCTGATCCTGTATGCAGTGGGACAGAGATATATTATTGAAGGTATCGTGGCAGGAAGTGTGAAGGGCTGATGGAAAACTATCAGGTTATGGAAATCGACAACGGCACCTGGCAGCTTCTGGATCCTTTCCGTACCTATCTGTATCTCATTGAAGGGAAAGACCGGGCAGTCCTTTTGGATGCAGGCAACGGGTTTTCCGGGTTAAGGGAAGTGATCGCTTCCCTTACCGATAAGCCCGTGGAGGTGATCCTCACCCATGGGCACTTCGACCATACGGGATGCAGCGGGGAATTTTCAAACTGCCGGATCCATCCGGAAGATGAAATGGTGCTGAAATCCGGCTTTGAACGTACCGGAAGGCAGAGGCAGATGGCACATTTCAGCCAGATCTATGACTATCCCCTTTCCCGTGAGGAGGAGAATTACCTGGTGACCAGAACCATGCCGGACAAACTCACCTATCTGACGGACGGTGAGATCCTGGATCTGGGCGGAAGGAAGCTCTGCGTTATTTCCACTCCCGGCCATACGAGAGGAAGCGTGTGCTTTCTGGATACCGCCAGAGGGTACCTCTTCTCCGGGGATACGGTCTGCAACCGGGAAATTCTGGTGTATTTTGACCATTCCGCTGCGGTGGAGGATGTGAAAGCGTCAGATGAGAGGCTGCTGTCCCTGGAAAAGGAATACTGCGAAATCTGGCCGGGGCACCACGAGTGCCCGCTGGATAGGTCAATCCTCAGGGATTATATCCATGCAGCAGATCAGATTTTGGAAAACCCCAATATCGGGGAAAAAGTAAATCTGGATTTGGGATACAAGCTTTTGTATACCTATAAGACGATCGGGATCTCCTATGTGGAATCCCATGTTTACCGAAATTGATACTGGAGAAGGCGGTCTGGCGGACCGCCTCCCGCATAAAAAGGAGAATCAACTTGCAAGCAGAAAATCCCGTATTAAGAGGCTTTCATCCGGATCCATCGCTGATCAGGGTGGAAGATGATTATTACCTGGCGGTTTCTACCTTCGAATGGCTTCCGGGAGTTGCCGTGTACCATTCAAGGAATCTGGCTGAGTGGGAATACATAAGCTCCCCAATCGACAACAAGGAAAAGGCAGACTTGAGGGGATGCAGGGCAAGTGACGGTATCTGGGCTCCCTGTCTGAGTTATGACGGGGAGCTTTTTTATCTGATCTATACCGTGGTTCACAGCGCCAGGGAATTCCCGCCTATGGATACCCACAATTATCTGATCACGGCGAAACAGATCGAAGGTCCCTGGTCGGATCCGGTCTACCTGAATTCCAGCGGCTTTGACCCGTCCATTTTCCATGACCGGGATGGAAGGAAATGGATCCTGAACATGGAATGGGATCATCGGGGAACCTTTGGCGGCAATCCGTTTGCAGGGATCCGCATTCAGGAGTACGATCCGGAGGAAAAAAGGCTGGTTGGGGAGCCAGTCACGATTTTCAAGGGAACCAGGATCGGCAGCACAGAGGGACCGAACCTGTACCGGATTGGAGATTATTATTATCTCTTCACAGCGGAGGGCGGAACCGGATGGTTCCACGCCGTGACCGTCGCCAGGAGCAAATGCCTTTTGGGACCCTATGAAGTCCATCCGGGCAACCCGATCCTTTCCTCCTATGAGGGAAGCTTTGATGGCACGAAGGCAGCGGAGGAGTTCCCGCGCTTAGGTCCCGGCAGCAGTTTGTTGAAAAAAGCAGGCCATGCAAGCCTGGTGGAGGATGGCAGAGGAAACTGGTATCTGGCGCATCTCTGCGCCCGGACGATACCGGGTACGGAATTCTGTCCCATGGGGCGGGAGACCGCCATCCAGGAGATAGAGTGGAGGGAAGGCTGGCCATATCTGAAAGGTGGAGGAAGGCTCCCGAAATCCTCCTTCCATGTAGAGAATGAGGAGCTGCCAGCCAAGGAAGCGGCCGTCTCCAAGGCAGTCCGCTATACCTTTGACAAGGAAGACTTCCGAAAGGATTTCCTGACGCTTCGGGTTTTCTATGAGGCGGCGGGCATGACGGTCACGGAGAGGAAGGGTGCCCTTCGAATTTACGGAGGAGAATCCATTTTTTCCAGATTTGACCAGGCTCTCATTGCCAGGAGGCAGACTGATTTTTCCTTCTGTGCCAGGACGGAGTTTGAATTTGTTCCGAGGACGTATCGTCACGGGGCAGGACTGATCTACCGTTATGACGAGAAGAACCAATATTATGCTTATATCAGCTATAACGAACAGCTCCAGGGGACTGTGGCAGGCTTGATGGCAGTCATGGGAGGCAAGGCAACGCTGTATCCGGAAGTCAGGCTTGACGGACCGCGTTATCTTTTAGGACTTACGGTACAGAATGACTTGGCGGAATTTTTCTATGAGGCGGAAGGGGTAAGGCACAGGATTGGAGAACGTCTGCCGGTGACCTGCCTGTCCGATGACTTTGCCGATGGTTTTACCGGAAGCTTTGTCGGGATGTGCGTACAGGATATGGAAGGAAGGAACAATTACGCAGATTTTCTTTCCTTTACTTATGAAGTGATGTAAGATAAAGGTAACATGCCGGAGTACCACGGCAGGAAAGGGGTTCGTTTTATGAAAAGAGAAATCAAAGAGGGATTTAAAATCCGGACAGTGGGAGAAGAATCCTGGCACACATTTGATGTGCCGGGATCCGCTATGACGACATACTGCGCGGAAGGGATCCTGCCTGACCCGTATTACGGTACCAATGAATATGAAGTGAACCGTTTCTTTGAACACGACTTTGAAATCCAAGGCAGCTTTTGCCTGACCGGGGAGGAGTACGGCAAGGAAAATCTGGAGCTGGTGTTCTATGGCATTGACACGGTGGCAGATCTGTATCTCAATGACGTTTTCCTGGGGCATGTGGAGAATATGCACCGGATCTACACGTTCTCCATCCGGGAATGTGCCAGGGAGGGGGAGAACGGGCTTCGCATCCAGATCACCTCACCCCTTAAGTTCATCCGCTCCTACCGTCCGGAAAAGGGGCGGGAGATCCATATGGCGAACACAGGAACCACGCTGGGAAGCCAGTATATCCGGAAACCCCACTGTATGTTCGGCTGGGACTGGGGGCCGAAGCTTCCCGATGCGGGGATTTTCCGAAAGATTGAGCTGTTCGCTTACGATGGAGCGAGGCTGTTGGATACCTATATCCGACAGAACCATCAGGACGGAAGGGTCAGCCTTACCTTTGAGACGGAAGTGAAAAATCCCAAAGAGGATCCGGTGAAGCTGTCCTATCAGGTGTATGACCCCACAGGAGAGCTGCTCTATGAAGGAGAGGAGCCATCTGCGGCCATTGAGGAGCCAAAGCTTTGGTGGCCAAACGGATTGGGGGATCAGCCTCTGTACCGGGTGAGCGTGATCCTGGAAAGCGAACGGGACGGGCGTGAGACCAAGGAATACCGGATCGGTCTCCGGACCATGGAGATCTCCCAGGAGGAGGATCAGTGGGGGACGGAATTTGCCTTCAAGGTCAACGGCAAAAAGATGTTTGCCAAGGGAGCGGACTATATACCAGACGATTGCTTTTATCCCCGTATTACCGGGGAGGTCTTAAAGCGGGACGTGGAGGCGGCAGTGTTTGCCAATTTCAACTGCCTTCGGATCTGGGGCGGCGGATACTACCCTTCCGATGAGTTCTATGATCTCTGCGACGAATACGGCATCCTGCTCTGGCAGGATCTGATGTACGCCTGCAATATCTACGATCTGACGGAAGAATTTACGGAAAATATCGTGGCAGAAGCGCGGGACAATGTGGCGCGTTTCCGGAACCACGCCTGTCTTGCCCTGATCTGCGGCAACAATGAGATGGAGACTGCCTGGATAGACTGGAAGGATATGCAGGGCCATGCGCCGTCCCTGAAGAGGGACTATCTCCTCCAGTTCGAGTATTTCCTGAAAAAAACCGTCCAGGAGACAGCGCCGGACACCTTTTACTGGCCGTCTTCCCCTTCCTCAGGAGGGAGCTTCGACGACCCAGGGGACGAGAACAGAGGGGATAGCCATTACTGGGATGTATGGCACGGTCAGAAGCCGTTCTCAGAATACCGGAACCATTATTTCCGCTTCTGCTCGGAATTTGGCTTCCAGTCCCTGCCCTCCATGAAGACGATTGAGTCTTTTACGGAAGAACGGGACCGGAATCTGTTCTCCCGGGTGATGGAAAGCCACCAGAAAAATCCCGCTGCCAACGGAAAGATCCTGTATTATCTCTCCGAGACTTTCCGGTATCCCAAGGATCTGGAAAGCCTGGTGTTCTTAAGCCAGGTGCTCCAGGGCTATGCCATGAAGGAAGCCGTAGAGCATTTCCGCAGGAACAGAGGCCGCTGCATGGGCAGTATCTACTGGCAGTTCAACGACAACTGGCCGGTTGCATCCTGGTCCAGCATGGATTATTATGGCAGATATAAGGCGCTGCATTACATAGCGCAAAGTTTCTATGCGCCGCTTGCCGGCAGCATTGCAAAGGACGGCAGCAGGATGGAGTTCTGGATCTCCAACGAAGGTCTTAAGGAGAAGCAGGTAACGGGAACTATCCGGCTGAAAACACTGGATTTCCAGGTTCTGGAGGAACGGCAGTTTGAAGTGAGCGTGCCGGCGCTGTCAGCGATCCGCGCAGATAGTGAGGATTACGAAAGATTTCATCCCCTGGAAGCGGACAACCTGTTCGTGGAGATGATTTACCAATATGAAGAAAAGGGAGAGACGGTCTCCCGGAAGGAATTTGAGACCTTCGTGCCCATGAAATATGTGGAGCTTTGGGATCCCTGTTTTGAGATCACGGAATATTCGGACGGAAGCCTTAAGATCCAGGCAAAAAGCTTCGTCCCCTACTGTATGGCGGAGAGTCTCGGCGAAGACCGCATCTGGGAGGAGAATGTGGTCTCCATTACAGGTCCGGAGCCTGTGATTTTAAGACCTGTTCGCGGACGGAATTGTGCCGTCCCGGACTCTGGCTCTGGACGGAAGCCCAGCTGCAAGATCTATGATGTATACCATACCTATGCAGGGTAAGGAGAAAGGAGGAACTATGGGATTTAAAAAAGAGTTCGTATGGGGAGGCGCGACCGCTTCCTACCAGGTGGAAGGAGCCGCTTACGAGGACGGCAAGGGACTGAACATCTGGGATGTATTCTGCAAGGAGCCGGGGCATGTCTATGAAGGGCATACCGGCGACGTTGCCTGCGACCATTACCACAGATACCAGGAGGACATTGCCCTGATGAAGGAGATGGGGCTTCAGGCTTACCGGTTTTCCTTAAGCTGGGCGAGGATCCTTCCGGACGGAACCGGAAAGGTGAATGAAAAGGGGCTGGATTTTTATGACCGGCTGATCGATGCTTTGCTGGAGAATGGCATAGAGCCCTATGTGACGCTGTATCACTGGGATCTGCCCTATGAGCTTCACAAACAGGGCGGCTGGCTGAATCCCAAGTCCCCGGATTGGTTTTACGAGTACGCCAGCATCGTGGCACGTCATTTCTCCGACCGTGTGAAATATTTCTTTACCTTGAATGAGCCCCAGTGCACCGTAGGTTTGGGCTATCAGACCGGAGAGCATGCCCCGGGGCTGAAGGTGGGACCCTACGACTATTTCCAGATTTGGCATAATGTACTCCTGGCTCATGGACGGGGAGTGGACGCCCTGCGGGAGCATTCTGTGAAACCTGTGAAGGTAGGCATAGCGCCCTGCGGAGCCTTGTATCTCCCGGCTTCGGAGAAACCGGAAGACATCAAAGCGGCAAACTGGGCGACCTTCCATCTGATGGGAGATCAGATCTCCGATGTGAGCTGGGATGTGGGATTCTGCATGGATCCGGTATTCTTAGGTCAGTATCCGGAGGATGTCCTTCAGAAATTCGGTCCGTATTTCCCGAAGTTCACAGACCAGGATATGGACCAGATCAAAAGACCGCTGGATTTCTACGGCCAGAACATGTACAACGCCGTTCCCGTCCGTGCAGGTGAGGACGGATCCCCCGTCCGTGTCTCAAGGTATGATGGCTTCCCCAAGACGGCAATCCAGTGGCCCGTCACCCCGGAATGCCTGTACTGGGCGCCCAAGTTCCTCTACGAGCGTTACCAAAAGCCCGTCTACATCACAGAAAACGGCATGTCCGCCCACGACTGGGTGAGCCTGGACGGCGAGGTGCACGACCCGAACCGGATTGATTTCAACCACCGTTACCTCAAAGAGCTGAAAAAAGCCGCTGAGGACGGCGTGGATCTGGCGGGTTACTTCGCATGGTCCGTTATGGACAATTTCGAGTGGGCTTACGGTTACTCCGAACGGTTCGGGCTGATCTATGTGGATTACCGGACACAGGAGAGGATCCTGAAGGATTCGGCGTATGATTTTAGGGAAATTATCAGAAGCAACGGGGAAAATCTGTAAGATCTGTAAGAATATGATCTGCAGGAGATGAAGTCAAAAACCCCGCAGCAAGCTACGGGGCATCAAACTTGTAGCGCAGCAGAGCTGCGGGGTTTTTGACCCTCGCGGCAGTCGCCAAATGGACATGCAAGCATGTCCGCTTGGCTCGTTGCTCGCGGGAATAAATAGCAGAATGATTGAGGAAACGACTCCTCCACAGCATCAGCATCGGGATGAGATGGCTGATGGGTGGGGGAGTTTTTTTATGGAGAAAGCGAAGATAAATATTTTTGAAAAAAGTTTAGAAAAGTTAAGATTTGTGACCAAATTGTGACCGCCATGTTCTAAATTGAAGATGTATCCAGAACTCTAAATTTAAAAGAAAGGTGGGCGAAGGGAAAAAGGATGAGAAAAAAAGGATATACCTTTACATTGGAAGTCAAAGATACCCAAGCCCATAGCTGGCAAGGGAAGATTAAGTGGATTGAGGGACAGAAAGAGGAGTATTTTCGAAGCGTTCTGGAGTTGATCACATTGTTGGACTCCGCAATTATTGTCGACAGAAAGAATGAAATGACACATCCACTGAACGAGGAAGGCGCAGGCCTGCCTCAAATTTTCAACGGCGAAAGCCGATCACTATAAATCAGTATATCAAAGAGGAGGATATCACATGGAAAAGGCGAGAAAATGGAAACGTGTCATAGCGATTCTGCTGACAGTGACAATGATTTTCCAGAATGGTGCCAGTGTAACAGCATCTGGCGATCTGCATATGGTTCCTGAAACCAATGTAGAGAGTGAAGCAGCGGCGCAGGCAGCAGCTGAGAGCGAAGCGAAAGCAAAAGCCGAGAGCGAAGCAGCGGCACAGGCAGCAGCTGAAAGCGAAGCCCAGGCGAAAGCCGAGAGCGAAGCAGCCGCAAAAGCAGCAGCCGAAAGTGAAGCCCAGGCAAAAGCCGAGAGCGAAGCAGCAGCAAAGGCAGAAAGTGAAGCGGCCGCCCAGGCAGCAGCCGAGAGCGAGGCTCAGGCAAAAGCCGAAAGCGAAGCAGCCGCAAAGGCAGCAGCCGAGAGTGAAGCCAAAGCGAAAGCCGAAAGTGAATCTCAGGCAGCAGCCGAGAGTGAAGCAGCAAAGGCAGAAAGTGAATCTCAGGCAAAAGAAACGGAAACTACAAAACCAGAAGAGAGCGAGACGACTGCTCCTACGGAAAAAGAAACCGAGGCTCCTACAGAGAAGGAGACCGAAAAAGAGAGCGAAACCCCAGCTCCCGCAGAGAGCGAGGCCACAAAGCCGGCAGAGAGTGAAACCGCGCCGGTTACCTATAAGGTTACCTTCGAGCAGAACGCTGCTCTGCATGGTACGATCTCAGTGGACAATGCAGCTGTAGATGTTTCTGCCTATTATAAAGAGGTAGAGCAGAATCAGGCTTTCAGGTTCACAGTCACAGCCAGCGAAGGCTATGAGGTAGAGTTCGTCCGCCTGGATAATGTAGACCTGCCAAAGACTGAAAATCCAAACGAGTATCAGATTCCGAATGTGACCAAGGACAGCCAGGTGGTGGTTTCTTATAAGGAAGTGCCGCAGTCTGAAGCAGAAGGCAGCGATACATCTGAAGAGACGGCGGAAAGTGAAAGCGAGCCCGCAGAATCTGAAACAGCTGTACAGAATCTGGTAACCTTTACAGGTGAGAATGTAACCATTACCGCAAACGGCACAGCAGTGACAGACGGGACTGCAATGGCACTGGATGGGAAAATCGTGTTCACGATTGTTCCGGCAGAAGGGTTTGCTGTAACGGAAGTGCTGGTGGACGGAAACATCCCGGCAAGAACTACCGGAAATCCCAATGAGTATATTATTGAAGGGATTCAGACGGACGCTACGGTTGTGAGCATTGCGACGCAGGCGGTGGAGACGGAAGTAGCGGAGACGGAGTCTGAGGTTGTGGAGAGTGAGACTGAGGTTCCGGAGACGGAAACCGAAGAGGTAATGCCTGCACAGACCTTTTCCCAGATTGCTGGTGATACTGCTGTAACGGTAAATGTACCGGAAGGAGCTCTTCCAGAAGGAACAACAATGAGTGCAGTCCCGGTTACAGCAGATACAGTTATAGCAGCGGTGGAAGATCAGATTGCGGCAGATGGTAAGGAAATAGTAGATGTTGTAGCAGTAGATATCACTTTCTATGACAAAGAAGGAAAAGAAATTCAACCGGAAGCAGATGTTGAAGTTACTTTTGGTAATGCAGCACTTAGTGCAGAGGCTGAAGAAGCAGTGATTTATCACATCGATGAGACGGCAAATGCAGAAGTAATAACAGAGGCTGTACCAGAGGATACGGAGGTTACGTTTCAGGCTGGAAACTTTTCCACATATGCAAAGATAGGAATTGTATCAACAAAAGATGACATTAGTATACTTAATGAGGAAACAGATGAAGAAACTGAAAAAGCAATATATACGGTAACGGTTTACCGTCGAGAGGGAAATAGTACAACAAGGATCTCTTCCACTCAGTATGAAGAAGGTGACCAGTATCGAATAGAGGTTTTATCAGTACCGGGTTATATCGTTGAACCGCAGGATGCTGAAGGTAATCCGATTTTGCCAGTAAATGGATATGTTACTGGGGAAGTAACTGGAGATATTCAAATTTTCATGACATTGACAGCAGATACTGTGAATTATGTTGTAAAACATAGACTGCAGAATCTTGATGGAATAACTTATGCAGATCCAGAAAAGGGAAGCGAGTATTATGAGGTTAAACAGGGACTTACAGATAGTGAGACTTCTGTTGAAATAAAAGAGATTCCAGGTTTTACCCCACAGGCATATATACCAACAACGATTGCTGGGGATGGTTCTACAGTCGTAGAAATTAAATATAACCGTAATCAAGTTTCTTTAAGTTACGATTCAGATGGTGGTACCTATGTAAACAGACAATTTGCTCTTTATGGTCAAGAAGTAACGGTTTCCAGTCAAGAAACTAGAAAGGATGGATATAGGTTTGGCGGTTGGTATGATGAGAATAACCAAAAAGTAGAAATAGGTAGTAAACTGGAACTTACAGGGAATAAAACCCTGACTGCAAGGTGGATCGGTGAGAGAGTAAATTATCAAATTGTATACTTCCAGGAGCAAAATGATGGTTCTTATAAGGCAGTTGAAACAAAGACTGGTTTATCTGCAATCGCCGGAACAGAAGTTACAGTAACGGAAGGTTCAGAGAATGCACCAGCTAGAAAATTTCCTTACTATCATTTTAAAGGAGCTGATACTGTAACCGTAGCAGGTGATGGAAGTACGTCAATTAATGTGTATTATGATTTAAATGTATATACATTGCAGTTCACATTGAAAGATGGAAGTCAATATAGCGAT